>DASVHQ010000265.1:0-5613 GCA_036382515.1 Polyangiales bacterium | reverse complement strand
CGCCGCGCCACCGCGATCCCGGGATCGCCGACCTCGGTGCTCGCGAACACCAGCTGCAGCGGCGCCGGATAGTCCTGCTCGAAGAATGAGCGCAGGTTCTGTTCGAGCTCTTCTTCGAGCCCCTTGATGGGCTTGAGCACGGTCAGCGCGGGCCACGGCAGGCTGCCCCCGGGGCCCGGCGCTGGCGCGAGATCAGCCAGGTTTTTCGGGGCCTGCGTGTGCCGGAACGTGGCCCACACGCCCAGCCGATGCAGCACGAGCGCGACCGCAGTCAAAGCGAGGCAGATGGAGACCGGTGCGGAAAACATGGCGCCGCCTGGCAAGAAGCACGGGGTGGGGACTCGTTGGCGGCGCGACTATCGCACCGACACATACCCGGTGCAAACGCCCCCCGACGGCGACGCTGCCGATTCGTGGTACACGACAGCCTGCCCATGGCCAAAGGTGACGTTCACGCACTCGCCCCGGTCTCCGACGCACGCCTCGGCTGCGGCGCGCTGCCCGTGCCTGCCGTGGACGCGACCCTCTGGCTCGCCTGGACGGCCACGGGCCTTTCGAACGTGAGCTGGGTGCTGGGTGCCGACCAGCCACAGCCCGCCGACGTCCCCGCGCACCTGCCCGTCGCGCCGATCCCGCAGATCTACGAGCAGCCCCTGCGCGACTACTTCGCCGGCAAGCCGCTCGACCCTGCGCAACTCCCAGTCGATCTGCACGGCACCGACTTTCAATGCCGCGTGTGGCAAGCGCTGCGCCGCATCGCTCGCGGCAGCGTGCGCAGCTACGTGGGCGTTGCCACGGATGTCGGCGCACCGCGCGGCATGCGCGCCGTCGGCATGGCCAACGCCAAGAACCCACTCGCGCTCGTGGTGCCGTGCCATCGCGTGATCGAGAAAGACATGGGCCTCGGCGGCTACACGCCGGGGTTGCACATCAAGCGCTACCTGCTCGCGCTCGAAGGCGTGCGCGTCGACAACGAACGCGTGCAGCCGGGGCAGCTCACGTTGATCTGAACGCGGCTCCCGACGCGCGTTCTACGTTGCGAGCGCTTTGGCCAGAGCGCGAGGCAACGTGATCTCCGTGAACTGCGTCCGAGGGTACAGGTAGGCCTCCCCGGACTCGTCGATCACACGCACCATGCCGAGTTTCTCCGCCGCTGCGTCCCGAACCGCGGTGTAGATCTTACGAACTTCCAACGACGCTGGGTATCCGTCGTTCGACACGCACACCACATACGTTCGCCGAACATCACGCGATGAGCCGCTTGATCTTGTGCTCCTTGCGACCGATGCCGTGCGCTTCGTACCAGTGGACTTCCGCTGTGTGGAGGCTGCCATCTTGAAGCTTAATCCTAGCAATTCCCTTGAGCTTTCGCCATCGGGCCCGGCCATACGCCTTCTGAAGCCGCGGGAGCTCACGAATCTCGCGTCCTGAGGCGATGGTTTCAACGTTCACAATGGGGCCGACGATCTCGAACATGACCGTCCAGGAACCTAACGGCCGGGCCTCGCCCGGACCAAGAAACTGCGTAACGCAACGACGAGGTCGGGAGCGACATCATGCTTCGCCTGCGCGTCGCGGTCCTCCGCGTACACGTAGACACCTGGACCATGCGTAGCACGCGCTTGAGATGGACCCAATCGGCGGGCTAGCCAGGGCTTGCAGTTGACGAAGGCGCGGCCGAGTCACAACTGCTGAGTTCGTGCGGACGCGCTCAGTCCCACAAGATCGGAACATCGTACGCGCGCAGCGCTCGGTCGGCGCTGACAACGGTCATCTGCTCGGCCTTGGCTTGGGCCACGATCATGTGATCGAACGGGTCACGATGGTGCTGCGGTACCAGCGCGACGCCGAGCGCGTGCGTTGCGGTGATCGCCAGCACCTCGGCGACACCGGGGCCCGTTTGGGTTGCTACGAATTCTGCCAAGTCCACGTGCAACTTCAATTTGCCCAGTCGGATCTTGATCGCCATTTCCCAGATGGATGCGGCGGACACGTACAGATCGTGGGCAGGGTCGGAGAGCGCCGGCAACAGCTTCACGGTTTGTGCTCGACGTCGGCTGCGCCCTCGAAGCCATCCAATACCTCGTCAGGCAGCGGCGCGTTGAAGTCCTCTGCGAGGTGAATGCCCTTGCCTTCGTAGCGACCGATGGCTGCGCGCCGAGCGCTGCGCGCGTCGAGCGTCGTTGGGAGCGCTGCTATGACGATGACCTCCGCCGGCCCCTCCGGGAACTCCGAAGGAAGCTTCACCAGGTGATCCTTCCCAACGGTCACTTGAAGTTTGATGGCGCGTTGCATTGGTTGCCCTCGTGTCTGAGTCTAGCCCAGTCCGCGCACGGCCGCCCCCATGCCGACATTCACAGGCGGAGCCTGCCCCGAAATCGGTGGTTCGAGCTACCACCACGGCGCCCGAGCCGCGGCGGATGCCGGCGCATGCCCGCCGGCATCCGCGCTCTTTGCATCACGAACCCGTCGCGCGCGTTGCATCACTTGCGGCTTGATCGGCCTCGCGCGTGCCGGCGCTCAAGCGTCGCACGGGTGCCTCGACGACCGCGGCAGGCTCGACCGGAGCAGGGTCGCCGGCGTCATCCACCACGCTGCCGCCGTGCCCTTGCAGGAAACCGAGGGCACGCAGCAACCTGCGGTCGCGAATCACGGCGCGTGCGATGCCGCTCCACTCCAGATACCAGCTCCACAACGCGGCCTCGATCTCGCTCGGATCCGCCGCTGATGGCGGCGGCACCACGTCGCCGCCGAACGTGCCGAGTTGATCCAGCATGGCCTTGGCCTCGGCCAGCCGTTCATCTGTGAGCCCGCGCTGCGTCAGCAGCACGCGCGCTGCAGGACCGTCCGCGCCGTAGGCGCCGTTCGGATCGTCCATCGCGCCCAGGCGCTCGACGAGGGTTGCGAGCGACGCGAGCCCCGGCCGGACGTGCATCGGTCCCCATCCCGCTGAGATCGATCCCTATGCGGGCGCGGTCTCGGCGACGTGGGGGCTGACGGCTGGGGGAACAGGGGACTGATTGGGGCCGCGGTGCTTCGATTCGAGCGCCCTGACGCGCACTGGATCGGCTCCGGGGCGCATGACACAGTGCTTGAGCATGTCCCAACCGGCGCGCCGCCTCGATCCCTACGCCGAGTGGCTGGCGCTGCCCAGTCACGTCGTTGGCGAGGTGATCGCGGGTCAGCTTCACGTACAGCCGCGCCCGGCGCTGCGCCACGCGCACGCGTCGTCCGTGCTGGGCGAGGAGCTCGGCCCGCCATTTCGACGCGGCCGCGGCGGGCCCGGCGGCTGGATCCTGCTCGACGAGCCTGAGCTGCACCTGGGCACTCGGCCCGACATCCTCGTACCCGACCTTGCCGGTTGGCGTCGCGAGCGCATCCCGGAGCTCCCGGCGGCGGCCTACTGCACGATCTCACCGGATTGGGTGTGCGAAGTCCTTTCCCCTGCAACCCAGCGCACCGACCGCGCCGAAAAGCGTGAAATCTACCGCCGCGAAAGTGTCCACCACCTCTGGTTCCTCGACCCGGATGCGCACACGCTCGAGGTCTTCCGGCTCGCCGGTGGCGCCTACGTGCTGGTCGCAACGCATGCTGGCGATGCGCCGGTGCGCGCCGAGCCGTTCGACGCCATCGAGCTGGAGCTGGCGTTGCTCTGGCAGCCTTGATCGTTTGTTGCCGCCTGGCACGCGGCGGAACATCCCACCGCTGGCCGGAGCGGGGATCGGCCCTAGCCGAATGGGTCAGCGGTCGCGCAAGCGCGCGGGCTCTCCTCAGTTGTGTGTGGGGTCTGCTCCGCTACTCTCGCCCGCGGGAGGGCCGCGGTGGGTCAACGCACGAACTCCGAAACGCTGATCGCCATCGTAGTCGCCTTCTGGCGGCAGCGCGTGTGGTCGCAGGCCGCTCTCGCGCGCGAGAGCGGAGTGTCGCCGCGCACGGCGCGTCGGCATCTGGAAGAGCTCAGCGTCGCGGGCTGGCCTCTCGAGCGCGAAGAGGATCACACGCGCTGCGCCGCATCGCTCGCGGCAGCGTGCGCAGCTACGTGGGTGTGGCCACGGATGTCGGCGCACCGCGCGGCATGCGCGCCGTGGGCATGGCCAACGCCAAGAACCCACTCGCGCTCGTGGTGCCGTGCCATCGCGTGATCGAGACAGACATGGGCCTCGGCGGCTACACGCCGGGGGTGCACATCAAGCGCTACCTGCTCGCGCTCGAAGGCGTGCGCGTCGACAACGAACGCGTGCAGCCGGGGCAGATCACATTGATTTGAGCGCCCGCGAGCGCTGGCGGATGCCGGCGCATGCCCGCCGGCATCCGCGCTCTTTGCATCACGAACCTGTAGCGCGCGTTGCATCACTCGCGCCTTGGGTGTTCTCGGTGGTGCCGGCGCTCAGGCGTCGCACGGGGGCATCGACGACCGGGGTAGGTTCGACCGGGGCGCCGTCGCTGCCGTCATCCACCGCGCTGCCGCCGTGCCCTTGCAGGAAACCGAGGGCACGCAGCAGCCTGCGGTCGCGAATCACGGCGCGTGCGATGCCGCTCCACTCCAGATACCAGCTCCACAACGCGGCCTCGATCTCGCTCGGATCCGCCGCTGATGGCGGCGGCAGCACGTCGCCGCCGAACGTGCCGAGTTGATCCAGCATGGCTTTCGCCTCCGCCAGCCGTTCGTCTGTTAGCCCGCGCTGCGTCAGCAGCACGCGCGCGGCAGGACCGTCAGCGCCGTAGGCGCCGCTCGGATCGTCCATTGCGCCCAGGCGCTCGACGAGCGTTGCGACCGACACGGCGACCACCACGCCTTCGGTCTGTGTGAGGTTGAGAAAGAGGCGCTCGGCCACGGCCGGGTAGTGGCGTTCCAACGTGTGCCGCGCGATCGGAAACCAGCGGCTCTCGAACTCGTCGAGCGACTTGATGAGCTGCGGATCCTCCACGGGCGTCTGGATGTTCAACCGGCCGCGGGTGAACGCCGCCAAGTGTTCCAGGCCCTCGCGCAGGTCTTTCTCCGTGAAGCCGTAGCCCGCAAGCGCCGCAGCCACGCGCGGATTGCGCAGGCCGATCAAGAACTTCAGAACGCGCTGTGCCTTTTGTCCAATCGTGAGCCTTGCCATGACAGTGTCTCCTGTGTTGTTGGTTTTTCGTTCGTGGGTTGCGACAGCCGCTGCCTCGCAGCGTGCGAAGCGAAACGCTGTCTCTGCTCCCTCATCGAGCGGCGCCGCTGGCAGTTGCGTGAAAGTGATCCCCGGGGCGTGCGATTCGTTCTCCGCGGCGGGCGACGAGAACTCCAGGCCGGCGTTCATGGTCCCCGGAGTGGCGCGTGCGAGCCCCAGGGCTGGGCATGGGATCCCCGGTGGGGATCGATTCAGCCGGCGTGGGGATCTATCGCTGCGGGTTGGGGATTGAGCGCGCGGTGCTGGTGACCGATGTTTGGCGGAGCGGGGATCGGCCCTAGCCGTTTGGGTCAGCGGTCGCGCAAGCGCGCGGGCTTCCCGCAGTTGTGTGGGGTCGCCGATGCGATACCCTCGCTCGCCGGAGGCGCGCGGTGGGACAACGGACGAATTCCGAAACGCTGATCGCCATCGTCGTCGCCTTCTGGCGGCAGCACGTGTGGTCTCAGGC
>DASVHQ010000264.1:0-4472 GCA_036382515.1 Polyangiales bacterium | reverse complement strand
GCGCTGGCGTTCGGCGCGCCAGCCTTGTGGCCGACTGGACAAGCACCCAAGAAGAGGGAGCCGAGTAGGATGAGCGTTGTTCGTCGCGTCATGAGGATAGTCCGGAGCATAGTCCGCACGAGAGCATAGTCCGCTCATAGTCGGAACTCTGAAAGGGGTATCGAGCCTGGCCGGAGTTTACATAACGCCCGAACCACGAAGTAAATCTTGTGGCCCTGCTCACCCATCTTCTGCTGCGGCAGAAGTGCGTGACAACCTGCGCGTCAAGGAGGTCATCGTGGGCGACGGTGAGCGCCGACAACGCTACGTTGTATGCCACTGCCGCGTGGAAGAATGAGGAGGGGGCGACGCAGTACTTCGTAGAAGCGGTAATATGTCGCCTCGAACGGAAAGCCAAGACCCCTTTCGTGCCGACTATGCTCCCCAGCGTGCTCTCGACCGGACCAGGCATCGCCAACCAGAACGGCACGCTCACGGTATCCGGAAACTCGCTTACCGGTGCCGAAGGCAACGGCGTGGTGCAGCTCACCGGCACGTTCACGCGTTCACGTCGACCGGCTTCACCGTGCCCACACCGGAGTCGACCGCGCAGTTCACGGTGGGATTCGCGGGCGATAGTGGCGCGAGCAGTGGTACACTGGTGCCAGACCGATGCGATATCTCTGCTTTTCAGCGGCGGCGTGGACAACGATAGCCAGCCTTGGGATGGTGCTGCACCCGGGCAGCGCGGCGGGGCAAGCGCTGCAAGTGGGCGCGGGCCAAACGTACGCGGCTCCTTGCGATGCCGTTGCTGCGGCCAAGCCCGGTGACGCCATCGAGATTGCGGCGGGCACCTACACCGACAGTTGCGCGATCAGCGTCGCGGGGCTGACGCTGCGCGGCGTTGGCGGCCTACCCAGGATCGACCTGTCGAGCACGGACCATCCCGCGCAGTACAAGGGCATCTACGTCGTCACCGCCGCGGACGTGACGATCGAGAACCTCGAGCTCACGGGCGCGCACATCACGGCGGGCAACGGTGAAAACGCCGCTGCCATTCGAGTCGAGGCCAGCGGCCTGACGGTGCGCGCTTGCACGATTCACGACAACCAGAACGGCATACTTGGTGGCACCTCAGGCACGGTCACCATCGAGCACACGGAATTCTTCGGCAATGGGCGGGGTGATGGCTGCAATGGCGAGGGCTGCACGCACAATCTCTACATCGCGAACATCGACGCGCTGTATTTTCGCTTCAACTGGTCGCACAGCATCGCAACCGACACACCCGACAAGGGGCATTTGCTGAAGTCGCGCGCCAAGGCCAACTACATTCAGTACAACCGCCTGACGGGCGAAGACGGCCCCGATAGCTACGAGATTGATCTTCCCAACGGTGGCCTCGCGGTCGTCGTGGGCAACATCATCGAGAAGGGCAAGAACGCGGGCAACCCCACGCTGCTGACCTGGGGCGAGGAGGGTGCAAGCAATCCGGACAAGCGCGTGTTCGTGGTCAACAACACCTTCGTGAACGACCTCGGCACCGGCACGTTCATCAGAGCGCCTGGTGCGACGCTGAGCGCCAACAACAACCTGTTCGTGGGCGCGGGCACCGTGTCGAGCTCGGGGCCACTGTCTGCCGACAACTTGAGCGGAGTCGATCCGCTGTTTGTCGACTCTGCACACTACGACTACCACTTGATGACCGGCTCTCCTGCGATCGGAAAAGGCGTCGCCGTCGGTGCCGTTGATACGGTCTCGCTCAGCGCCACCTCCGAGTACGTACAACCGGTGGGTGAGGCCGTGCGTGCAAGCGCGAACGACCTCGGCGCCTTCGAGTACGGCACGGCTGCAAGCGTTGCAGCAGATACAGGAGCCACCAGTGGCGGTGCTGATTCGGGTGTGGGAAGCGCGGGCCATGGTGGCGCCGGCAACACGAGCATCGGCACGACGAGCAAAGATGCGGGCGCACCCGCCGACGGCGGCAACGGAGCGCCGGATGGCAGCGCGGCACACGCGGCAAGCGCGGGAAACGCGGGAAACGCCGGCTCGAGCGGTTGCGGTTGCTCGATCCCAGGCTCAAGTCATGGAGCGGACTTCGGTGCATGGATGTTGTGGTTGGCGGCTCTGTGTCTGTTCCGGTTGCGATCGCGTGCCCGGCGCTGAAGCCGACACGGGGGCGTGCGGCAAGCCCGCATCATGCCGCACGGTCAGCGCCATGACGGAGCATGCGGTGGTGATCGCTGGAGCAGGCCCCACGGGGCTGATGTTGGCGGCCGAGCTCGCGCTTTCGCGGGTCGACGTCGCCATCGTCGAGCGGCGCGCCAATCAGCACCTCGCCGGCTCGCGCGCCGGTGGTCTGGGCGGTAGCCAGCACAAACGCCTCCAGTCTGTGCCGGCCGCCCCGCGCCGCGTCACCCGCCTGAGCAGCTACTACCCCTGGCGGCGGACCTCAGCGCTGCGCGTCCCCGCACGCTCTCACGCAGCGACAATTCGGCACGAACCGTGACCGAACTGAGGCGCGTGACCCATCACGTCGCGACCTTCTTCGCGCTCTTGCGGGTCTTCGCTTCGGGGCGCCAGGCTTCCAGATCGCTTGCGGTGAGCTTGTGGGCGCTACACTCGGCGGACCTCAGCGCGGCTACGCGGCTTCGTTCAACCTCGGTTTGGCGAAGCGATGGGCGCCCACTTGCGCATCGGTCGCTGCGGCGCTCCGCCAAACCGCTACTACTTATGTGAACTGCCTCGGGTTGACTGTGTTGTGGGGCGCGTCTCCGTGTCGAGTCGGCGCGACAGGAGTCGGCTCGCGTGCGGAGGATGCACGGCGGAAAGAGAGTCCGCCCATCGCTTGCAGCCACCCGACCGGCGCACAACCGTGCGGTGGGTGTGCGACTGGCACGAAGTGGCACGCTTGCGCGCTGCTTCTGCGCAGGATTTCGCCGCCGCTTGCTGGCACGGAAAGTGCTGCGGCAGGCTCGCGGAGGTGTTCGCATGCATGGCCCCGGTCTACTCAGGTTTCTCGCGCTAGCGTCGCTGATGCTTGGAGCCTGTAACGGCGTGAAGGGCGCCAGCGGCCATGCCGCCAACGGCGGCACTGACGGCGGCACCGATGGCGGTACCGACCGCGCCACGCCGCTCGACGCCTGCCCCGGCGCGCAGCTGCTTGCGAAAGCCTGCAAAGGTGCTTGCCCGAGCACACTCGGCGCGCTCCACGCGGCACTTTGCGTGACGACCCCGAGCACCACCGTGCAGCCCAATTCGTGCGGTGGTCAGAGCGTCGTCGCGGCTGTGGGCCTCGGCTCGATGCAGTACAACTTCGATGCCAGCGGTATGCTCATTGGCGTCATCGAGCAGAGCGATACGGGCGGCGTCTGCACCGCGGCGGACGGCGGAGTGGCCGACACGAGTAGAACGCTCTACGCCAGACAGTGCGCGCTGCAGGACACTGCGTCACCCTTGTGCGCGCCCCCCGATCCGTGCGCCGGCTACGTCTACACGTGCAAGGAAGGGTACACCGGTACGCTCGAGCTTCTCCGAAGCTTCGTCGAGCTCAAGAACGCGACGTTCACTGCGTGCCGCAACGACGACTGTCGGACCGGAGCGATACAGGTCGCCGCGAGTGCGGTCGAGGTGCCAACCGGTTGGAGCACTGCAATCACGCTCCTGGCGCCCGAGAACGACGCCGGAGCGAACCCATTCAGCGCGCGGCTCACGTTCACGGCGGGAAGCAGCGCTGACTTCTCCGTGCTCTTGGAATGGAAGGGCTCGTCATACATGTTGACGAACGGCGACTCCTACACGCTGTCGATCACGAGCCTCGCGGGCGTCGTCGAAACGTTCTCGGACCGCGTCGCCGCGTACACGGGCCGGTCGTTCGGCTGCGGCTCATGGGACGGTTACTGCGCCAGCGCGAGCGGCACCCTCGCCCCACCCTCCGACCACTCGCTGGACGGCGGTACCGAAGACGCAGGCCACTGAGCGCGGCCCGACCGCCGCCAGGGGTAGCTGCTCAGGCGGGTGACGCGGGGCTACGGTGGCGGCAGACTGGGAGGCGTTTGTCCGGGCGGAATCAGAGAAACCGCCCCGTTATCGATCAGCCTCGCCTCCACGCCGACCACTACGCCATGTTGGCTGACGGAACCGCAGCGCTCGGTTAGGCTCCAGAATGACCCCACCCCGGCTTTGGAGTCCCGCGTGCAGCTGGGATGTGGGTCGGGAATTGTGGCCCGGTAGATTTCTGAGCCGAAAGAGGGAATTGCGGGGCTCGCTTGAACCTCGATCTCGCCCGTCACTTTGATCACGCTGTTGGCGGCCGGTTGAAGAACGTCGTGAGACCGCTCCTCAGAGCCGCCTTGACCGCGCAATGGTGTCGGTCAGCTCGCCGCTCTTCCGTGCGGCCGAGCCGGTCAGGGTCGGCAACCCCTCCAGCATCCGACCCGACCTACCGACCCTGCGTCGGCGGCGGGCTGGCGCCGTTCTTGCACTCGATAGAA
>DASVHQ010000263.1:0-4766 GCA_036382515.1 Polyangiales bacterium | reverse complement strand
ATGCGTCGTTGCACCTGACGCAGTGCGTCTTGCCCGAGGTCCCGCTGCGGCACTGGGTGTGCTCGTTACCGTTTCAGCTACGCCACTTGCTCGGCTACGACCGAGAGCTGTGCGCCGCCGTGCTCAACGCGTTCGTGCGGGAGCTGTCGCGCAGCTATCGGCGGCGGGCCAAGCAGGTGCATGGGCTGTCAAGCACCGCGCTGGCTCAGACCGGGGCGGTGACGGTGGTGCAGAGGACGGATTCGGCTTTGCGGCTCTCGGTGCACTTCCACACCATCGCGATCGACGGAGTGCTCGCGCCTAACGCGAAGCTCCGTTCGCTGGTGGTGCCGCGCGCACCGGCTGCGCCCACAGAGCCGGTTCAGCTGCCGCTCTTCACCAACGACGTGCCGCCGCAGCCCGCGCCGCCGGCTGAGGGCGCTCCGCGTCCGCCACCCTACAAAGGCCGTCATCCGTGGGCTCAGCTTATGCGTCACGTGTTCGCGGTGGACGTGACCACCTGCGTCCACTGCCAAGGCCGCATGACGCGCTTCGACGCGCTTCGTGACACCCGAAGGGGTGTGATACCCGAAGGGGTACCCTTGCGCGAGCTGTGCACCACCCCGAGCGCCATCGCCAACGCCATGGCCCACCCCTGCGGGTATCGCGAAGCGCGTCAGACCGGCCTCGCTCCACAGCCGCCGCCATCAGCAGCGCGACCGCGGCGAGCTCACCCTTCGCAGCTGCGGCTCGCGCTGGACTGACGACACGTTCACGCCCCCACGGCCGACGCGCGCGGCCTGCAGCAGACGTTGAGGCGTGAGCGAAGGGTTCCGGTGGGGACGCACGTGGACAGCCGTGCGGCAATCCGGTTCTTGCAGTGGTCGACGCAGTGCGAGGCGGGGGTGATCGGCGACGACGCAGGCAGGCCGCGCAAGGTGCCGCTTGACATCACGAGGGGGAAATTCGAGGTTTGTCCGTCTTTGGCGCTGCGTGGCTTCAGTAGGGCCCGGGGCGGCCGACGAAGAGCTCAGTGACGAGGAAGGGCAGCGAGGGATCGTCCTGCGTGATTGCGTCGTTGGTGAAGGTCAGGCGTTCTTGCTGATTCGACACCACAGCCAGTGGGGAGACTCCTGCCACCGGCGGTAGGAACGCGGTGGAGGAGGGGAAGTCGAAGAGCGCTGGGTCGTCCGCCACGACTTCGCGCGCGCCGGTGTGGATGTCGACGCGAATGATCCGGTGCTGCAGCGCATCGGTCGCGTAGAGATAGTCGCTCTCGTCGCAGGAGGCTGGCGGGAACGCGAAGCCGAGCAGCTCTTCCACCGCTACACCTGCCGGTTTGGCAGAGAGCAAGCGAATGTCCGCGGCGCGCTCTTCGGGGCGGCGCGCATCGGAGAGAGTGGCCAGCGGCACCGTATATGTGCCGCCCGCGCAGGACGACGAGAAGTAGAGCATGCCGTCGTGCACGGCCATCGGACCGATGCCAGGGAGCGTCGAGGCGGAGAAGAGGAAGGGCACGCCGCTGACTTGGATCTCGGGCATGGTCGGGCAGAAGACCAGTTGAGCTATCGCGTCCTGCGGAGCGAAGCTCCTCGGCACGATGCCGGGACGAATGCTCCCGTTGGGCTCGGCAACCCACAAGCTCCCGAGCACAGCGTCGGACAGGAGATAGCGCCCGTCGTCGAGGCGCACGAAGTCTTCCGGGAAGCCCACCAGCACCGACTCGAACGAGATGGCGCGTGTCAGCTCTGCAGCGAAGCCGGTGCGTGGCGAGAAGGTGTAGCTGTATTCGTAGATGGTCGGGTTGGCAGCCACGAAGGGCGAAGGGCTCGGTACACCGCCAGCATCGAGCACCGCCACGCGTCCGACGCCGACCTCATGCAGGATGTAAGGGAGAACGAAGCCGTTTGCGGGCACGGGCAGCTCGCCGACTGGTCGGCCCGTGCGACGCGACAACGCCAGCACGCGCCCTTCGAAGGGTGAGCCAACGAACACGACATCGAGCCCGCCGGCGACGCCCGCTGGTGGTTGATCGAGCTCGGCGAAGACGCGGCTGTGGGACTTCGGACTGTCCTTGCGCAATCCTGCTTCGACCACCGCGGCTGGTGTGCCGCTCTCCGTGGTTGGGCCCCGGGGTGCGCCCTGGCAGGCGATGGCGAGACAACAAAGTATCGGTCCCAACACTTGCTTGGTCGATCCATTCAACACGCTGACCTCCTCATTCTTCAGTCTTGTCTTCAGTCTTGAGCGACGATGAAAGGCTCCGCCGCTGGAGCGAGTGTGGTGCGAAGCTCGGCGATGGCGGGTGCCAGGCGCCGGAGCGTGGCGGGCGAGACGTCAGGCTTCAGGAATTCGATAGCGTCATCCATGTTTGCGACGAACGCCTTGCGTAGTTCTTTTCGCCCGACGAGATGACTCATGCCCGCGAGCACACTCCGTATCACGGATGCCCGAAACCCTTGAGCTTCGATCACCGAGCACACGCAGCGGAGGTCCTCTCCGTGACCGATGAGCATGTCTGCAGAAGCGCGGCGGAACTCGGCATTGGGTGGTGCTGCGGTCGGCTCGATCACGCAGAGCAGGACGGCCTTGCCAGGATGGAGCCGCACCGTCTCCGCGAGACCCTTGCGCTGCAGCTCGAAGCGCCACGCAACCACCGCCCCACGCCAGAGCACCACACACACCGGCCCGAGTGTGGCTACCGCAATTCCGTCAGCGCAGTGGATGACGCTCAGGCCAGACGAAATTTGTTGCTCTTCAAACATCGGGCAGTCGAAAGTTACTACAGAAGACCCGGCCATGTCACGACTGGTAAGTGCGCACCAAAACGACTAACGTTAGCTTCGGTGGCATTCGAGGTGTCGAAAATCGCGTGCTGCCCAGGAGGTTTACATGGCGCATTCAGCTGATGGTCTTGCACCAGCGCAACTCGTCGACGCCATCGACGAGAGCATTCGGGCCCATGCGAAGGCGGGCGTGGCTTTGCAGACCGCCGACGACGTGGATTATCACGGGCGTTCTCTCTCTCTGGCGGGACAGCAGCTGCTGAACTTCGGTGGTTGCAGCTATCTCGGGTTGGAGCAGCGACCAGAACTGAAAGACGCCGTCATCGAGGCCGTGCGGCGCTACGGAACGCAGTTCTCCATGTCTCGGGTCTACATGGACTCACCCTTATATAAGACACTTGAGGGTGCTCTTGCGACGATGACGGGCGGTCACGCACTTGTCACGGCTTCGACGACACTTGGACACATCGCCGCATTGCCGGTGCTGGTGCGGCCCGGCGATGCAATCGTCATGGACCGATTCGCACACGCCAGTTTGCACACGGCAGTTGCACTCTTGAAGGGGATTCCGATCGTGATCGTGAACCACGGTCGGATGGAACAAGTCGAGCAGGAGGTCATACGGCTGGCAGCGCAGCACGAGCGAGTCTGGTACCTGGGCGACGGGCTCTACTCGATGGAAGGGGACTTCGCGCCTCTTGCGAGCCTGGCGGAGCTGTTGCAGCGCCATCCGCAAGTGCGACTCTATCTGGACGACGCACACTCCACCTCGTGGCTTGGTCGCCATGGTCGCGGTCACGTGCTCGATGTGCTCGGCGGGAACGAACGGGTCATCGTGGCGCTCTCGCTAAACAAGGCGTTTTCCGCCGGTGGCGGAGCGTTGATCTTTGCCGACCGGCAGGAGCGTGATCGCGTGCGGCGCTGCGGCGGGCCCTTGCTTTTCGGCGGCCCGGTGCAACCGCCGCTCTTGGCTGCTGCGGTAGCGTCCGCTCGGCTGCATCTCGCGCCCGAGTTCGCAGGCTTGCAGCGTGAGCTCATCACCCGCATCGAACGCGTGAACGCGAAAGCGCGCGAGCTGGGGATCCCGCTCGCCAACCACGACGTCAGCCCCATCTTCTTCGTACCTTGTGGTCCAGCCGAACGGACCTATCCGATAATTCGCGGCTTGCATGAGCGTGGCGTATTCGTGTGTCTGGGAGCGTTCCCCGCCGTGCCGCATGGGCGTTCCGGTGTTCGCTTCACTGTCTCGGTGCACAACACCCTGGACGACGTGGATCACCTGCTGGGCGCGCTAGCGAGTGAGTTGCGTTTCCACGGCGTGGTCTGCGAGCACTAAGGCAAGAGAAGTTCTCGCGCCAGCGCATCGGCCGATCGGGGTCCAGATCGCATCGCACACCAAGGCGTCCCTCACGTTTCGTCGGCCGAGGCTCTGCGGGCAGGCTTTCCCCCCATAGGTGTTAGCCAAGCATAGCTTCAATAACATCGCGCTGGCGTGGCCGTCGAGCGCGCTCGTTGGCACGACCGATGTGGTTGACGAAGAGTTCTAACACTGTCTGCAGGTTGTTGAGGTCAACCGGTAGCAAGGCAGCACACACCAGTGGCCACACCAACTTCATGACGTACCAGGGCTCGGCGACCGCCGCCAGGGGTAGCGGCGCAAGTGGGTGAGGCGGAGCGGGGCGGCTGGCAGACTGGACAGCGTTGTAGGGTAGCCCCGGGTTGTTACCTTCCCGGGGCCCCCGCCAGATCCGTACAAGGAGATTTCCACCATACGGCTCTTCCGCTGATGCGTCTCGCGGCTACTACCTACTGACTACCGCTACCTTCAGCAGTGACAGTGACATGCGCTTCGATGTCAGCGCATCGAAGATGGGGCCCTGCTGAAGCTCACACCAACACTGGCCTCCTTTGCTCCGCCGGCTTCCGGCTCACAACCGGTTTCCCGACTTCAACGCTCGTACGAGGCCATCCGACTCCCTGCTTGCCTTCGGCCTCGGCTCC
>DASVHQ010000262.1:0-4575 GCA_036382515.1 Polyangiales bacterium | reverse complement strand
CGCCGGCGCCACGACGCGCTCGAGCCGTCGCGCTGTGCACCCGGTCGGAGTTTTGGATCCTGCGGTCGATGACGCCGACGCTCAACCGTGCGATGTGCGCCGCGCGGCAGCCGCGGGTGCTTGCGCCGCCGTCGCGACTGGTGCCGTCACGGCTGCGTTGTCGGAGCACCTGGCTGAAAACGCGCCCGCCGCCAGCAAACCAAGAGCCGGTGAGTACACGGGTCTTCCGACGATCGAGTTTTCGTACCATACGGGTGCCGTCACGGCTGCATTGTCGGAGCACCTGGCTGAAAACGCGCCCTCCGCCAGCAACCCAAGAGCCGGTGAATACACGGGTCTTCCGACGATCGAGTTTTCGTACCATACGGCGTGACGCAGGTGCGCTGACGAGCACGACGGGCCAAAGCGAAGCTCGCAGGTCATCGAGCGTGCCACGCTCTCCACGAGCGGATCGCGCTCGGGGCTGGGTCAGCGTGCAGCTGTAAGCTACTGCGGAATGACTTGGCCGCAGTAACCTGCGATGCACGAGTCGCCGTGCGTGCAACAATCTTTTGCCGTCACGCAGTGCTCGTCGGTCTTGGAGCAGGTTGGCACCTTGGGCATGTTGCAGCTGCCCTTTAGGTCCACCTTGAGCTCGCTCGAGGTGGACTTGGGCACGTTGCAGAAGCCGCCGCAGCAGTCGATGCCGGTGGTACACGAGCCACCCTCGGGGCGACACGGGTCGAGCGCGGTGAAGGCCCGGTGGTTGCCGGTGCCTTCTTCTTGGCCCGTCAAGTAGAACGCCGGATGACTCGGGTCGCTCTCGTACTTGCCGTTGGCGGCGACCGTGACGGCCGTGCCCCAGAGTTGGCGCTGGATGCCCTTGTTGCCATAGTGACGCATGCTGTCGAAGAACACCCAGAAGTAGCCACCGGCCGCGACGGGCGAGACCGTGGGGTAGTAGTTCTGGTCGACTTCTTCCATGCCGAAGGGCAGGTAGGTCTTCTGCGAGGCGGCGTCTGTGGGCGTGGCGTAACCCATGGCCTTGGCCAGTATTACCGGTGTGCCTCCGCCGTCAGCTGAAACTACGAAGAGGTTGCTGTACGGTCCCTTCGTGCCGCTGACCCAGCTGCCGAGGCCACCCAGAAACTGCGACAGGAAGCCGGGGATCGCGTTGATGCCCACGTTGGCGCCGGAGAAGTCGCTCTCGGTGCCGAGCGCGAACACCACGGCGCGATCGTCGGGCAACACGAACGGCCAGCCTGGGAGCTTGTTTGCGTCCATGTAGAGCTGTTTGTACTTCGTCGCGACTCGCTTGGTCGCGTCGTAGTCCATGAGCGCCAGCCCGTGGCCGTTGGCGATGGCGTAGTCGTTGAACGCCAGGTGCTTTGCGTCCGGCGAGAAGGTGGGCATGATGGCGCCGCTGGGCACGCCGGTGTTCATGACCGCCGTGCCCGTGTCGGTCTCGTACATGGCCGAGGTCGGGCTGCTCGAGCCCGACGAACGCAGCCCCACGTTGCCCGGTTTCGCGCTCGTGAGATAGACCTTGCCGTCGGGCGACAGGCCGACGAAGTTCGCGAACGCTGCATCGGTGCGCGTCGCGGCTGCGCCTGCCATCGTGGTGGGCGTGAGTGCGTACACGCTGCCCACGGTCATGTTGCCCTTCTGAGCGACCAGGCGCGTGCCGTCGGCCGACACTGCGTGGCACGCCTCGCAGCCGGTCGTGCCACCTTCGAACAGCTCCACCTGCTTGCCGGGCACGATGCGCAGCACTGCGCCCTGGTTGGTCGCGAGCTTGGAGGCGTAGCTGTTGTAGTAGATGGAGCCCTTGAGCGTGGCCTGGGCGATGATGACCTTTTCGCTGACGGGCCCCTTGGCGACGCCGGCCTTCTGCGTGGTCAGCTCGAGCGTGAAGGGGTCTGCCGCACCCTGGGCGCGTGCCTCGGCCATGGTCCACACGTCTTGCGGCAGTTGCAGCTGACCAGCGGCGGTGGGTTTCAAGCAGCCCTTGTACTCGAAGTTGGAGGACTGCAGATGCACGTACACCACCTCGGCGTCGTCGCTGCCTTGCCACATCACGAGCGGGGCGATCAGGCCGCGTGGGAAGATGGTACCGTCGTAGGGGTACAACACGCTCTGCGCCGCGGCGCTGCCGCTGCCGGCGAGCAAGGTCTTCAAGGCCGCGGCGTCGAGCCCTGCAGGATTGGTGGTGCCGCATTGGTCGATCTTGATCGGCGTGGTCGCGCCGCCCCCGTCACCGGCGGGGGTGCCCGCCGGGCCGCCGTCGCCGCCGCCGACCCGCATCACTGTATTGCCTGCCGTGCCGAGCAGCGTGCCTGCATCGGAACCCGGTCCGGCCGTGGTACCCGCGCCGCCGTTGAGTTGTCCGTGGTGGGTCGTGGCGCTCGCCGAGCACGCTGCGAGCAAACACGCTGTGGCTGACCATCGTGAAAACCTGGACATCGCTCAGCTCCTGTGCGGTGCCCGGCCGGTCTCGAACGACGACGCCAGGCCCGCGCGGTAGCTCGAAAAAGAGCTCCGCCTGGTCGACCTTAGTCGCGCTAGGCTACCTGTTTTTTCTGGTGGCTGCTTGCGGATGCGCGTGCCCGCTTCCGATCCTCCAACACTCCTCCATCGAATCGAGCACTTGGGTGCGGGCGCGGGGCTCGAGAAACGCGCCCCCCGACGGAGCTTGGCGCTGCTCCGCGGGGGGAAATCGTGCTCAGGTCCCAGCCGTCACTTCATGACTTGCACGCCCAGGTACAGGGCATTGCCGTCCTGACTGCCGGCGGCGGTGGCCACCGTGGTGTGCTGGAAGCCGAGCGCCAGCCGAGCGCTGTACGCCTCGATCACGTAGCCGAGCTGCACTTCGATCGACGAGTCGCTGTCGCCCTTTTTGGGAACGCCTTGCTGAAAGCGCACGAGCGGTTGCAGCTTACCAGGACCAAGCTTGTCGGCGGTCATGTAGCTCGCGAGCAGCAAGTACGAGGCGATAGTCGGGTCGGGAGCCGGCGCGGTGGATGCTGGAGGTCTTGCGAGCCCTGACTGTTTCTCCCTTTTAGGGCGAGTGTCCCGCTCGAGCGGACCGTCATCTCCGTTTCCGGCTCCCGCCACATCGAACCGGACAGGCCGTTTTCCGGCATCCGGCTCACCGCGAAGGCGTCATCCATGCGGGGTTATGAGTCCGTTCGGTTTGGTGCGCGCTGCCGCGTTGCCGAGCGCGAGCCGGTAGTCTGCGAACAGACCCCACTGCTCATACACGACCTCGTGGTTCCACCGCTTCCATCCGAAGCCCGAGCGTTTCCGTTGCCCCATCGCAAACCGGCGTACCTTGAGCTCCACGTGGTAGCGAACCTTGGCGAATGCCCGGCTCGCGTTGCCGACTCGGAAGTAGTTCACCCAGCCACGCACGATTTCGTTCACGCGCTGCACTGCATCCCGCACGGGCAAATGCCGTCCGGTGCGTAGTACATCGCGAACTGCTCGTAGTACTTGTGTGACCTTCTTCGGTCGTGGGCTCCTGCGCGGATACATGACGCTTGTCTTGTGGCTCTTCGTCCATCGGAACTCGAAGCCGAGAAAAGCAAACACGGCGTCGCGGTCGGTCATCGTGACCGTCCGCGTCTTGTCCATGTTCAACGACACGCCGATCGACTCCGCCTCCTGGCGGATTCGTTCCAGCGCTCGGTCGGCCCACGCTCGCCCGCGTTGCGAGTCGGGCGCAAGCACGACCATGTCGTCCAGGTACCGCACGTACGTCAGCAGCAGTTTTCCTCGGTCGAGCGCGTGATCCAAGTCGCTCAGCGCCAGATTCGCGAGAAGCGGCGAAAGCGGCGACCCCTGTGGGACCCCGCGTTCGCCCGTGCGCAAGAGAAACTGCTTGAGCAACGCCAGCACCTCGTCGTCGCGGACACGCCGTGCCAGCTTCGCCATGATCCGGTCGTGCCGAATTGTGTCGAAGAAGCGGGACAAATCCACATCTACAACGCGGTGTCGTCGTTGCCGCAATCCCTCACGCACCACTTCGAGCGCCTGATGCGCTGACCTTCCTGGGCGCGCTCCATACGAGCTGTCCGAGAAATCTGCTTCGAAGATCGGGTCGAGAACCAATCGGGCGGCAGACTGCACGGTGCGATCTCGAATCGCAGGAATCGAGATCACTCGCACCTTTCCACCTTCCTTTGGGATCTCTCTTCGTCGCAGTGGCATGGGCCGATACGTGTGCGCGCGCAGGTCCTCGGCGAGTTCCATGAGGAACGCGTCGCGACCCGTGCTCTCGATCTGTTCGAACGTGACACCGTCGACGCCAGCAGCACCACCATTTCGGCGGGCCTCGGCGTAGGCAGCTTGCAGCGTTTCGAGTTTCGCGATGTGCACGTACAAACCCCAGAAACGATGCTCGGGCGCAGACTTCGCCCGCTGGCCTATCTTCGTTCGAAGCTCCTGCAATGTGATCGTGGGCTTTATCATCCCGCGTGCCTCGCTTCTCCCTCGGAGTGCCTCCGGCAGGGCCCCTTGGCTCCACGGGCATTACCCCGCTTCATCGCTACTACGAGCCCATCCGTCAGGCGCTGACCTTCGACGCGCTTCGTCTCT
>DASVHQ010000261.1:0-1697 GCA_036382515.1 Polyangiales bacterium | reverse complement strand
ACATTCCTGCGCAACCTGCATCGCTGGACGGCGCACATGATGGTGGCTCTGGCGTTGCTCCACATGGCGTGGACCTTCTTGCGCGGTGCATACCGGCCGCCCCGCGAGCTGAACTGGGTGATCGGCGTGGGACTGCTCGTGATCACGGTGCTCCTCTCGTACACGGGGTATCTGCTGCCCTGGGATCAGCTCGCCTACTGGGCCGTGACCGTGGGAACGAACATGGTCGCGGCCACACCGCTGGTCGGTCCGAAGATTCGCTTGCTGCTGCTGGGCGGTCACGCGATCAACGACAACGCGTTGCTTCGGTTCTACGTGCTGCACTGCATGGTGCTGCCCATGCTGCTTGCGCTCGGCGTCGGCCTGCACGTGTGGCGCGTCCGCAAGGACGGTGGCATTCATCTGCCGCCCGGGGGAACGGCGCCATGACCGACCCGCTGGAAGATCCCAACGCAGCGCAGCCCGCGCGAACGCTCGGCGATCACGCACGCGTCGTGGTGGTGGTCGACGACGCCGAGTCGGACTTCGCCGACGATCTGGCCGACGAACCGATGGTGATGACGTTTCCGCACTTGCTCGTGCGCGAGCTGGTGGCTTTCCTCGCGCTCTCGGTCTTTCTCGTGCTGGTCTCGCTCTTGTTCGACGCACCACTGGGCCCCATCGCCGATCCGTCGCGCACGCCGAATCCTGCCAAGGCTCCGTGGTACTTCCTGGGGCTGCAGGAGCTGCTGCAGTACTACCCGCCCGTCGTGGCCGGCGTTCTGCTCCCGGCCCTGCTCGTCATTGCCCTCGCTGTGATTCCGTACTTCCGGGTGAACGTCGAGAGGCCGGCGTTGTGGGATTCTGCGCCGCTGCCACGGCTCGGCTTGCTCTGGCTCGCGATCGCGGCCCTCAGCGGGCTGTTTTGTTTCACCGGTGCTCGGCCGGTGTGGGCGCTTGTGATCCCCTTGTGGATCGTGGGCGTGAGCATGAGCGCCGGGGCGTTGCCTTGGCTGCGCGGCACAGCGGCGTCGTGGCTGCGCACCCGCAGCCTGCCGTTCTGGATCTTCGTCTGGTTTCTCTTGTCGGCGGCCACGCTCACAGCGATCGGCTGTTTCTTTCGCGGACCAAGCTGGAGCCTCACGCTGCCCTGGCGTGACGGGATCTATTGATGACGAGTGACGCTGCCAGACGCGCCGCCAACGCCGGGATCATGCGCCTGCTCGTCGCCTTCGCCGTGCTGTCCGTGCTGCTCCTGGCGGTGCTCGCGATCGCTCCGGCGCGTTCCCACTTCACCGAGTGGCGCGCTGCGCAGCAGCGCTACAACGAGCTGGCGCTGCGCGCAGGCCTTCCGCCGATCGACGTGCGAATCCGGCAGATCGTGAAGCCGGCGCTGGGTGTCGTGGATCGCTGTGGCAGCTGTCATCTCGGTGCGGTGGGCATCGCACCCGTGGCGGCAGACCGGCTGTTCGCCGCGCATCCACCGATCGCCCATGACCCGACCGTCTTCGGCTGCACGTTGTGTCATGGTGGGCAGGGTCGCGCGACGACGCAGCGCGCCGCGCACGGCGAGGTGCCGAACTGGGACGAGCCCTTGATCCCGCGGTCGCACTTCGAGGCGGGCTGCGGCGTCTGTCACTCTCATCTGCCTTTGCCAGATGCCGAGCTTGCGGCGCAGGGCCGCGGCTTGTTCGCGGCGCGCGGCTGCGACAGCTGCC
>DASVHQ010000260.1:0-53002 GCA_036382515.1 Polyangiales bacterium | reverse complement strand
TCTTCGGCCGCTTCTCGGACATCTTCTTGTGCGAAATCCTCAAAATACCACGCAGTATTCCTGCGGTTTCGCACAAGAACCTGTCTCGAGAATCGACTCGAAGCCCTCGGTCCGGCTTTCTCCGACAGGCTCCTAGCGCTGCAGCCGAACGTTCACCCAGTCGATCCAGTCGTGCCAGTTCTCGCCGTCGACGTCGTGGCCGATCAGCTCGAGTACGCTGCCCCCGCGGATGTCGAGGTCGAACTCCATCGGGGGGTCGTCTGCCGTCAGCTTGCCGCTCGACCAAATCAGCTTGTCGTCGAGGTAGATCTCGACGTCGACCTTGAGTGAGCTGTTGGGGTTGCGCCCGCCCTGCGCGTGGTGACCCACGGCGCCGACCAGCCGCCGAAAGCCTTCGTTGCGCACGCTGTAGCGCAGGATCGACGGGGGTGACACGCCGATGCCGCGCGCGAAGCTTTGCTTGCCGACCTCGAGCGGCCAGCCCACGGCGTTGCGGTTGCGTACGAAGGTGCCCACCTCGAGCACCGGGTTCAGCTCGTCGAGGAAGCACGCGGCGCGACCAGGGCACGCGCCCTTGGCGGTCACATAGTGTTCGTAGTTCGGGATCAGCTCGCGATAGAAGCGCTCCCATTGCAGGGTGCGCTCGGCGTACGCCGCGACCTGATCGGGATGGTCCTTGGCGAGGTTGTTGCGCTCCGCGCGGTCGTGATCGAGGTCGTAGAGCTCGCTCTTGTCGTGATCGAGCTCGTAGATGTACTTCCACTGCCCATCGCGCAGGCCCAGGTAGTGTCGGTACCAGTCGGCGTAGAAGTAGATCATGTGCGGCTTGTAGCCGCGCAAGAGGCTCTGGCCCTGGTGCCGAGGTGGATCCTTCACGCCGACCAGATCGAGGATCGTCGGCTCGAGATCCACGTGGTTGCCGACGCGCTCGGTGCGCTCGCCTTTGAAGAGCAAGGGATTCACGATCATCATCGGCGTGCGCACGCTCTCCTCGTAGATGCGCGTGCCATGCGTGAAGTGGCCGGGGTGCTCGCCGAAGGCCTCACCGTGATCACCCACGATCACGAAGATGGTGTCGTCGGTCTTGCCCTTCTGCGCGGCCCAGTCCCACAGGCGCCCGATCTGTCCGTCGATGAAGAGCGTGGCATTCTGGTAGCGCTGTGCGTCGGTCCTGTTCCCGAAGGGTTTGGGGATGTCGTAGTTGAGGTCGTAGGGGTGGTGTGGCGCCAGGAAGATGATGTTGAGGAAGAACGGCGCCTTCTGATTGCTCTGGTTGAGCCAGTCGATGGCGTCGTCGATCACGGCGCGGTCGTCGGTGCCCCAGGGAACCTTCGCGTAGTGCGTGCGGTGCAAAAGCGTCTCGGCATCGCGCATCACGTCGTAGCGGCGGTGCGAGAAGTACGCGTCCTTGTGCGTGTAGGAGAAGCGTCCGCCGTGGAACAGGCCCGTGCGATAGCCCTCGCCCTTGAGTACCTCCGAGATCGACAGGCAGTCGATGCCGGGGTTGGTGTAGGTCTCGGCGTTGGGATGCGGCTGCGGATACGATGAGCAGGTGAGCGTGAACAGCGACTTCATCGAGACCGGCGACGGCGTGTAGTAGTCGTCGAAGATCAGCGAGTGCGGCGCCAGCTCGCGCAGTCGCGGCGTGGTCTCGGGGTTGCCACCCCACAGACCGTACTGACTGATCGCGGCGGACTCGAGCACGATCAAGACCACGTTGGCACGCTTGAGCGGTAGCTTGCTGGTGTTGACCAGCCGGTCCAGCGGCTCGGTGGGCTTGGGTTTGCCGCGCATCAGCGCCGAGGTGAAGTGCGGCGCATTGCGCATGTCGATGAGCGCGGCGTCGTCGCGCTGGCGCAGGTAATAGCGCGCCGCGCTGGCGACGAACTCGTAGACCGGATCGATCTCGAGGCCGGACGCCCCGCCCACGGGCGCAAACCACTCGGCCGCCAGCAACCCGGTTGCGAGCCCGGCAACCACTGCGCGTACGCGAAACGATCGCAGCGAAAGCAGCAGCCACTTGCCCACGAGCGCGAGCCACGGCACCACGAAGCAGGCGAGCGCGATGCTGCTGACACCGCCCACGAGCACACCACCAGGCACGACGCCGACGGCGGACTCGATCAGGTCGCGCACGCCGCCCGCGAGTAGCAGCTGCGTCAGCTGCATCGTGGTCTGGATCGCGCCGTACAGCGGCACCGAAGCCACGCCGATCAAGCTCGCGAAGATCAGCCACAGGTAGCCGATGCCCGTGCCCAAGAAGCGCACGCGGCGGGGCATGACGCGCAGCACGGCGCCCGTGAACAGCGCGGTGCCCGCCGCGATCACGAGGTCCTGACCGAGCGCTGGCCCGATCCAGCCGAGGTGTGCGGGCCGCAGCCCGGCAAGGAAGTGCTCACGTGCGGCCAGCACGATCATGCCCACGCGGCACAGCCACATCACGCCCAGCAGCGACAGGCCGTAGCCGACCCCATGCGTGAACGGCGTGGGCGCGAGCGAGGCCGAAAGCGCGCGTCGTCGCTCGAACACGGAGGGGCGCTTTGGGCTCTGGGGGTCCATCGGGCACGCCGCATGGGCGCGGGCAGTTGTGTGACTGTTGCGAGCGTGGCCGTCAAGCCTTCCCCGTGTTACGAGGCCGCCATGGACCCGCGTTTGCTAGAGGTTGCGCGCGCTTGCAAGGGCTATCTGGACGAGGCGGAAGGCCTGCGTCTCTACGAGCTGGCTCGCGAGCACGGCCGGCTCGGCCCGATCGTCGAGATCGGTAGCTACTGCGGCAAGTCGTCGGTGTACCTGGGCGCGGGCGCGCAGGCTGCGGGCAGCACGCTCGTCTGCGTGGATCACCACCGCGGCTCGGAGGAGCACCAGCCGGGGGAGGAGTACCACGACCCCTCGCTCTTCGACGCCGATGCCGGCCGCATGGACACGCTGCGCGAGCTGCGCAAGACCCTGCGCTTGGCCGGGCTCGAGGATACCGCGGCCTTGCTCGTGACCAGCAGCGTGACCGCGTCGCGCCTGTGGAGCACGCCGCTCGGGATGGTGTTCATCGACGGTGGCCACAGCTTTCCGGCGGCCCATGCCGACTACGACGGCTGGCACTCGAAGGTCGCAAAAGGCGGCGTGCTCGCGATCCACGACCTCTTCCCCAATCCGGCCGAAGGCGGGCAGGCGCCGATCGAGATCTACCGCAAGGGGCTTGCGTCAGGCTTGTTCGAGGCGCTGCCGACGACGAAGACGCTTGGCGCGATGCGTCGCACGTAGCCCCGCTACGCTCGTGCGCACCACGCGCTGCGTGCGCACCACGCGCTCAGCTCACTCCGCCGCGCTGGTCGGGACTTCTTCGAAGGGCGTGCGGTGCGGCCGCTGGCCGCGATGGTTGCTCAGCTCGAGGTCGTGGCCTTCGAGCTGTTCGAAGAAGCGGCTGGTGGCCGAGTCTTTCTGCACCGCGTCGGCCGCGAGAATCACGGCCGAGGCCGTCCAGGTGGTTTGCTCGCCCTCGGGGAAGATGATGCCTTCGGGATGGGTCGCGCCGGTCCAGTAGGCGCCATTTTCCGTGCGCTGCGCACGCGTCCAGCTCAGCACCTGCTCGGCGCGCTCGTGCAGACCGAGCGCGTCGAGCGCCAGCACCAGCTCGCAGGTCTCCGCGGTGGTGTACCAGGGTTGGTCGCGCACGCAGCGGCAGCCCACGCCTTCTTCCATGAACGCCGGCGCGAGCTCGGCGTCGAGCAGACGCGCGCGCCCCGCAGCATGCCGCAGCGCGCCGCCGAGCACCGGGTAGTACCAGTCCATCGAGTAACGCCCGGGCTTCTCGGGCAGGTCGGTGTTCGAGAACACGTCCATGTCGTGACGCAGCACGTGCGAAAGGCGCAGGCGCGCAAGCCGCCAGTCTGGACGGTCGTGGCCGAGCCGTTCGGCGATACGAATCGCGCACACGAGGCTGCCGTGGATCGACGACGAGCCGGTGACCAGCGGTGAACGCCACACCTTGCCGTTTTTCGAGGCCCAGGCGATGGCGCCGCTGGGCAGCTGCATGTCCACGACCCATGCGATGGCGCGCTGCAGCGTGGGCCACAGCTCGGCGAGGAAATCTGCGTCGGCTGCGGCCGTGTGCAAGTGCCACAAGCCCGTGGCGATGTACGCCGCGTGGTTGCTCTCTTGCGAGACACGCGTGACGACACCGCTGACACGTTCGGCAGCCCAGGCGCCGCTCGGCTCCTGGATGCTCGCGAGGTAGCGATACGCGGCCTTGGCCGCATCGATGCGGCCGCGTGCCGCAAGACCCATCGCCGCGTGCACGTGGTCCCAGGGATCACTCTTGCCGTTTTCCGACCAGAGAATTTCCCCCGAGGCTTGCTGGTGCGCAGCCAGCCAGTTGGCTGTCGCCTCCATCTCCTCGTCGCGCAAGAGCGCGTGTGTGACCGCCATCGTCGACCTCAACCTTTGATGCCGTAGAACACGACGCTCTTGCCGATGAAGGGTTGGAGCGTTGCCTCCAGAACACGCGTGAGCGCAGGCCGGCGCATCATGTCCCAAACCAGGAGGCGGTGGTAGAGCTTCACCCAAGAATCATCGTCGCGTTTGAGCCCCACTGCGCACTTGAGCCACCAGTACGGTGAGTGCAGGGCGTGCGCGAAGTGCGTGGCATAGATATCGAAGCCGTGCGCGCCGAGCTTGTTTCGCAGGGCGTTTCGGTCGTAGATGCGGATGTGCCCACCGGGCCACGTGCGGTAGTCGCGCGACAGGATCCAGCACACTGTCTCCGGGCCCTGCCGCGGTACCGACACAGCCAGCACGCCGCCGCGCTTGAGCACACGCGACAGCTCGCGCAGTGCGCGCTCGTCTTCACCCAAGTGCTCGAGCACTTCGGAGATGATCACGCAGTCGAACGACTCGTCCTTGAATGGCAACTGATACACGCTGCCGCGCATCGACAGCCACGGCCCGGCGCCAGGCACGCTGCCGCCGTACTGCACGGCAAGGGCGTCGAGCTCGCGCAGCATCTTCGCGGTGTCGCGCACTTCTTGTTTGCCGAGGTCCAAGCCCACGGCGGTGATGCCGGGTATGAGCCGTGTTTGCCGGATGTGTCGACCACCACCACAGCCCACGTCGAGCACGCGCATGCCGGGCTTGAGCTGCAGCTTGTCGAAGCGCATCGTCAACATACGGCGCGCCGTTCTGCGATGGCTTCGCGGTAGACGTCGACCGTGCGCTCCGCGGCCTTGCGCCAGGTGAAGAGCGTCAGCACCCGCAGCCGGCCCGCCTTGCCCATCGCGCGCTGCCGCTCGGGTTGATCGAGCAGCTCGTCGATGGCGCGCGCGAGGGCGGCCGCATCGCGAGGCTCGACCAGCGTGCCGCACTGGCCGTCGGATCCCACGACCTCGGGCAGCGCACCGCCGCGCGACGACACCACGGGCACCTCGCAGGCCATCGCTTCGCCCGCGGGGAAGCCAAAGCCTTCGTAGAGCGAAGGGACCACCGCGATCGTGGACTCGGCGTACGCGCGTGCGATGTCTTCCGCAGGCACGCGCCCGGTGAAGTGCACGATATCCGAGAGACCGAGCGCTTGCATGCGCTCCGCCGTACCGGTCTCGAGGCCGAGCTGACCGATCACCTTCAAGCGCAGCTCAGGTCGCTTGGCACGCAGCTGCTGCAACGCCTCGAGCAGATAGCGAAAACCCTTGAGCGGTGCGTCGGCGGAGAGTGTGGTGATGAGCTGCGCGGGCTTGCGCTCGATCTCGGGCATCGGCTTGAATACGTCGAGGTTGATGCCGTTGCCCACCACGCGCATGCGCTCGTGCTTCACGCCGTACTCGCGATGCAGGTCGTGCTTGCTCGCTTCGGATACCGTGAGAATGCGATCGAGCCGCCGCGAGACTTTGAGCTGCGTGGGCAGGAAGCTGTACCAGCGCCGCAGACCAAAGCGCGCGGTGCGGTCCTTCGCGGTTTGGTACGCGATGCGTAGGTCGACGGTGATCGGGTGGTGGATGGTGGCGACCACCGGCAAGCGCGAGCGCAGGCGCAGAAGGCCCGGCCCCAGGCACTGGTTGTCGTGGATGATGTCGTAGCTGCGGATGTTGTCGCGTCGGAAGCTGCGCGCCACGCGATTGGAGAAGGTGAGCGGCTCGGTGAACGCGCCGAAGCACGTGCGTGCGTACTCGGAGAGGTTGATCGGGTCGCTCAGCTCGCGCAGCGACGGCGTGCGGAACAGGTCCGTCTCGTTCCACAGGTCGAGGCTCGGCACCTTCACCAGGCCCACGCCGTCGACGAGCTCGGGGTAAGGCTGCCCGCTCCAGACGTCGACGTGATGACCCAGGTCGCGCAGCTCCTGGCTGAGCAAGCGCACGTACACACCCTGGCCACCCGAGCTCGGGTTACCGCGGTACGTCAACAGACAGATTCGAAGCGGACCGCCTGCCATGCCGGATGCTGCGTGAGGTCTCGGGGTTGCCGCGTCGCACGCGTTGTGAACCAGTCGTGAACCAGTCGTGAACCATCGGCCAGCGGTTCCCACTGAACCGATCAACGGGGCCGGCACTCGGTCGACACCTCAATGTACCGAGTCTACCTACACGGTTGTATGTGAGTTTGCAACGTGCCGCCGAGGCCCGGATTTGCCTGGGTTCTGCGGCGTTTTCGGGCTTTACCTTTTCGCTGAACGTCGCTACAGCCGGCCCGTGAGGCGCGACCACCGACCGTTCTGGCTCAAGGAAATCAGCGAGGGCTACAGCCGCTTCTGGGCGGAACTCTACGTGCACCCGCAGCTCGACGACATCGGCGAGGGCAGTAAGCTCATCAATCCGCGCTACTTCCAGGTGAACGGTCGCGGCGTGCGCATCGGCAAACGTTTGCACTCGATGGCCACGCGCGAGCGGCCCATTCAGCTCACGGTCTACCCCAACGGCGAAAAGACGACGAGCCACATCACGCTCGGCGACTACTGCATCGTGCTGCCCGGCGTGCGCATCGCCGCAGCGACGTCGATCAGCGTGGGCGACAACTGCATGTTCGCGACCAACAGCTACATCACAGACGCCGACTGGCACGACCAGTACGACCGCACCTCTGCACCGGGCAAGACCGCGGCGATCGTGCTCGACGACAACGTGTGGATCGGCGACAGCGCCATCGTCTGCAAGGGCGTCCACATCGGCGAAAACAGCATCGTTGGCGCGGGCTCCGTGGTGACCCACGACGTGCCCGCGAACACCGTGGTCGCCGGCAACCCAGCGCGCGAGGTGAAGAAGCTCGACCCGTCGCGCGGTTTCAAGCGTCGTGAAGACCTGTTCAGCGGGCCCGAGAGCTACGACGAGTTCATCGTTCGCTACGACGAATTCATGCTCGCCGGCAACAGCCTGCGCAGCTGGCTGCGAGCCTGCTTGCTGCCCAGCCGCGAGCACTGAGCGGGTTGGGGTTTGCAAGCACCTGCGGATCGCCGACACTCGCAGGCGCCCGTGCGCCGGGGTGACACGATCACTTTGCGCTTTGCGATCTGGGATACGGGCGATCACAGCTTCGATTCCACGGTCCTGCTCGACGGCTTCGAGTGGATCGCGAGCGGCAGCGTCACGCTCGGCACGGCACCGAACTGAACGCCGCGGCACGCGCCGCGCGCCGTCCAGCCATCACGGCTGCGGCGCCTTTGCGCCACGCTCACCGAGCGACGGCAGGACGATGCCGCGCGTCTCGGGCAGCACCCATACCCAGGATGCAGTCGCGAGCGCGAGGCACAGCGGTACGCTCAGCCCTCCGGCGAGCCCATGCGCGCCCACCGCGTACGTGACGAGCAGCGGCGCGCCCAGCTGCACGGCGCGCGCGAGGTTGTAGGTGGTGCCCATCGCGGTCGTGCGCACCTCGGTCGGGAATAGCTCCGACAGGAGCGCGCCGAAGCCCGCGGTGCAGCCCGACCCGATGCCGAGCGCGAGCATGGTGCCCCAGAAGAACGGTGGATGCGCGGACAGCCACGACCATGCGAAGGCCAGCGGCGCGATGGCCGCCGCCGTCAGCAGCGAGTACGCGCAGAACGCGGGTCGCCGGCCGAAACGGTCGGAGAACTGGCCGAAGCTCATCATGCCCGTGAGCTGACCCGCCTGCGCCGTGAGCATCCAGGTGAGCGACTTGCCGATGCTTTGATGCATCTCGTGCACGAGGAAGCTCGGTAGCCACGTGTAGCAGGTCCAGTAGGTGCCGAGCTTGAACACGCCGAGCAACCAGGCACGCGCGAGCCGCGAGCCAATGCGCGCCTCGCGCAGCCGCGCGAAGATCGGCTCGTGACTCGCGGGCTCATTGGGCACGTGCATCGTGCGGCGCATGAGCAGCGCGAGCAACGCCGTCGAGCTCGAGCCCAGCAGCACCCAGCGCCAGCCGACGTGCGGCAGGATCAAGTAGCCGGCGATGGCCGCAAGCGCGGCGCCGACGGGTTCTCCGGCTTGCAGCGCGGCCGCTGTTCGACCGCGCACGTTCGGCGGTACGGCCTCGGCCAGCAGGCTGTGACCGATCGCCCACTCACCGCCCACACCGAGGCCGACGATCGCTCGACCCACGAGAAACCACGGCAGACTCGGCGCGAGCCCCGAGCACAGCGAGCCGATCGAATAGATCAGCACCGTCGAAGACAGCATCGTGCGTTTGCCCACGCGGTCGGCGAGCGCGCCCGCGACGATGCCGCCGATGCCGGACGAACCGAGCGCCACGCCCAGCATCCAGGCCTCGGCCTGATGCGAGAGGTGCAGGTCAGCGGCGACGGCGTCTTTCAGAAAACCGAGCAGCACCAGGTCGTAGAAGTCGAAGGTCCAGCCGAAGAAGACGAAGAGAAACAGCCGCCACGGGAACCGGGTGCTCACGGCCCGCAGCGTACACCCGGATGGCCGCCGGTTGCTGTGGTCAGCCCCACTTCGACGACGCCGCGCCGTGAGCGTGCTGGCCTGCGGCCCTTGAACCGCTACGCCTGCGGGCCTAGCGTGGTCGCCGAATGAGCCTGCCCTCCGAGCCAGCGTCCCGACGCGGCAGGCTGCCGACGCTGCTCGCGGCGGTCCTGCGCGAGGCGCTGCGCGCGTTGTGGCGCAACAAGGTTCGCAGCATGCTCTCCACGCTCGGCATCACGATCGGCATCGCGGCCGTGGTGTTGGTCATGGCGATCGGTGAGTCGGGCGCACAGCGTGCGCAGGCCGAGCTGCAGAAGCTCGGCGACAACCTGGTGTGGATCGAGGCCGGATCGCGCAACATCGCAGGCGTGCGCACGGGCACGCATGGCACGACCTCGCTCACGCTCGAAGATGCCGACGCCATTGCCGCCGAAGTCCCGCTGATCCGCCGCATCTCGCCGCAGGTCGACGGCAGCGTGCAGGCGATCTCGGGCACACGGAACTGGAACACACGCTTTCGAGGCGAGACCCCGGAGTACCTGGCCATCAAGGGCTGGAGCGTGGCCAGCGGGCACGGCTTCTCGCACGACGACGTCGAGCAATCGGCGACCAAGGTGCTGATCGGGCAGACGGTTCGCGATCATCTGTTCGAGAGCGCCGATCCGGTGGGTCAGCTGATCCGGATGCAGGGGCAAGTGTTCGAAGTCGTCGGTGTGCTCGCGCCGAAGGGCCAGTCGGCTGACGGTCGGGACCAAGACGACTGGATTCTCTTGCCGTACACGACCGCGCAGAAGCGCCTCAAGGGCAAGAACTCCGCGTGGCTCGACGACATCCTGTGTTCGGCGACGACGCCGCAGGCCGTCCAGCTCGCGATCGATCAGGTCACTGCGCTCTTGAGGCAGCGACACCAGATCCAACCGGGACAGGACGACGACTTCAACATCCGTCGCCCGGACGAGATCCTGAAGGCGCAGGTGGAGGCCAGCGAGACGCTCGAATGGTTGCTGATCTGCATCGCGTCGGTGTCGCTCTTGGTGGGCGGGATCGGCATCATGAACGTGATGCTGGCGTCGGTCGTGCAGCGCACGCGCGAGATCGGACTGCGCCTGGCCGTGGGCGCCACGCGCTGGGCCGTACGCATCCAATTTCTCGGTGAGGCCCTGGTGCTGACGGTGTTCGGCGGCGTGCTCGGCGTCGGCTTGAGCATCGCAGGCGCGCAAGGGCTGGCCGATTCGCTCGGCTGGGACATCCGCATCGCAGCGTCTGCCTGTGTCGTCGCTGTGGCTTCGGCAGCCGTCGTGGGTCTGTTCTTCGGCATCTACCCCGCGTGGCGTGCCTCGCACCTCCACCCGATCGATGCACTGCGCTACGAGTAGCGCGCGTCGCGCCGCCCGGTCCGCCGGCTACTTCGCGGGCGTGCAGCCCGCCTGGAGCGTGAGCTGCGGATCGGCGCTGCAGTGGTTGAGCGCATCGAGCAGCGATCCCAGGAAGGCGTCGGCCTCGGCCAGCTCGGCGGGCGCTGATCCCACGTCGTAGGTGTGCATGCTGGACTGGCTGTTGCGCGCGAGAGCGAGCGTCGCGTACGTCTCGTCGGCGCAGCCCGGGCAGCCGTAGCTCGCGGCGAGCTGCGTGCCCACCAGCTTGGCCGCCAGCGTGCGCGCCTTTTGGTGCGCCGTGGCGCTGAGCACGCCGACGTTGTGGCGAGTGCAGGCGGCGTTGCCGTTGCCACACACGCTCAGGCTGGCTTGGTCGCAACTGCTGCCGTTGGCTGCGAGCGTGAGCGTCTGCTGGCACTCGCCCGCGCAGAACCCTGCTTTTCGCGTGAGCTGCAAGAGCATCGTGTCGCGAGACCGGTCGGCACACGCGTTGCTGTGGGGCACGCATGCGGCTCCGGTGCACGCAGGCACGCTGCCGTCGGCGCGCGCACCCGCATCCGGACGATGTGGCGCGCTGCCGTCAGCTCCCGCGTCGGCGAACGGCCCGGCGTCGACTGCGCTCGCGTCGGCGAACGCCCCCGCGTCGGCCGTGCCGCTCAGCCGGGTGCCCGCGTCGCGCAGGCTGAAGCCTTTCACTTCACCTGTCGCCTTGAAGCAACCTGGGCAACCTGCGACGAGGAGCCCGAGTCCCAGCCATGTCAGCGTGCGCACAGACTTCGTGTAGCACGCCAGCGCTCGCGCTTCACCTGGGCGCGCGAATTCGCGGCTGTCACTTGGCTTGCGCCGTGGTCGCGATCAGGTCGTCGACCAGGTAGAAGCGCCGCACGATCTGCTCGATGGCCGCGCGCGCCTGCTGTTCTTGGTCCGATGCCTCGCCCGCAGGGCCCGTCCAGCTCACGTGCAAGTCGAGCATGCGGCCATCGGTCAGCGGGCGCGTGGTCCAGCACTGCTGACCGCGTCGAGCATCCTTTTCCACCGAGAGGCACACGAACGGCAAGTCGTGCCCACTTCCGGCATGCAACGTGAGCGCGCTGGGAGACAGGCCATCGCGCTGCATGGCGCGGCTCACGCGCTGCCCCACGTGCAGCAGGTACGAGCTTGCGTCGACCGCGGTCGCGGGCCGCTGCGCCATGACCGTGATCTGGTAGCCGCGCTCGGAGCTGGCGCGCAGTGGCTTGCCCGCAGTGCACGATGCGCTCCAGTCGTTGCCTGGAAGCTCGAGCACGTAGCCGTCCTGCAAACTGGTGATCGCCGTCTGACCTTCGGTCTGCGAACTCGAGCAGCGGTCGCGCTCGGCGCGTTCGGGTGCCACCGAATGCGCCTGTGGCGCTGGCTTATGCTGGCGACGCGTCGAATGCCGCAGCGGGTTCTGTAAGCTGGCACAGCCAGCGAGCAACACGAACAAGAGACACGCGCGCACCATCATTCGTAAGCTTACGTTAGTTTGCGGCACAAACAACGTTCGTATGCTTCGTGCAGCAGTCGCGGCCTACGCCCGGGCGGATCGTTGGTCGCTCGGCGTCAAGTGTCTCCGCCCGCCCTTTGCGATGGCGCAAATTCTGCCGGCAGCCCCGTCGCTCGGAGCGCGTCGCGTGATCAGATTGAACCCGCGGTGGCCGCTGGGCTTCGCTCGGCCAGGCAATCGGCTCGAGGCACGATGGAACCTCGCACTGCAACGAACCGTGAGTTGCGCCACGCTTTCATCGAAGTGGAGGGGGTGCGCCTGCACTTCGCGCATGCGGGCTGCCAGAACAAGCGGCGATGAACGCGCAACCCGGCACGGCTCGGGCCTTCGCACGCACCGTGCGCGATGTCATCGATTGGCGTGGGTAACGTCGCCTGTTCTGGCAGCGTGCGCACGAAGTGGCCTCGTTTCCGCCGATGGCCGTGCTCTGGGGCGAACAAGACACGCTGATTCCGATCACGCACGGCCAGGCGTTCGCGCAGTCGATGCAGGGGGTGGTGTTCAAGTCGTTCGCTGGCAACGGTCACCACCTGCATCGCGAACGGCCTGCGGCCTTCGTGGAGTCGGTGCGCGGATTCCTCGACGAGCCGTGCGTTCCGCGCGTGCGGCCGCTGGCCGCGCACAGCGCTGCACCGTCGCTCGCCGCGCGCGCCAGCGCAGCCCTGCGTCGCATGGCCGTGCCGCCAGGGCCATCGGACCTCAAGATCTGCCTGTAGTCGTGCGCGTCGAGCGCGCTCGGGAGGCCAATCGCAGGCGGGCGGCTTGCTTGTGCATGCCGCGGGGGTTACGCTCTGCGCACTCACTACTCACGTTCAACCGGTTACGACGACTACGCACTCTCGGTTTCGGGATCGCGAACCTCGCTGCGACGGCAACGAAGACGCGTGGGCGCGGAAGCAATATCCGCGGCCCTTCATCCGATCCCAACGGCTCAGTGGATCGCAGGGTTTCTCCTCTCCATGAGCCATCGAAAATCGAGAACACAATGAGCAATCGTCTCTACATCGGGAACCTTTCCTTTCAAGCATCGTCCGACACCCTCCGCGAGGCGTTCTCCGCCCACGGCGAAGTGACCGACGTGCACCTCGTGACCGACCGCGAGAGCGGCCAGTCGCGTGGCTTCGGCTTCGTCACCATGGGTTCGGACGCCCAGGCGAAGGCCGCCATCACGGCGATGGACGGCAGCATGCTCGACGGTCGCGCCCTGCGCGTGAATGAGGCCGAAGAGCGTCAGCAGCGCAGCGGTGGCGGTGGCGGCGGCGGCGGTGGCGGTGGTCGTCGCGGTGGCGGCGGCGGCGGTGGCGGCGGTCGCTGGTAGGCAACGCCTGGCCGGCATTCGCCCGGCCCGGCGCTGACCCGTGCGTTGGTTTGCACGCCTCATGTTCAAGCGTGAGGCGTGCGCTGGCGTTGCTCCTCGCCGAGGCCGCGAGTACATAGCGCGTGGGGCTCGGCCCGGCTGCTTCCATCGATGACCACGACTCGCTCGGCTCTGCCTTCTGCTCTTGCGGCGCTGCGGCGGCCCGCCGGTGCGCTCCTGCGCACGAGGCTGGTCGCGTCACTCACTGCGCCGCGCGGGGTCGATCACTACGTCCAGCTGCTTGCGCCCACGTGGTCCAGCTCGCAGATCCGCGCGCGGATCGTCTCCGTGGATCGCGAGACCGAAGACACGGTGTCGCTGCGCCTCACGCCCAACGACAACTGGCTCGGCTTTCAGGCAGGCCAGCACCTGCACCTCTCGGTGACAATCGACGGCGTGCGCCACACGCGCACCTTCTCGATCTCCTCCGCGCCCTGCGAGGGCTCGCCGCTGCGGCTCACCATCCGCGCCTTCCCCGGCGGTCGCGTGTCCAACTGGGCGTTGCGCGACGCGCGCGTCGGGGACGTGGTCGAGCTGAGCGCCGCGCAAGGCCAGTTCGTCTGGCGCGGCCCTGCTTCGACCGACCTGCTCTTCGTGAGCGGCGGCAGCGGCCTCACACCGATCCGCTCGCTCGTGCAGCAGCTGCTTCACGACGGTCACGCGGGCCAGCTGACCTGCCTTCACTACGCACGCGGCGAGGTGCTGTTCCACTCCGAGCTCGACGCGCTCGGGCGCGCGTTCCGCAACTTCCGCTTCGTGCCTCGCCTGCGCGCCGGTCTCACGGCGCCTGCGGCTGCCGCTGCGCGCTTCTCGCTGGATGAGCTCTCGGCCGTTCACCCTGCCTGGCAGCAGAGCGAGGTCTTCGTCTGCGGGCCCAGCTCGCTCGAGCACAGCGTGCGCGACGCGTGGGCGACGGCCGCGCCCGCCACGCAGCTTCACTCCGAGCACTTCCGTCAGGTGGCTTCCGGGCTTGCGGCCAGCGGCGCCGACGCAGCCGCGCGCTACCAGCTCGTGTTCGAGAAGAGTCGCGCCGCCATCAGCGGCCACGGCGCAGCCTCGTTGCTCGAGCAGGCGGAGGCTGCAGGCCTGCGCCCGGCGTACGGTTGTCGCATGGGCATCTGCCACACCTGCAAGTGTCGCAAGCGCAGCGGAGTGGTTCGCAACCTCATCACGGGCCAGGTCAGCGACGCAGCCGAGGGCTCGATCCAACTGTGCGTGAACGCGCCGCTATCCGACCTCACGCTCGACGCTTGAGCCACACACGATGCAGACCCAAGCGCACCGCCAACACGAACCAAAGCTCTCAGCCGAGCAGCTGGCCGAGCTCGGCGCCGAGCTCGACGCGATCCGCGATCGCGTGCTCTGCGAGTTGGGCGAGCAAGACGCCCGCTACATCCGCGAGCTGGTGGCCCGTGCGCGGCTCGCCGAGGTGAGTGGTCGGGCGCTGCTCTTCGCAGGTGTCCTGCCGCCCGCGTGGCTCTTGGGCGTCGGCCTGCTCTCGTTGTCCAAGGTCCTCGAGAACATGGAGATCGGGCACAACGTGCTGCACGGTCAGTACGACTGGCTGCGCGAGCCCTCGCTCGAGGGCGCGAGCTACGAGTGGGACTGGGCGTGTCCAGCTGACTCCTGGCGGCACTCGCACAACTACGTGCACCACACGTTCACCAACATCGTCGGCCAAGACCGCGATCTCGGCTACGGGCTCTTGCGCATGGCCGAGGCCCAGCCGTGGCACCCCGCGTACTTGCTGCAACCGTTGCTGGCGGCCGCTCAGGCCCTCACCTTCGAGTGGGCCGTCGCCGTTCACGATCTCGAGCTCGATGCGGTGCTCGCAGGCACCAAGTCTTTGCGTCAACTCCTCGACGACGCGCAGCCCGTCGTGCGCAAGGTGCTCGCGCAGGGCCTCAAGGACTACGTCTACTTTCCGCTGCTCGGTGGGCCCGCGGCGCCCGCGATCTTCGCGGGCAATCTCAGCGCCAATCTGCTGCGCAACGTCTGGGCCTTCTCCGTGATCTTCTGCGGCCACTTTCCCGACGGCGTCCAGATGTTCGAGGGCGTCGATCAGCGCACCGAGTCGCGCGCGGCCTGGTATTTGCGGCAGATCCGGGGCAGCGCGAACTGCGAGGGCCCGGGCTGGTTCCACGTGCTCTCCGGTCATCTGAGCCACCAGATCGAGCACCATCTCTATCCCGACCTGCCGGCGTCGCGTTACCCACAGATCGCTGCGCAAGTGAAGGCTGCCTGCGAGAAGCACGGCGTCCCCTACAACACCGGCTCGTTTCCGAAGCAGCTCGCTGGCGCGTTGCGGCGTGTGCTGCGCGGAGCGCTGCCGCCCGCCCTCACGCGTTTGCGCACGCAAGCCGCCGCGAGCGGCTGAACCCCGCGCGTGCGGGCCGCCCGGCCGGCTGCGTACGGGTGCGCCGCCGTCAGCTGCGGCGGTCGGGCCACGCCCTGGCTCGCAGCCAACCGAGCAGCGTGTTGCCCTGCAAGCGCTTGGCGTCGAACTCGTCCTTGAATTGCTGGTAAGGCATGCCGTGCACGAAGAGCGCATCGCGGCGCGTGGCGGGCTGCGTGGGGTCGAGGTCGCACACCGGACGCGCGGGGTTGCCCGCGGCGATCGTGTTCTTCGGGATGTCGCGCGTCACCACCGACGCCGCGCCCACGATGCTGTTCTCTCCGATGGTCACACCCTTGCAGATGGTCGCGCCGTCGCCGACCCAGACGTTGTCTTCGAGCACCACGGGCTCGCGCTTGCCCGGGTAGATGCGGTGGTAGTGATCGTGCCAGTCGGCGTCGGTCACCAGGGTGTTCTCGGCGAGCATGCAGTTGTTGCCGATGCGCACCGAGATGGCCGAACGGATGCGAACGCCCGGCGCGAAGATGCAGTAATCGCCGATCTCGATCTGGCCGGTGCCGCCCTCGAAGGGGTCGACAGCGAACGACACCGGCTGCTCGCGCGTGGCGTAGACGTGGAAGTGGTCGCCGGCGCGCACGTGGCCGCCGATCAAGTGGATGTGTGCGGGGAAGGTGAAGCGCGGCTCGGCGCCGAGCGAGTCGAACTGCGGATGCAGAAAGTGCCGGGACTGCCAGGTGTTCACCCGCTCCATCAGCTTCTCGACCCAGTACGGGTGATGCACGCGCCGCATGCCGGGGCCTCTACCAGATAAGTGTGCGGCGGAACACCTCTGCCCCGGCGCGAGCTGCGCCTGCCCACGCGCAGTTGCGGGCTTGGCGCTGGCCGCTCGCTGTACTAGATGATCCCTCATGGCCGACCAAGATTCCCGCAGCGGCGTGCGCTACGCGACGCCCGAGCTCCTCGCCTTCGTCGAGCGCCACCACGCCGCGCACGATCCGGCGCTCGAGCGCGCCTTCGCGGCTCCGGCGCAACACGGCATGCCGGCCATTCAGGTTTCCCGCTCCGAGGGCAAGACGCTGAGCGTGCTGATGCGTCTCGTCGGGGCTCGCAAGGTCGTGGAGGTCGGCACGCTCGCCGGCTACTCTGCGCTGCGTCTTTTGCAGGGCCTGCCGCCCGATGGGCGCGTTTGGACCGTGGAGCAGGACCCTCGCCACGCGCAGATCGCGCGCGACAATCTCGCGGCGGCCGGGGTCGCCGAACGCGTCGAGGTCCTGGTCGGTGCGGCGCTCGATCTGCTGCCGCAGCTCGTGAACCACGGTCCGTTCGACGCGATGTTCATTGATGCGGACAAGGGCAACTACCCGCACTACGCGAGCTGGGCTGCGCAGCACCTGCGCCGCGGTGGCTTGCTGATCGCCGACAACGCCTACTTCTTTGGGCAGCTTCTGGCCGACTCGGCCGAGGCCGCGCAGATGCGGCAGTTCCACGCGCTGGTCGCCGAGGCCTTCGACAGCGCCTGCATCCCGACCCCCGACGGGCTGGTCGTGGGGCTGCGCCGCTGAGCCGCTTGCCGGTCCGGCCGCTCGGCCTAAGTTACCGGAAGTACAAGAATATGTTGCCTCGCGTTGACCCTTCCCGACCTCTCGGCTAGGGTGCGCCGCACACTGCAGGCCCCCCTAGGAGCCTGTCGGAGAAAGCGCTCCCGTCGGTCTTCGGCCGCTTCTCGGACATCTTTTTGTGCGAAATCCTCAAAATACCACGCAGTATTGCTGCGGTTTCCCACAAGAACCTGTCTCGAGAATCGACTCGAAGCCCTCGGTCCGGCTTTCTCCGACAGGCTCCTAGTTTCCGTCTGTCTACAGGCGGACCGGGTGAGCTTGCCGGCGTACAATGTGCGGCCTTTGAGGCGGCGGCGACGGGGCCACCGCCACTGCACTGCACTGGAGTCCCCGCTCGATGGACATCACTCCGATTCGTAGACTTGCGATCGTAAACCGCGGCGAAGCCGCCATGCGCTGCGTGCGCACCGTGAAGTCGCTGCGTTCCTTGGAAGGCTCGGACCTCCAGGTGATCGCGCTCTACACGGATGTCGATCGTGAGGCGCCGTTCGTGCGTCACGCCGACATGGCGTATCGCTTGCCGGTCAAGACCACGCCCGTCGCGGCGTACCTCGACCACGACTTGTTGCTGGCCACCCTCAAGCAGATTGGCGCCGACGCGGTCTGGCCCGGTTGGGGTTTCGTGGCCGAGTCGGCCGAGTTCGTCGATCGCCTGCGCGACGCCGGCATCCGTTTCCTCGGCCCGACCGGCGACACGATGCGCCGGCTCGGCGACAAGATCGCCTCGAAGGACTTGGCGGAGCGTGTCGGCGTACCCGTGACCGCGTGGAGCGGTGGCGTGCTCGAGGACGTTGCGCAGGCGCGCATCGCAGCCGAGAAGGTCGGCGTGCCGCTCGTGGTCAAGGCCTCTGCAGGTGGCGGCGGCCGTGGCATCCGCGTGGTGGAAGACCTCGCCACCCTCGCGCAGGCGTTCGATTCCGCGCGCTCTGAGGCCAAGACCGCGTTCGGCGACGACCGCTTGTTCCTCGAGAAGATGGTGCAGGGCGGCCGCCACATCGAGGTGCAGATCGTGGCCGATCAGCACGGCTTCGTGAAGGCACTGGGCTGCCGCGATTGCTCGGTGCAACGCCGTCATCAGAAGGTGATCGAGGAAGCGCCGCCCACCGGCCTGTCTCCCGCCACCATCGAGGAAGTGAAGCGCGCCGCCGAGATGTTGGCGTCGGAAGTCGGCTACTCTGGTGTCGGCACGGTCGAGTTCCTGGTCAAGGATCCGGCCTTCTTCTTTCTCGAGATGAACCCGCGCTTGCAGGTCGAGCACGGCATCACCGAGGAGATCACGCGCACCGACATCGTCGAGCTGCAGATCCGCATCGCACGCGGTGAGAAGCTCGCGGGCCTTGTGCCGCGCGAAGCGGGTGTGTGCATCGAGGCGCGCGTCTGCGCCGAAGATCCCGATCAGGGCTTCCTGCCCGCGCCAGGCCGCATCGCGCTCTTCGATCCCGCGCTCGGACCCCGGCTGCGCATCGACACCGGCGTCGTGGTGGGCAGCACCGTGCCCGCCGCGTTCGACTCGATGGTCGCCAAGGTGATGGCGTTCGGCGATACACGCGAAGAAGCGCGCGCGCGCCTGGTCTCGGCCCTGCGTGACTTCGATCTCGTGATCGAGCGCGGAGCCACCAACAAGAGCTACCTGATCCAGGTGCTCGAGGCCGCTCAGTATCGCGAGGGCGGCGTCGATACGCGCTGGCTCGATCGCTGGAACGACGAGCGCGACAAGCAGCCGCCGCATGCCGTCGAAGGTTTGGTGTTGGCGGCGATCCTGGCGTACCGCTCGCAGTGGCGTGGCGAGCGTCGCAACTTCTACGCGGACACGAGCAGCATCACGCCGGACAAGATCCCCGCGCTCACCGGCCGCGAGCTGGATCTCGAGTACCGCGGCGAGAGCTATCGTCTGCGAGTGTTCTCCGTCGGATCGTCGCGCTATCGCGTGCACCTCGATGGTCGCGTGATCAGCGCTCGCTTCGGTGATCCCGAGGCCCACACGGCGCGCGTCGTGATCGCAGGGCGCTACATGCGTGGCGTGCACGACGTGACCGACGCCTACATTCGCGTCGAGGTCGAAGGTGCCGTGCATCGCTTCGGCCGTCAGACTGCGGGCCAAGTGCGTGCCGGCGCTCCGTCCATGGTCGTTTCGATCGATGTGAAGCCTGGCGAGAAGGTCAAGGCCGGTCAGACCCTCGGCATGGTCGAGGCCATGAAGATGGAGATCGGCTTCGCTGCGCCGGTCGCGGGCACGGTGACGGAAGTGCGCGTGGGCAAGGGCCAGCAGGTTGCTGCCGGTGATCTCTTGCTCGTGATCGAGCCGATGCGCGAAGCCGGCGTCGAGACCGCCTCGGGCACGCGCCTGCGTCTGCCGGACGAGATCGATCCGCTCACGCTCCTCTACACCACCGCTCCGAACGGTGATTGGGGCACGCCCGACCTAGTAGCCGCACAGCAGGCGCCGATCGCCCGACGCAAGCTCGCGATGCAGGCTGTGACCGAGGAGCTGCGACGCATCCTGCTCGGGTTCGACTATTCCGAGCAGCGCTTCAACAAGCTGCTCGACTTCCTCGAAGCGCCGCTGCCCGAGCCGCTGACGCAGGCGTTCCGCGACGAGCTGGCGGAGTTGCGCTCGCAGCTGGCCGTGTTCGTGTCGGTCGAACAGCTGTTCTCGCGCGCCCGCCCGGTCTCGGAAGGTGGCGAGCTCGGTGCGTCGAACAACGCGCTGTTCCGCGGCTACCTGCGGCGCATGCGTTCGCAGGGTGCGGGGATCGCGCCCGAGTTCCTCGATCTGCTCAAGGTGGCGCTCTGCCACTACGGCATCACCAGCCTCGAGCACTGCGACGAGCTCGAGAAGTCCATCTTCCGCATGTTCGCGTGTCAGCGCGACCCCGAGCCGCGTCGGCGCTTGGTCATGGCGCTCTTGCGTCGGCTGATCGCGCTGGTCGACCTGGGGGTCGACGCGTCGGGTGACGACGAGCTGCGCGACGCACTGATGCGCATCGCGAACCTGCGTGACATGGTGAGCAACGCGCTCGCCGACAACGCGCTCGAGACTCACTACCGCATCTTCCAGCGGCCCGAGCTGGCCCGCCACGAAGAGCAGACCACGCGCCGGCTCGAGAGCTGGCTGCACGGCGCCGAGCAGCACGCGGCCGCGGCCGCGCCGCCTGCCGAGGTCATGGTCGAGCTGTCCACTGCGCCAGCGAGCTTGTTCCAGCGCGTCGCGAGCTGGGTGCACGACAAGGATCGCTACCGTCGCGCGATCGCGATGTCCGCGATGGTGCGCCGTCTCTACGCACCGAAGCAACCGTCCACTCACGTCTCGGAGCCCACCGCGGGCTACACCGTGGATCGTCTGAGCTTCGGCGAAGGCCTCGTGCTCGCTGTGTTTGCTCCGAGCGGCGAGATCGACCGAGGGACGCGCGCGCTGCTGGAGCTGGCACGCGCGAGCAAGGTGCGTGCGCTCGAGCTCGTCACGCTGGTCGAGGACGAAGCGGCGCGCGATGCGGCCGTCGCCGAAGCCGAGCGCACGATCGCGGGCCAGTTGCCCGTGGCTCGCATGACGCTCACGCTGATCACACCGGATGGCGCGCAGTACCACGAGACGCTCGCGATCGAAGGCTCGGCCGTCGTACGGCTACCGCTGCACGGGCTGCATCCCGAGGCAGCCGAGCGCGTCGACCTGCCGCGCTACGTCAACTTCAATCTGGAACGCCTGTGGGGCAGCGACGACGTCTACTGCTTCTTCGCCAAGGCGAGGCAGGACGAGAAGGACGAGCGCCTCTTCGTGCTCGCCGACGTGCGCGGCCGCCCCGCCGATGACGCCAGGCACGCCGAGCAATTCTTGCCGGTGTTCGAGCGCGCGTTCCAGGAAGCCACGCGCACGCTGCGCCTGAACCTGGGCATTCGCGACCCGCGCCGCGAGCTGCAGTGGAACCGCCTCGTGATGCACATGCAGCACGAGATGGAGATCGACGTGGCGACCGCGCAGCGCATCGCGCGTCGGCTCCTGCCGACCACGCGCTACCTGGGTCTCGAGAAGACCATCGTGCGCTTGCGCCTGGCAGCCGGTGAGCACAAGAATGCCGAGGCTCGTCAGGTGGAACTGGCGTTCTCGGATCTCGCGAGCTCGCGCCTGGACATGGCGTGGCGCAGGCCGCGTCGAGTGCCGCTGGTGCCTGCTTCGCCGTACGAACGCAAGGTGGCTGCATGCCGTCGGCGTGAGCTCGTTTACCCGTACGAGATCGTGCGCATGCTCAGCCAGGGCAACGAGGCTGCCGAGCGCGCGCTCGAGTCCTCGCAGAACGACGCCGATGCGCGTCCGGTGCTGCCGGTCGGCACGTTCGAAGAATACGACCTCGATCCCAAGAGCCAGGCCCCCGTCGCGGTCAGCGCGCAGGGTCGCGAGCCGGGCAAGAACACCACGTCGATCGTGTTCGGCATCGTCAGCACGCCAACCAAGAAGATCCCCGAGGGCATGAAGCGCGTGCTCGTGCTCTCGGATCCCACTGTGGGCATGGGCTCGCTCGCCACACCCGAGTGCGACCGCCTGTACGCCGCGATCGATCTCGCCGAGAGGCTGTCGATCCCCGTCGAGTGGGTGCCGGTCTCTGCCGGCGCGAAGATCGCGATGGACAGCGGCACCGAGACCATGGACGCGATCGCTCGCGTCGTGCGTCGCATCGTGACCTTCACGCAGACCGGGGGCGTGATCCACTGCGTCGTCACGGGCATCAACGTGGGCGCGCAGAGCTACTGGGATTCGCTCGCCACCATGCTCATGCACACGCGCGGCTGCCTCATCATGACGCCCACGGCGTCGATGGTGCTCACGGGCAGTGCAGCGCTCGCGGTGTCGGGCTCGGTTTCGGCCGAGGACGAGGTCGCGATCGGTGGCCACGAACGTGTGATGGGCCCCAACGGCGAGGCGCAGTACTTCGCGCCGGATCTGGCCTCGGCCTACAAGATCCTCTTCGACCACTACGAGTACACCTACGTGATGCCGGGCGAGAGTGGCCCGCGCATGCTCAAGACGAGCGACGGCGACAGCCGCGACGTGACGAGCTTCGCGTACAACGATGGCAAGGCCGGCCCGCAGCCGTTCAAGACCATCGGCGAGATTCTCGATCCCAAGACCAACCCCGGCCGCAAGCGCATGTTCGCGATGCGCGCGCTGATGCAGGGCGTGATCGATCAAGACGGCGGTCACCTGGAACGCTGGGCGCATCACGTCGGTGCCGAGACGGCCATCGTGTGGGACGCGCACCTCGGCGGTCACCCCGTGCTGGTGCTCGGTATCGAGAGCCAGAACGTCTCGCGCATGGGCTATCGCCCGTCCGACGGTCCCGAAGAGTGGAACGGCGGCACGCTGTTCCCGCAGTCGAGCAAGAAGGTGGCTCGCGCGATCAACGCCGCCAGCGGCGTGCGTCCGTGCGTGCTGCTCGCGAACATCTCCGGCTTCGACGGCTCACCGGAGTCGATGCGTAAGCTGCAGCTGGAGTACGGTGCCGAGATCGCACGCGCGGTCGTGAACTTCCAGGGACCGATCCTGTTCTGCATCGTCGGTCGCTACCACGGTGGCGCCTACGTCGTCTTCTCGCGCGGCCTGAACGACAACCTGCGCGCGCTGGCTGTCGAAGGCTCGTACGCGTCGGTCATCGGTGGCGGCCCAGCGGCTGCGGTCGTGTTCCCGCGCGAAGTGCGGGCGCGCGTCTCGGCCGATCCGCGCATCCAGGCGCTGCGCGCGAAGCTGCGCGGTAACCCCACGGCCGAAGAGCGCGCTGCGTTCGACAAGCTGCGTCGTGACGTGACGATCGAGAAGCGTGGCGAGGTCGCGGCGGAGTACGACGCCGTGCACTCGGTCGAGCGCGCCAAGCGCGTGGGCTCGATCGAAGAGATCATCCCGGCTCGCACGATCCGACCGTACCTGATCGACACGCTGCGCGCGGCGCTCAAGAAGCCGGCACACTGAGGCTTCCGTCAGGCCGCAGTGTGCGGTCTGGCGCAGCTTCGTTCACTGCAAGATCAGCGCGGAGCGCAGGAGTTCCTGTTGCTGCGCGCTGAGCGTCGTGCTCTGCGCGCTGACAGTCGGGAACATCAGGTTGTCGCCGCCCTCGCTCGCGCACTCGCGAGCTTCGAGAAAGCCGTTGCCGTTCGTATCGTGGTCGATCGTGCACGCTGCGGTATCGCTGAACGGATCGCGCACCGTGCCGTCGACCTCGACGGTGTGGAACAGCCCCAGCATGTGGCCGATCTCGTGTGCCAGCGTGCGGCCCAAGGCCTTGGGGTCGTTCTGCGCGAGCATCAGGTTCGTGGACACGGCGATGCCCGAGCCCGCCGTTCCGTGCATGCCGAGTGGCCCCGGCGTGCCGCCGGCGATGGCGCCGACGTCTCCGCTGCCGATCGGCGCGAGGTCAGACACGAAGAACAAGTCGAGCGCCACGTTGCCCGCGCCTGCGCTGAGCTTCCACAGCTCGGGCAGCTGCGGGTATACGCCGTACTGCTTTGCGATCGGTGAGAAGCCCTTGCTCGCTTCGAATTCAGGGAGCGGTGCGCCCTCGGGCAAGGGCACGCCTTCGGTCAAGAGTTTGCCGCGCACGTCGAGCTGTCGCACGTCGCCGATGAAGATGTCGGCCGGCGCGAAGATCTCGTCGACTACGCCGAGCGCATCCGTCAGCAGCATCGGGCCGCGATCGCCGGTGCTGCTCCAGTCTTGCGCGCCCACGTAGTACACGTTGAGGTCGAGCTTGTGGCCGCGTGTGGTGCGCGCCAGCGTGGTGAGTCGCAGATCGCCTGCCAGCGTGCTCGTGGTCGTGAGCGTGTAGCCGGCGCTGGATGGCGTCACACGCGGGCTGTTGGGAATCAAGACGGTGACGGGGTTCACGTGGTCGCCGTTGGCCACGGGGTTCTTGGGCCCGGCCGCTTGCATGTCGATCGCGCTCTCGTCGAACAGCACATCGCTTGGCGTACGATTCTCGACGAGCTTGTCGGTGCACAGAGGCGGCCGACACGCGCTGGGCGGATCGGGCGGGATCGGCCAGCTGTGGTCGGACAGGTGCTCGAGCACGAAGAGCGTGGGCACGCTGGTCCCGGGCAGCTTGATGTCGTCCTGCGCGCCGCTGAGCGCGTGTCGCCTGATCTCGATCTTGATGTGTGCGTCCTTGGGCAGATCGACCATCGCCACACAGGCATGCAGGGTCTGCAACACTGCGTTGCCGGCGCGTGCATACACCGCCTGGCAGCGTTCCGTGGCGGCGCAATGTGCATCGGTTGCGCAGGGCGATGCGCACGCACCCGACAAGAGGCAGATGCCCAGCGCGCACTCGGGGCCGTGCTCGCACGCTTCGCCGGGCCCGAGCTTGTCGGTCGGTGCGCCGCAGACCAGCGGCATGGCGGCAAGGTCCTCGGCGCTGCCGTCCGCCTTGGCGACGCAGCTCTGTGCCGCGCACTCGGCATCCGAGCGGCAGGCACGCCCCGCGGTAGTTTTGTCGCTCGTGCATGCAGCCAGCCACAGGAGGCCCAGCGCGGCGGCGATCGAAGGACGCATTCGTTACAACATAACACGCGCGGGCGGCGACCCGCGCTCCTAGTACGCCACGGCTCCACCGCTGCCGCGGGTCACGTCGGCCACCGCGCGAAAGCCATGCGTGGCCGGGTCGACCTCGATGCAGTCGGCGTGGCCGATGTGCCCGTAGGCGTAGAGCGCGATCTTGTGGCCGAGCGCCGTCAGGCCCGCGACTATGTCGGCTTCGACCTCGGGCTCGATCACGACTTGATCCGGCAGCCACTGGTGGTGCACACGTGGCGCACGCACGGCGACATCGAGCGGCACGCCGTAGTCGACGAGCGCCCGCACCACCTGAGCCACGGTGGTCGTGATCGTCGACCCGCCGGGCGTGCCGAGCACCGCGCGCAGCTCGCCGGTCTTGGTGACGATGGTCGGCGTCATGCTGCTCAACATGCGCTTGCCGGGCTCGATCTTGTTGCGCTCGCCTTGCACCAGGCCGTACAGATTGGCGGTTCCCGGCTGGCTCGCGAAGTCGTCCATTTCGTCGTTCAGCAGGACACCGGTGTCGGCCACCACCACGAGCGAGCCGAAAGCGTCGTTCAGCGTGTAGGTGTTGGAGACCGCGTTGCCGGCGTCGTCGACCACCGAGAAGTGTGTGGTCTGTGGCGAAGCTTCGCGCACGGGCGAGCCTGCTGCGATGGCAGCTGACGGCGTCGCACGCGACCCGTCGATGTCGGCCATGCGTGCACGCAGGTAGCTCGGGTCGGTGAGCCCCGCCGTGGGTACGTCGACGAAAGCGGGGTCGGCGATCCACGTGGCTCGGTCGGAGTAGGCGCGGCGCGCAGCCTCGACATACAGCTGCATCGCCGCCGCGCTTCTCCACGGCAGGTCGCGCATGTGCAGTAGCTCGCTCGCGAACAGGATCTGCCGCAGCACGATGCCCCCGGCCGATGGCGGCGGCATCGTCAGGATCTCGTGCCCAAGGTAGTCGAAGCGCAGTGGGATGCGTGCCACGGCCTGATACGCAGCAAGATCCGCGCTCGTCCACACACCGCCGAGCTGCCTGACGCTCGCCGCGAGCTTGTCCGCCAGTTCGCCCGCGTAGAAGCTGCGTGGTCCGTGCTCCGCGAGGTAGGCGAGGGTGCGGGCCAACTCGGGTTGCCGCCACACGTCGCCGGCGCGGATCGGCTGTGCGTCGGGCGCGAGATAGTGTGCGGCGCTGGCCGGCAAGCCCGCCTCGCGCATGCGCGTGACCGCCTTTGCCAGCAGCTCCGCGTGGAACGCATCGACAGCGTGTCCGTCGCGCGCCAACGCGACCGCGGGCGAAACAAGTTGCGCCCACGGTCGCGTGCCGAAGCGTGCATGTGCGAGCCCGAGACCCGCGACGGTGCCCGCCACGCCGGCCGCGCGCGCGCCGACCAGACTCTGCCGCGTCAGCTTGCCGCTCGCATCCAGGTACATGTCGCGCGTCGCTGCGCCCGGTGCGGTCTCGCGATAGTCGATGGCAACCGCCTGACCGTCGTGCATGCGCACGAGCATGAAGCCGCCGCCGCCCAGGTTTCCCGCCGAGGGGTGCGTCACCGCGAGCGCGAAGGCGACCGCAATGGCTGCATCGACCGCGTTGCCCCCCGCTCGCAACACCTCGAGCCCCACCAGGCTTGCATGAGGCTCTGCGCTGGCGACCGCGCCGTGGATGCCGACGGCCACGCCCTCGATGTTCGCCCCCAGCGCGGGAAGCCCGCGTCGTTTGCCTGCTGCGTGCGGGGTCGTCGCCGCTGCGCTCGGCGTGGGATGGGCGGCGGCAAGCGCAGCCGGGCGGCTGCCGGCGCACGCAGCCAGACACAGGGCAAGTGCGTAGATCAGCGGATGACGGCGAAGCGCGGGCATACCCGCAGCACTATTGGTAAAGTCACCGCGTCCGGCAAGGGTGACAGTCGCGTAGGCGGCTGAATAGGGTCGCGCAGGCGGCGTCGCACCGCCTTGACGCGCCGGCCGCAAGCCGGTTGACTTCGCTGCGAGTGCCCCGCCGCCGCGTGGCGAAAAGTGAGGATCGCAATGCGAATGTCGAGATGGACCCTGTGCTTGCTCTCGCTGTCATGGGTCGGTTGCAGCGTGTCTGCAGGCAACGGCAGCGGTTTCGACGGCAGTGTCTTCAACGACCGCGATGCGGCTGCAGTCGACGCCGCCACCGGTGAAGACGGCGGCGCGATCAGCGACCAGGATGCCGGCGCTGCCGAGTCCGATGCCGGGACGCTGGATGGCGGTGCAACCAGCAGCACCAAGCCCGAGCAGGTCCCTGCCGTGCTCGCTGCCGCCACGTGTGGCGCGCTCACCGACTGCATGGGTGCGGAGCTGCTCTCGGACTATCTGAACGTCTCCGATTGCGTCGCGTTCATCACCCAGCAGCAAGAGCAACGAGACCCGCACTGGCTCGCTGATTCCATCAAGGCCGGTCGCGTGCGCTGGAATCCAGCGGCGCTCACGCAATGCCAGGCCGACCTGCGCGCCTACGGCTGCAACGTCAAGAGTCGAAGACTGCCGGCAAGCTGTGCGCAAGCGATCGAAGGCACGGTCGCCGTGGATGGCGCGTGCGGGATCGACTTCGACTGCCAGGGCGACGCGTACTGCAAGCGCAGCGCGACCGCTGGTTGTGGCGTCTGCACCGCGCGCAATGCGGCCGGTGTCGCCTGCAACGTTGGGTCCGATTGCGCCGACGGTCTGGTGTGCCCGAGCAGCAAGGTGTGCGCAGCGCCCGTGGCCGCGGACGATGCGTGCAACCCCGCTGGCGGTTGGGGCGCATGCTCACCGGGCTTCGCGTGCCTCGGGGCGTCCGGCAGCGAGACCTGCCGCAGCATCAGCAGCTCGTACACGGGCGCCGAGGGCAACGCCTGCGATGCGCTGACCGCGCTGTGCGCGCCTGGCCTCGCCTGCGAGCGCACCACCGGCACCATGGGGATCTGCGTGAAGCCCGTGGGTGCCAACGGCTCGTGCAAGGGCGCACGCCCGAGCGAATGCCCGATGGGTCAGTATTGCGACGCGACGCAGGCCGGAGCGACCGGCAAGTGCCTCAATCTGCCCGCCGATGGCGCTGCGTGCCAGAACAACGCCTGCGCTCCCGGCAACGCCTGCCTCAATGGCGTGTGTCGCGCTTTCACTGCCGTGGGCAGCAACTGCGTCGATGCTCGGCAATGCTACAGCAACACGTGCCTGCAGACCGTGTGCGTATTGCCGCTGCAATGCCTACCGTGAGTGGCGCGCAGCTCCGAGTGCTGTCAGCGTCAGCCCGCGTCGCCGACCGTCCCGGCGTCGTCGTTCTGGCTGCCGGCGTCGTGCATGGTCGGTAGGCGCGGCGGAAGCGTGAACGGGAAGTCGATGAGCGGGCCGGCGTCGTACGGACCGTCACAGCCGTCTTGAGCCAGCTGTGCCGTCAGTAGGCGCTTGAAGCCGCTGCAGCTGCTCGAGCACAACACGAATTGGTGCTTCATCAGGTTGATGTCGATGCCGCGGCCCAGCGAGTCGCACGCGCGCGAGGGCGTGCTGCCGCTCGGTGTCGTCGGCTGCGTGCTGAAGAGGTTGCGGAACTCGTCCTGCGTGATGCCCGCATCGGCACCCGCGGGCGTCGTGAACGCGCTCCACGGGATCGTGCAGCTCGTCGGGATCAGCAGCGCCGCCACGACCTCGGGCGGCCACGGCGTGCGACGTACGCGCGCGCTCGCGCTGCAAGGCTCAGGCGCGCTCGACCCGGCATCGACGGCACCTGCGTCGCGTGCGCCGCTGTCGCTGCGCAAGGCATGCGCCACGACGTCCGCGCGCTGCGTGCAGGCCGCGACAGCGATCGCCGCCAACGCAAGAGCGGCCGTGTGCCAGCGTGCTGGGTTCGTGGTGGACGCAGCCATGGCCGGTCCTACTTGCCGGCTCGCAAGCTCGCGAGCCGCGCGCGCAACTCCGGCACGTCCAGGCTGTGCGGGTGCTTTGCCAGGAAATCGTCGATTGCGCTGGCTTCGTCGCCTGTGCGCCGCAGCTGCGCGAGCGCATGGATTTTGGCGACACGGGCCTCTTCGGCGAGTGCGCCGCTGTGCTCGAGGTACGCATCCAGGCTGGCGACTGCTTGCTGCGGATCTTTCAGCTGCACCAGTTGCAGCTGACCCAACGAAACGAGCACCGTGTGCGCTGTCTCGCTGTTCGGGAACGCCTGCATGATGGCCCGGTAGCTGGCTGCCGCGTCGGCGAAACGGCCCTCGCGCATCTGCTTGCGTGCCTGCGTGAGCCACTGCGCCGCGCTCTGCGGGCCTGGTGCCAGACGGGGATCTTCCGGCATGGGCGGCACCAGCTCGGCGGCGCCGAGCAGCTTCGCGTTCTGCTCTGCGCTGCGCGCATCGAGCTTCGGTGCGCGCTCTTCGGCCTTCGTGACGATCGCAAGCGCTGCCGGCACGGCGGACGGCGCGGGCACGTAGCTGACCTCGACGGTCTCACCGGCGGTCACGTGGAACTCACGCTCGACCAGAACGCGCGCACCATCACGCACGACCAGGTGGTGGATACCCACCGGAATGAGCGACGAGAGCGGGGCGACGCCGATCGGCTGATCGTCGAGCAACGCCTGGGCCTGTTCCGGCTCGCCGTGTACGTCGAGCGTGGCCGACACCGGGTCGTGCCACAGACTCGTGGGGCCGAGCAGTGCCCACGACGGCGCTTCCTCGACACGGCTGACCGACGTGAGCTCGGTGCGCTCGGAGAGCATCACGGCGCGCTCGTGTGCCGCCACGATCCGCGTGTCGCCCTGCCGGCCGACGCGTACCTTGCCGTTGAGCACCGTGGTCACCACCGCGCCAGCTTGCGCGCCGCGCTCCACGGAGAACGCAGTACCCACGGCGGTCGATGCGATGCCGTCGGCGACGATCGACAGGCTCATGCCTTCGGGCTGGGTGGCCAGGTGCGTCGAGGCCCGCCCGAGCAAGAGATCGAGACGCCGCGCGCCGCCCGAGATCTGCGACAAGCGCAGCCGGCTCTGCGCGGCCAGACACACGTTGATCTCGGGGTCGATCACGAGGCAGGCCGAGCCGTCTTTGGTCTCGATCACGCTGCCCTGCGCGAGCAAGGTCAGCCCCACCGTGGCGGGCTGGCCGCTCACGCTCACGTCGCCCGAGGCATACACGAGCTCCACGCGCGACAGCGGCAGGTTCTGTGCCGTACGCAGGTCGGCGTCTTCGCGCTTGGGTGCACGGTGCGAGTAGAGCACGAAGATCGCAGCCAGCGCTGCCACTGCGCTGCCGATGGCTAAGGTCGGGATGCGTCGCTTGCGCAGGTCGCCGAGCTCGGCGAAGGCTCGCTTCGCCTCCTCTACCTCCATGCGCTTGAGCGCGGCATCGACGAGCGCTCGCGAGGCGTCGTTGGGTGTCGCGTCGAGGTCGGCGAGCTCGGCGTACACCGCCAGCTCGTTTGCGCATCGTGGGTGCTCGCTCGCGAAGCGCTCGCAGAACGCCATGTCCGCCGCCGTCAGCTGCTCACCGGCAGCCTGGCGATCCATCAGTGTCGTCCAGCGTTCGTAGCCGCTGTTTGCGTCGCTCATGATTTCGTCTCCTGAGCGTGCCCGCGCGCTCGCGCGTCGCGCGTGATCAACTTGCGCAATTGCTTGCGCGCCGCGACCAGCCGGTCTTTCACTGTGCCGACGGGATTGTCGGTGAGCTCCGCGATCTCTTCGGTGGTGTACCCGAGCGAATGCTTCATCACGAGCACCTCGCGCCGAGCCGCAGGTAGCTCCTGCAGGTAGTCTTCGACCGGCCGGGCTGTACCCTGGCTCTGCGTCGGTTCTTCTTGGCTTGCGCCCAGGCTGTCGACGTCGATGAGGCTCGCGAAGTGCCAGGGCTTGCGACGTTGGTCGCGGGCGTGCCTCAAGACCGTGCGCACGGTGATGCGGTCGGCCCAGCGCTCGATCGACGAGATGTCTTTGTATGTGCCCGCCGAACGCAGAATCTCGATCAGCGCCATCTGCGAGGCGTCGTCGGCGTCGGCGCCGTTGCGGATCAGCCGCTGGCTGATGCGCTTGACGCGTGCGGCCAGTCGGTGAGCGAGCACGCGCTGGGCGTGTTTGTCACCGCCCGCCACCCGCTTCATCAGCGAGAGGTCCGCGGCTACCGCGCCGTCCATCTGAGTGCTCATCACGCTATGCATGCACTTACGTCTACTAGGTTGGGGTTGGCACCGCAAAAGGGTCGGATCTTTCGACACCGCCGGGGCCCTGGGTTCGAGCGCGCGGCCGGCCCGGCACGCGCCCGTAACTATCTACGATCAATGAAGAATTTCGATGCCGACCAGCCCATGGAAGCGCAGCGTGTTCGGGGCGAGCAGGGTGGGGGTGCCTGCGGTGTAGGAGATGTACTTGAAGTTGTTGAGCAATACGTCGAGGCCGGCGTCCAGGAAGAAGCTCAGCCACCGGGTGACAGGCAGCTCGGCGCGCGCTGCCGGTGTGAGCGCGATCACTAGCCGGGCGCTGTCGCCGGCCTGTGCCTTGCCGGTTGGTTCGAGCGTGTGGCGGGTGAGCACGTCGACGCTGGCGCTGGCTTGCGCGGCCACCACGAACGGCCACAGCGGTCGCCGGTAGCCGGCCGTGACGAAGACCGGGTGACGTGCGATGGAGGCCGCGACAGCCTGTCCCAGGCGCTCCGCTTGCAGGCGGTCCGGGGGAAACCACTCGTAGGCCAGGCCAAGGTAGGGCCCTTTGCTCCACAGCCAAGCCGCCGAGAGCTGCAGACCGCTCTGCCATGGCCGCTGCGGCGCAAGCGTGGTCCCCACGTAGCCAGCGGACAGGCGCAGGCCAGCGCCGAGCTCTGTGGGCGAGCTGGTCGTTGGTTTCGGCGTCGGTTTCGGGGCTGGTGGTGGAACGGCTGGCAGCGGCGCAGCGGGTGGCGGCACAACGGGTGGCGGCACAACGGGTGGCGGTGTGGCTGCAGGCGTGCTCGCCAGCTCCGTTGACTCGCCGCGCACGGGCTCGCCGTGTAGCAGGGCCTCGGCCGCACCTCGGGCGATCACCGCGACAGCCTCGATCGTGGACTCCAGGTTCTCCGCGCGCACCAGCAGTGGGCGCACCACGATGTGCTCGGCGCTGGCATCCATCGCATACACGAACCAGTGGTCGGTCGGTCGCGCATCGAGCCACAGTACGCCGACGGCCGAGTGCGTCTGCGCGAGCGCCTTGCCTGCGACCACGCGCTCTTCGAGGGCTGCGCTCGTGCTGGCGGCCGGGGCCGTGAGCAGCACCAGCTGCACGTCGATGAGCGACAGCTGCGTGGTCAGCGCGTCTTGCAGCGCGTTGCGTGCCTCGGGCGCCAGGCCTTCGGGCAACAGGAACACCACACCGGCGCTCTGGGCCCGCGCACTCTGTGGGTGCAGCTGCGCGAGGCACAGCGCACAGCCGAGCAGAGCGAGCACGCGTCCCACCGGCGGAACATAGCGCGTCTTGCATTGGAGGATGCGCACAAACCACGTTATCGTGGCCACTGCATGCTCACCTCGAACCCGCTCGCGCGCGTCCCCCTCATCCTGTGTGTCATGCTGATCGGTTGCGCTACGACCGCGCCGCGAGCTGCGCGGCCGTCAGCTGCGGTCGGCTCTGGTCAGCCCCTTGCGCCACCCTCGCTGGCTGCGCTGCCCGAGCTGCCGCGCACAGCACCGACGAACGCTCAGCGTATGCATCAGGCTCTCACGTTGGCGCAGCAGGTCTTTGCGGCGCAGCTGCCCGCAGCGCCCGACGACCGCTCGTGCGCGAGTCTGCAAGCGTGGGTGGAGCAGCAAGTTGCTCCGTGGGTCGAGAAGCGTCGCGATGCGGTCGCTGACACGCGCTTTCAGTTCGGGCCAGCCGAAGCGCAACAAGCGGCGGATGTGGTGGTCGAGCGCGCGGTGCTCGGTTTGTTGCAGGAGGACACTGCGCTCGAGCTCGCAGGTATCCCGTCGCCCAGCGAGCTCGACGAGGAACCGGAGATCGCCGCGATGTTTCGCGACCTGATCCGTGGTCAGGCCCAGCCCTTCGTCAGCTCGGCGCGCGACGAATATCGGCACTGCGTCGAGACTGGCCAGCACGGCGCTGACGACCTGCGTCGCTTCGGGGATTTCTGTCGCACGCGCTTGTCGCGCCTCGGTCCGTCAGACCCCAAGCACTGAGCCTGCGGTCGGCTGCGGTGCGGACTGCTTCGCGCGCTCAGTTCGTGGAACGTCGTGGGGTCAATCGGCGTGACTTGAGGGCACGCTCGAACGGCGCAGCTTCGACGCGGTTCCGGCCAGCGCGCTTGGCCGTGTACAGTGCTCGATCGGCCGCGCGCAGCAGACGATCACCTTCGCAACCCTCGCCACCGTTGGTGTGCGCGACGCCGACGCTGACAGTGACTCGCAGTGGCTTGCGTTCGGTCGGTACGCTGACCTCGTGCACGCCGCTGCGCACGCGCTCCGCGAATGCGATCGCACCGGCCCGGTCGATGCCCCGGGCCACGATGGCAAACTCTTCGCCGCCGTAGCGCGCGAGCACATCTTCCTTGCGCACCATGGCCGTGAGTGCGCGCGCCAGCACGCGCAACGCGGCGTCGCCGGCGGCGTGTCCGTGGCTGTCGTTCACTTGCTTGAAGTCGTCGACGTCGATGAGCAGCATGGCAAGCGCTGTGTTGTGGCGCGCGGCGTAGGCCGTCTCGCTGGCCAGGCGTTCTTCGAGGTGACCGCGGTTGAAGACGCGCGTGAGAGGGTCGCGCACCGTGAGCTCGTGCGTGGAGCGCGCGGCTTCCTGTTCGACGGCGTCGTGCAGCGCGAAGCGTAAGAGCGTGCGCCCGCCGAGCGAGATGCGGCAGCCGTCCTCGAGCTTGCGTGGGCGCTGCAGGCGCTCGCCATCCACGAACGTGCCGTTGGTGCTGCCGAGATCCTCGATGTAGAACGCGCTGCTCTCGCGACGGATCCGGGCGTGCCGGCGCGACAGGGCCTCGTCGGCGATCGAGACTGTCACTTCGGGGCTGCGGCCGATCACGGCCTCGCTCGCGTCGAGCGTGTAGAGGAAGCCAGGGTTCGGCCCGCGCAACACGGTGAGCACGCCTTCGGACTTCGGGCCGCTGCGCTCGACTTGGTTCGCCGCGGTCGCCTCGACCTGGACGCGTGCCGTATCGTCTTCTCTGGGCAACATCCGAACACCACCCGGCAACAGGCTTTGATAGTGGATCGAAATGTGGGCGTTCACCAGAGGCGTGGAGCGGTGATATTTTATGAGTAGTTACAATGGCTTACAGCCGAGTATTCGGCGTCTGGCGAAGATTCGGGAAAGCCTGTAGCGGGTTCACGCACAATGTGGGAGCCGACATCGACCCTGACCAAGATCGGTCAGGCTCGCGGCTCGGCTCACAAACGCTGCAGGCGCTCGATGGCTTCCTGCGCCTGCGTGTCCTGCGGTCGCAGCGTGCGCACTTCGTTCCAGACCTCCATCGCGGAGGCCCGGTTCCTCAGCTCGACCTCCCAAACATTGGCTATCTCCCGCATCAGCTGCAGCTGCTGCTCGACGTCCGAGGTGCGGGACAGCCGGCGCTCGAACGCATGCAGCAGCTCGCGGTAGCGACCCGCTTTACGCAGGCACGTAAACAACGCCATCGCGGCCGCGTCGTCGGCGGGCTGCAGCTCGAGTACGCGCTCATAGGCTTGTGCGGCTTGGTCGAAGCGTCCGAGACGCTGTTCGAGCACGCGCGCCTTGCGGCAGAGCAGCTCCAGCTTGTCCTGCGGGCTCTGGGCCTTGTCGGCGCTGCGCGAGAGGTGGGCGATCAGCGCATCGAGCCGGCCAAGTTGCTCGGCGCTGTGCTCGAGGGCATCGAGCAGCTGCGCGGTGAAGGGCGGCGTGGTGGTGCCTTGTCGCAGCACGTCGAAGGCCGCGGCGTCGTCGTGCAGCTCCTCGTTCAGGAAGCGCGCGGCGCGCAGCACGAGCTCCGAGCGCCACGGCTCGCTCGAGGTCTCGGCCAGCGCCAAGTGTGCCCGCACCAGGGCTCGACGCGCGTCGTCCTTGCCCAGTGCCGGTCGTGCGCGGTCCAACTCACCGGCCAGCTCTTCGATCTTCTTGGCGAGCGCCGGCGCGCCACGTGTGAGCGCGAGCGCGCGACGCAGACACGTGTTGGCTTGCTCGCGATCGCCCAGGCCGATGTCGGCTGTACGCGCGGCGTCGAGCAGTGCCAGCGCCTTCTTTTCGTCGGTAGGCGCGCGCGCGGCGCGCTGTTCGTGCACCCAGAGCAGCTCGACGTGACTGCCGAGCCGGCTGGCCAGCTCTTCGGCGCGGTCCAGGGCTCGGGTATCGTTCGGCGCAAGCTCGCAAGCCTGCAGCAGACAATCGAGCGCGGCGCTCGGGTCGCGCGCCTGCAGCTCGAGCAGGTTCGCAAGGCGCAGCAGCAGCTCCACGCGCGTGTGATCGTTGCTCCCGTCCTTAATGAGCTTGCTGTAGACCTGCGCCAGTCGACCGAACGCCTGCACCTGTGTGCCCAGCCGATCCACCTCGTCGAGGTAATCGCGATTGTCGGTGTCACTCGCGAGCAGGCGCAGGCTCGCTTCGAAGGCTTCCGCTGGCTCGTTCAGCCAGGTCTCGTGGATGCGCACCACCTGTCGCCAGCAGGCGCGCAGCTCGTCCTTGTTCGGAGCATGTTGGGCGCGCTGGATGTACACGCCGGCCAGCTCACGGCCGAGCCCCGCGCTCTTGCAGATCAGCCCGGCCAGGTCCTCGGCCTCGACGTCCCCCGCTTGCACCAGCGGCGAAAGCCGGAAGAACGCTGCGCGGTGATCACCCATCGTCTCGTGCGCGAGCTTCGCCGCCGCCAGCTGCGCGTCGCGTCGCGCTGCCTTGGTCGGCTCGAGCTTGGCCAGCGCATCCAGCGTGCGTAGCAGCTCTTCGTGGGTCTTCTGGCGCGTCAGGTGCACGCGCAGGCGCCGGTGTGCGTCGGCGTTGTTGGGGTCGGCCTCACACAGCCGACGCAGCGCCTCGGCAGCGCGGTCGGGGCTCTCCAGCTCACCTTCGTAGAGATCGGCGAGTCGCGCGGCCACGGCTCGGCGCTCGGTTGCGTCGCGGCTGAGCACGAGCTTGCGCTCCAAACCGACCGCGAGCGCAGGTAGGTTGGACACAGCTTCCGAGGTCGCGACCAGCTCGTCGATCGCCGGCAGGCAGCTCGGATCGATGGTGGTGACGATGTGGCGCAGCACGTCGATCGCATCGCTGGTGCGATCGAGTCGATCGTTGAGCAGGAGCGCGCGTGCGAGCAGCACATCGCGACGCTGTGCGCGGTCCTCGTGCGCGAGCGAAAGGCGGCGCAGCAGCTCGTCGAGCGCCTCGATGTCGTCGACGCGCTCGGCCGCTGCGCGCAGGTACTCGAGCGCTTCGATGTCCTCACGCAGCGTGAGCACGTCGCGGTAGGCCTCGCTGGCGGCCAGCTCGTCACCGACCGCGTTGGCGAGGGTGCGCGCGCAGCGCAGGTACAGCTCGGCCTTGGCCGACGCATCGGTTTGCAGCTCGGCGCGTTCGCGCAGCAGCTCCACCAGCTCGTCGTAGCGCTGCAGCTGCTCGTAGAGCTCCGCCAGCGCGAGCAGCTGTCCGCTCGAGATGGCCAGCTCGCGCAGCAGCGCCTCGGCTTCGCGGTCGCCTGCCCGCACGTCGGGGAGCAAGCGCTGCCACGCCTGGTCGGGATCGCGCAGCGCTTGCGCGCACAGGCGCGCCGCTTGGCGCCGCGCCTCGCGCGCTTCGCTCGGCTCCTGCGTGAGCGCGGCGATCGCGTCCAGGCATGCGATCAACTCGGTGGGTCGCTCGGCGTCGGCCAAGAGCGCGCGTTCACGGCGACGCGGCGTGAGGTCGTCGGGGTCGGTCTGCGCCCAGGCCTGCAGCGCCGTGATGGCGCGCTGCGAATCGCGCAGCGGACCCTCGTAGAGATCAGCCAGTCGCTCGGCCAGCTCGATGCGCGCCGCGGGGTCGTGCTCGCGCGTCAGCTGATGCTCGAGGGCACGCGCCAGCGTGCTGTGGTCGCCTGCCGCTTCGGCCGCGCTCTGCAGGTCGTCGAGCGCGGGCTCGAACTCGGGGTCGAGCTCGAACACCACGCGCTGCAGAACCGCGACCGCATCGGATGGGCGACCCAGGCGGAAGTTGAGCAGATGGGCCTGTTCGTAGAGCAGGTCGCGCAGCTCTTTCGGATCCTGCTCCAGCTTCGACAGACGGGCCAGCACGTGCTCCAGCTGCGGCAAGTCGTCCGAGCGTAGCGCGCGCGCTTGCATGAAGCGCAGCGCGTGCGCATCTTCCTGCAGTTCGAGCAAGCATTGCCACAGCCGAGCGGCGCGCGGCTCGTCATCGAGCTGGGTCTCGCACAGCAGTGCCGCGCGTCGTAACAGTGCCGCGCGCGCCGGGGCGCCCGTCTCCTGCTCGATCTGCTGCTCCAGTTGCGCGACCAGTGGCTCGTAGCGCTGCGCTCGATCGAACGCGTCGTGGACGTCGGACAGCCGACCGGCGGCCGTTGCGAGCTCCCAGAGCAGCGCATCCACGCGCGGCTCTTCATCGGGTACCAGAGGCAAAAGCCGCTCCAGCGCCGCGCCGGGATCGTTCAGGTGCTGCTGTGCCACGCTGGCGGCGGCGATCAGCGCATCGAGGCGCAGCTGTGCTTCGGTCTCGCGCTGCGTGAGCTCGTCGAGCGTTGCGAGTAGCTCGCGCCACCGACTGGACCGTTCGTGGTGGCTGGCCAGCTTGCGCCACGGGCGCGGGTCGGTCTTGTCGAGCTCGGCCCAGCGCGTCAGCGCGTGCACAGCCTTGCGTTCGTCGCCGATCGGGTGTTCGTAGAGCTGCGCAAGTCGCTCGAGGATGGCGCGTTTGTCGTCGACGCTTGCGACGTTGGCGAGCTGGCGTTCGAGCGCCGCAGCGAGCTTCTCGGGTTCCGGCGCCGCCTCGCACGCGGCGATCAGCGCGGCGAGTGCGGGCTCGAAGCGGCCGTCAAGTGCCAGCGCATCTTCCAGCGCGGCGATCGCTTCGCGCGGCCGCGCGAGGCGCGAGTGCAGCACACGACCGCGTTCGACGAGCAGGTCGCGTCGGTCGTCACGGTTCTTCTCGATGCGCGCAAGCTGCCCGAGCGCGTTCACCAGCCGCTCGGGATCGTCGTGGCGCATGGACCACGACTGCACGAAGCGTAGAGCCTCGGCGTCGTCTGTCAGCTGCAACAAATCCTCGTAGGTGCGCAGTGCCGACGCTTCGTCCTGCGCCAGCTCGACGTACGCGCGGCCCAGGCGTCGTTGCAGCTCGATCTTCGCGGCGGCGTCGGTCTCGGCTGCGATGCGTTCCTGCAGCAGCGCGAACAGCTCGTCTTGGCGGTCGGTGCTTTCGCACAGGTCGCACAGTGCGTCGAGCTTCTTTGCCTTGCGCGCCAGGTCGATGACGGCGCGCCCGAGCGGCGCGCTGCTGGCTTGCGCGATCATCACCACGCGCTGGAAAGCGCCGGCTTCATCCTTGAGTTTGTGCAGCCCGAGCTCGGCCGCCTGCTGCAGCGCCTCAATGCGGCGCTCGACGCTCGGCTCGACCGTGGCCAGCTGATCGAGCGCGGCCACGTGATCTTTGTAGCGGCGCTTGCGCTCGTAGATTGCACACAACCGCCGCAGCGGCGCCGGATCGTCCGGTGCGGCTTGTGACCAATCGAGTAGCGCGCGTATGGCCTTGGCTTCATCCGGTAGCTTGCCCTCGTAGAGGTCGGCCAGCTCTTGCGTCGCCAGCGCACGCGCGGGCGCCTCGGTGGCACGGTCGCGGCGCTGCTCAAGCACGCGAGCCATGCCGCGGTAGTCGCCGAGCTGCTCGCACAGGCGTGAAAGCTCGGTCCCTGCGGCCGCGTGCTCGGGTGCCAGATCGACCAGTATGCGCAGCAACGGCGCGACGGCCTCAGCTTGCCGATCGAGCGCCAAAAGCAGCTCCGCTTGCTCGAACAGGCGCTGAGCCTGCACCTCGGGCTCGGACTCGATTTCGGCGAGTCGTCGCAGGATGTCGGCGAGCGCGCTCTGATCGCCCTGCTGTCGCGTGCGCGCCTCGACGAAGAGCAGCGCCTCGCGGTCGTTGCCCACCTCGAGCACCTTGGCGAAGGCCTCGGCCGCGCCCGCCTCGTCGTGGAGGCGCGAGGCGAGCAGCCGCCCGATGCGGCGCTGCAGATCCGCGCGGGCCTTCACGTTCTTCTCGCCGGCCGCGCGCTCGCGCAGCAGCGATAGCAGCTCGTCGTAGCGCTCCGCGCGCTCGTACAGATTCGACAGCGCGGTGAGGATCTGCAGGTTCGTCGGAGCGAGCTCGAGCGCGGCGCGCAGGTGGGTGCCGGCGCGATCGCGATCCAGCAGGTCCGCTTCGGCGATCGTGGCCATGCGTACGTGCAAGTCCGCCGCCTGTGCGGGGGTCACGCGCTTGGCGCGTCGCGCCAGGGTCGTGAGCAAGCGCTCGTGCGCGCCGGTCGCCTCGTCGATCTCCTCCATGCGATCGAGCGCATGCACGTCGTCGGGCGCGATCTCGAGCATGCGTTCGTACGCATCGTAGGCGGCGAGCTGATCTTCCAGTCGCTCGGCGAACAGCGCCGCCAGCTGGCGCAGCAGCGGCAAGCGCTCCGACTTGCTGGCCGTTTCTTCGATGCGCCGTTCGATCCACCGAGCCGCTTCGTCGTAGCGGCCGAGGTGGATGAGCTCTTCGGTGAGAGCCACGCGCGCCCCGCGGTCCTGCGGGTCGAGCTCGGCGATGCTCGCGAGTGTGTGGGCCGCTGCCGCGCGATCGCCGCGCTCGCGTCGGTGCACGTCGGTGAGCCGACGCAGCGTTGCGAGCTTGGCCGCGGGATCGGTCTGCGCGTGCGCCTCGGCCGCGAGCAAGTCGGCGAGCTCGTCCCAGCGCTGCGTGCGTTCGAGCAAGCGTTTGTGTCCGCGCACGGCGTCGTCGCTCTCTGGCTCGAGCGCCGCGAGCAGCTGGTAGGCGCGCACCGCGCCATCGATATCACTCAGGCGCGTTTCGAGCAGGCTCACCGCCTCGCGCAGCCGCTGCGTGCGCATGGCCAGCGGCAGCTCGGCTTGCTGGGCCGTGCGCACGAGCAACGCCGCGCGCGCCCCAAAATCACGCTGCCTCCGATAGTGGCGTTCCAGGAAGGTGAATGCTTCCGCGTCGAGCGGGTCGAGCACCGTGAGGCGTTCGGCGACCAGCACGGCGCCGACGTCGTCGTTGCGGGCCAGTCGCGATCGCAGCTCGTGCTGCAAGGCATCAAGGTCATCGCCGAGCGCTGCGACCTCATTCGCGGCGCGCTCGGCGTCGAAGGTAGCGCGCGTGCCGGCCGCTGTCGCTGCGTCTTCGCGTGGCGCGGAGCTGGTGCGCAGTGTGACGCGCTCATCGTCGGTCGGCGCGCCCGTGGTCGTTGCGGACGGTCGTAGCGTGGTCTGTGCGTCTTGCGCCAGCGCGGCGTCGTCCGCAGCTTGCGCGAGCGCGTCGGTCGACGCACCCGGAGACGTCGGCTCGGCCGACCACGGCGCGGGCTCGGCGCTGGACTGCGCGCGCAAGGCGTCGAGCTCGTCGAGCTGCGGGAGCTGGGTGACGAAGTCGCCGGCCGCCTCGTTCGGCGCTCGGCGCTGCAGCGCGTGCTGCGCTCTGGACGCGCTGGCCGCAGGCGCGCCAGAGCGTGCAGCGGCGGGGGGCGGGGGCGGTCGCGCGGACGCGGTGTCCAGCGGGCCGGCGTCACGTTGTGGCGCCGGAACCGCTGCGTCGTAGGGCGCGCCTGTGAGCTGCGCATGCAAGCGCGCAGCTTCCGGCGACCCCTGGTCCACGGCGGGCCCCAGGCAGAACAGTGCGTCCTGCCGCTGGCCCGCCGCGGCGTATGCTTGCGCCAGAGCCACGCGCCGCTCGAGCGCCCGCTCGCCGTCTGGTCGACAGGCGAGGTATGCGACCCAGCGCGGCGCAAGCGCAAGCTGCGCCGCCGGCTCGTCGCGCCGACGTTCCAGCTCACGCAGCGCCCGGTCGTGCCACGGCGCATGATCGAGCGCGGCCTCGAGAAACGGCCGCCCGTCCTCGTTCGGCAGGCCGGCGGCCACGTCGCACAGCAGGCCTGCCACGCGATCCAGATCCGCCGCGCGCGCGCGTTCGTTCTCGCCATGGCTGCGGCGCAAGAGGTCGGTCGCCAGCAGGTGTGACAGCTCGAGGTCGCCCGGTCGCAGCGCGGCCGCGCGTTCCAGCGCCGACACGGCACCATCCACGTCGTCGAGCTCCTCGTAGAGCGCGGACAGCTCGCGCAACAGCAGCACTTTGCGCGCCGGGTCCGGCTCGGCACCTGCTTCTTTCTCGTAGAGCGCAACCGCGGCACGCCGATCCCCGCGCTGCAGTTGCAGCTGACGGGCCTCGTACACAGCGCGCAGCAGGCGCGGATCGAGCTCGTACGCCTTGCGGTAATGGGCGAGCGCCTCGTCGAGGCGGTCGAAGTGCTTGCCCCACAGCTCGCCCAGCCGGTAGCAGAGCACCGCGATGTCACGTGGGTCACCTCCGCAGCCCTCGAGCGTCTCGACCTGCCCGGCGATCAGCTCGGTCAGCTCGCGCAGCCTGCCACCGCGCTCGAGCAGCGCCTGCAGCCCCTCCGAGGCGTCGAGGTTGGCCGGCTGGCGCTTGAGCGCCTTGCGGTAGAAGCCTTCGGCACGCCTGGGGTCACCGAGGCGCTGGTCCAGGAGCTCCGCCACTTCCTGGTAGGCGAGGCTGGCCGTGCGGTCGTCTGGCGTGTACGAGGCGAGCCCGGAAACCAGATTCGCGAGCGACGCGAAGTCCCCGATGGCGCGGTAGTGGTCGTGCAGTGCCCGGTAGGCTTCGGTGTCGCTGGGGTTGGCCGACAGGCGCCTGACCATTGCGTCGGCCAGGTCCGAAGGTACGTCGTTGCCGCGTTTCCCCATGACCGCGTATGGTTATTGACCGGGGCGAAATGATCAATCCGGCAGGGCAGAAAGCGCACGAGGCGCGCCGGTTTCCCGACGCGCCTCGTGGGGGCAGGGTGGCCGCCCGGGCCTCCGAGCCTCTCAGTGAGCCGCGCAGTTTTCCTGCGGTCCGTCGGCTTCCTCGTCCGTGATCTCGGCCGCGGCCGCCACGAACTCGTTACGCAGCAAGAAAGCGTTGCACGTGGGCAAGCCGCCGGTCTTCTTGCCCAGCGGGTCGCAGCACTGGCCTTCGGTCTTGGCGCCCTTGTCCGGATCCAAGGTCGTCGTGACCTTGTCGGCGGTGCAGTTGGTCTTCTCTTTGTCGGGGTTGTTTTCGTCGCCCACGTGGCAGCCCCACATCGCCTTCTCTGCCGCGGTCTCCGGGCAGAGGCTCTCGGGCAGCTTCACCCACGTGCAGTTCTTGGTCCCCGTCTTGGTGCCCGGCGTGCAGCGCACCGTGGTCGCGCACTGGTAGGCCGGGTCCGTGGTGCCAGTGACGACGCCGAAGCCGAGCAACTGGCACATCGTCTGGTTGTTGAGCGAGTCGATGCCGTCGTGGTCGTTGACCTCGGCATTCACGTAGGTGCGGAACAAACCGGCTGCCGTCCAACCCGTGTGGTCGGACTTGATCTCGCCCGCGCAGTCCATGGTCGCGTCATCGCTTGGCAGCTTCTCGATCTCGAAGCCCTGCGTGAGCAACTCCATGTCCAGCTTGTACGTGGTCATGGAGATGTACGGCGTATACGAGAAGTCGCGGTTGACGTTCGTGGCCCACACGACGTGGTCGTGCTGCGCGGCCTCTTCCGGCGCGGTCTTGGTCACGTCGATCACGGTGGGCATCGGGTGCGATTGCCAGCGCGCGGGATCGCTGACCCTGGGCGCATCGGTGCGCACGGGCGCAGCCTTGTTGGAGAAGAAGCTGTAGGTGCCCTTGCCGCAGTTGTATCGGCCGTAGCCCACCTGCACCTTGCCCAGACCGGAAACGGGCGCGCCGTCCTTGCGCGGACCCCAGAACCGGAAGAGCTGGCTCTGCTGCTCTGCCTCCGCGACGGTCTTGGTCAGGGCCGCCACGTACGAAACACCGAGCGACATCGGGTGGTTGACCGTCTGCGAGTAGTTGACGCGGTACTCGAGGACGTCGAGGGCGCCGTCACCCTGCGCCTTCACGCGCGTCGAGTTCGCGGTGCGGTAGCAGCACTTGCCCTTGGGCGCGTAGATGCCCGTGACCGGATCGATGCCCTGCGGGCACAGCGGGTTCGGCGCGTCCGGTGCCGGGATCGAATCGGGATTGCTGCCGCTGTCTGCGCTGCTCGATCCACTGTCGGCACCTGCGCCGGCGCCAGACTTCGAGCTATTGCAGCCGCCGAGCGTCGCGATGCCCAGCGCGCTGAGCACCAGAGCACCCAAGAACACGTTCTTCCCCATGACCCGATCTCCTCGTTGATTAGATGCTGTTGTGCACAGCTGACGCTCCCGCACCGGATGCCGCGAGTTTGTCGAACGACCGAACCCCCCCCCCGAGCGTCGAGTGGTTTAGCAAACTCATGCTGCACTTCCAAGTCGCACATGTCGGCATGGGTCAATGACTGTACACGCCAAGTGCGCAGCGGCTTGGCGCGTGATGACACGTCCGAGACCTGGGGGCCTGGCTGCCGAAAGTGCCCGCCCGACTGAGCCGAGCTGGGGGGACCGCGGTACATATGAGGGCCGTGCAAACCAAGCCGAGCCCACTCCAAGCCCTGCCGGGCCCCTCCGACGCCTCGCTGGTGGTGTCTGCGCGGGCCGGCGAGAAATGGGCCCAGGAAGCGCTCTTTCGGCGTCACGCGCGCATGATCAACGGTCTGGCCTACCGCCTGCTTGGCCGCGACGATGAGGTGGACGACCTCGTGCAAGACGCCTTCCTGGCCGCCTTGCGTAGCCTGGACCGGCTGCAGAACCCCCAAGCGTTCAGCGCCTGGCTGTGCTCGATCATGGTCCGCACCGCCCACAAGACGCTGCGCCGGCGCTCCATGCTGACGCGCCTGGGGCTGCGCCGAGGCGCACCCATCGATCCCGACGACGTGATCTCGCGCACCGCACCACCGGATGTCTGCGCCGAGCTGCGCGCGATCTACGGCGTGCTCGATCGCATGCCGCCGCAGGTGCGCCTGGCGCTGGTGCTGCATCGGGTCGAAGGCATGTCCGTGCCCGAGGTGGCCGAGCACATGGCGTTGTCGGTTTCCACCGTGAAGCGCCGGTTGTCGCTGGCCGAAAAACGACTTGGTAAGTTTGCTCCGAAACCGGAGGGGTCGCCATGAGCGAAGACCACCGCCCACCTGCATCGTACGTCAGTCCCGAGATCACCGACGCTCGCATCGCGCGGCAGTGGGCCGCCATCGAGCAGCGGGGCTTGCCTGCGCCGCTCGCGTTGGGGCGCCTGCGCTGGCGCTTCGCGCTCCTGGCGCTGCCTGTGCTTCTCGCGTTCACGCTGTGGAACGGTCTGGGGCTGCGCCATGCGCCAACGCATGGCTCGCTGATCGAGAGCGCCGAAGAACCGATCACCGTGCGCCTGCGCGACGGCTCGAGTGTCACGCTCGACGCACAGACCCGACTCAAGTTGGTGCGCGACCAAGACAGCGCCGTGGAGCTCGAGCTGGGCGAGGGCAGGGTGCGCTTCGACGTCACGCACGTGCGCGGCCGCAGCTTCACCGTCGCCGCCGGACCAGCGCTGGTGAGCGTGGTCGGCACACAGCTCGACGTCGCCCGTCTGGTGCGGCCCGAGGGTACGTTGGTGCAAGTCGCGGTGCGGCGTGGCGTGGTCGAAGTTCGGCGCCGCGACCAGGACGGCAGTGTGCGGCGCCTGAGCGCGGGCGAAGAGTGGTCGGCGCTGTTGCCGCGCGCCGACGCGCCCAAGGTGCTGGCGCTGCCGATTCCCGCCCCGGAGGAGCCCGTTGCGCAGGTCGCAGCGCCGCCGCCGCCGGCTGCAGCCGAGGCCGAGCCTCCGGCCGATGACGTACTGCACGGCGTCGACACGCTGCAGGAGCCTTCGGCCCCGAGCCGGGTCGCAAACGCCCGAGCGATCTTCGCTCGCGCCAACGTGGCGCGTCGCGCAGGCCAGTTGCAGGAAGCGGCGGCCGCCTACCTTTCGCTCCTGCGTCACTATCCGCGCGATGCGCGAGCCAGCATCTGCGCGTTCGAGCTGGGGCGCATCCGGATGGATGCTCTCTCCGATCCGGGCGGCGCCATCGAGGCTTTCACGCAGGCGCTGCGACTGTCGCCGAGGGCCGGCTTCTGCGAAGACGCGCTGGCGCGCATCGTCGTGGCGCACGACGCGCTGGGCCAGCGGGCAGCCTGCCAGAAGGCGCGTGCGCACTATCTGAGCGCCTATCCGCAGGGCGTTCACGCGCTCGCACTGGCTGTGCGCTGCGGCGGTCGTTGAGCGTGCCACATGCGGTAGCGCTTGCAGGCGCACGCGCTGCACGCGAGGATCGTGCTCGGCGTCGCGCGAGCGCCGCGGTCGCGACCTCATGGCAAGCCCACCTGTGTATCCGATCCGCCTCCCGTTGCAGCTGTCGTGGTGGCTGCTGGGCTGTCTGTTCGTGTGCCCGGGCGCTGCGCGTGCCGACGCGCGGCCGTGCGGTCGCGCAGGTCGCCCCTGGGTGGCGCTGGTGTTCAACGGTGAGTCGTGGCAGCCGGCGCTGCGTGAGAGCATCACGGCCGACCTGCGCGCCGGGCTGCGACTGCGTGGGATCGAGGTCTGCGCTCTGGGCACCGAGGGCTCCGAGCCCCCGCTTGCGCTCGTGCAGCTCGGCTCGGCGCCCAGCGAGCGCGTGTCGGTGAGCATCGACGTCCACGATTCCGTCACTGAAAAGCGCGTGCTGCGCGACCTCGACCTGCATGCGGTCACGCCCGACAGCCGCGGCTTGTCGGTGGCGCAAGCGGCCGAAGAATTGCTGCGCGCGAGCTGGGCCGAGCTCGCCCTCGAAGGTGCGCCGAAACCAGCGCAGCCACCGCCGGCCGAGGTCACTGCCGCCGTGACGCCACCGCCGGATCACGCGGCTCGCGCGACCGGCTCGCACGACTTCGGTGTGCGCTTCGCAGTCGCTCACCACGGTAGCGGTCAATCGCTGTTCGGCGCCGACGTGCTCTTCGGCTTGTGGCCAGGGCGCTGGGTCGGTTGCGAGCTCGCTCTGGGCGTGCGCCAGGGCTTGCCGGTCGATGCACAGCACGGCAGCGTGCAGTCGAGCGCGACAGCCGCGTCGCTCGCGCTGCGGTTCTTGCTGTCGCGCGGCGGTCGTCACGACGCCTTCGTGCGGCTGGGCGCGGAGATCGTGGATCTGCAGTTGCGCGGACGTCCGAACGGCTCGGGCGTGGGCAGCACCGCCAGCGCGCTGGCCGCGGGGGCAGAGGCTGCGCTGGTGTTGCGGCTCGCGCTGACGGGTGACGTGCACGTGCGAGCCGAGGTCGGCCTGGGTCTGCCACTGCGCGGCGTGTCCGCCGCTGACGGCGGCCAGCGCGTGAGCAGCACGCTGGGTCTTGCGCTGCACGGCGCGCTCGGACTCGGAGTCGTGTTCTGATGTCCGTCGATCGAGCGCGCGCCGTGCATGCGTTGCACGTCCATCGGCTGACGGCGGCGCTCTTCTCGGGCCTGCTGATCACGTTCGCCGGCTGCGGCGAGACGCTCGAAGTGCTGCGCGGGCCGTCTGCAAGTCGCAGCGACGCTGGCGCGCAGCCGGGCGACGCCGGCTCCAGCGACGATGCCGGCGCGGCTCCTGGTTGCGACAGCTGCGGGCCGCTCGAGCTATGTTCCGTCGATCGCTGCCTCGACGCTTCGGGCATCACCGCGATCGCCGCGGGCTTGCGCCACACCTGTCGGCTGCACAGCGGTTTCTTGCAGTGCTGGGGCAGCAATGACGGCGCGCAGCTGGGTCTGGGGAACACGATCGATCGTCACTCGCCCACGCGCGTCGGCAATGCCGACGACTGGGTCGCCGTGTCGGCTGGCCAGACACACAGCTGCGGCCTGCGTGCGCCCGGTGCGCTCCACTGCTGGGGCGAAAACCTGGTCGGCCAGCTCGGCACAGGCGACGGCCTCTCGCACAGTCGGCCGACGCGAGTCGGCGGCTCGAGCGATTTCCGCCAGGTGGCGTGCGGCGGCGACAACTGCTGCGCGCTGCGCGGCCAGGGTGCGCTCTACTGTTGGGGCGGCAACCTCGAGGGTTCGCCCGGTCAGGGCGACTCCGCCGGTGCAGCTGACATCACCACGCCGTCGCCAGTGGCTGCCGACAGCGCCTGGAAGCAGGTCTCCGTCGGCTTTGCTCACACCTGCGCCGTGCGCGAAGACGGCGCGCTGTACTGCTGGGGTCGCAACGTCGAGGGCCAGCTCGGCATCCGCATCGCAGCCAAGCAGCGTCGCGCTCCGGCGCGCGTCGGTACGGCGAGCGACTGGCGCATGGTCGCTGCAGGCCACCACCACAGCTGCGGGGTACGCGGGGCAGGCGCGCTGTACTGCTGGGGCAAGAACGAATCAGGCGCTCTGGGCATCGGCAGCGTGGTGCTCGACGACACCATGTTGCCCGCGACCTACGCCGAGCCAGTGCGCGTCGGCCTGCAATCGGACTGGTCGCAGGTCGCCGTGGGCTGGTTCCACAGCTGCGCGACGAAGCGCAGCGGTGCGCTCTACTGCTGGGGTCAGGCCTCGGACGGGCAGCTCGGGCTCGGCGATGGCGCGCCCGCTACGACTCCTTCGCTCGTGACGGTGCCCTCGCTCGTGCGTACTCTCGCGCTTGGCAGCTTCCACACTTGCGCGCTCGATGCGGACCGTCAGGTGTACTGCTGGGGAGCGAACGCCGCAGGGCAGGTGGGCACCGGTGACACCGCGCAACACGACAGCCCGAGCCTCGTGCATTGAGCGCAATTCGTCGGCGCTTCAGCGCCGACGCGACAGGAAGATACGCAGCACGTACCAGAACAGCAGCATCACTGCGGCGAAGAGCGCGAGCGACGCGGCCACGTGCTGGTTGGTGCGGTAGCGCAGCATCACGTTGGACGTGTCGTAGAGAATGTAGCCGCAGGCCAGCGCGACCATGGTGTAGCTGAAGAACAGCCCCAGCGTGAAGCCGAAGAGCAACGACACGATGCACAGGCCGAAGGCGGCGAGGCCCCCGAACATCAGCGCGCTGCGCAGGAACACGAAGTCCTTGCGTGTGACGAACACGATGCCGGTCAAGCATCCGAAAAGCGTGAGCGTGATCAAGATGGCGCGCGGCAACACGGCGGGTTGCCCGTCGGCCGCGAGCGCGATCGCCAGCGCGATCAGCGGGACGAAGAGGATCGACTCGAAGAGCGTGTACAGCCCGAGCCCGGCGTACTGCATCCCCTTGCTCGTCGTCGATAGCGCCCACTTGTCCGCGTAGTAGCTCACGCCCACGAAGGCCGCCATGAACGCGAGCCACGCGAAGCGCCCGAGCATCAGGACCTTGAGCATGCTGTCGGCGAGCGGCGTGGCGAACCACATCACCTCGAGCCCGGCGAAGGCCGCAATCGCCAGAAACAGATGCGCGTAGGTCTTGCTGATGAACGCTGCGCGGTCGGCGGCAGACGCCTGGGCCACGATCGGCGCGGTGCTGGCAGACGAGACGGACGTGCTTTCGAGCTCCATGATCGAGACCCCCAGGGTGTGGTTATGGCCTGCAGCGTACCGGGTGCCGGCGCCAGACGCCACCGGTCGCCCCGCTCGGTGCAAGTGGCTGGATTGCGCCAGAGCGCGCTGGGCGGCGGCGCCCGCGCGCGTACTTCGCCGACGCGGTCATGCGCCGCACCTGCGGCGCTCGAGTTGGGCAAGCGCGCCGGGCTCGAAGCGCTCGAAGCGACGGCGGCTGCGCCACTGCATGCAACGACGCAGCGCGCGGACAGCCCGCACTCTGCCGCGGGCTATCGAGCCGATCGCAGCTCGGGCACCTGTTCTTGGTCGGTGCCACGGGGCTACGCGTCGCCCTGTGCGCTCTGCAGCGCCGCGAGCAGGCGTGACAGCGAGCCGAGCAAGACGGGCAGCTCGTCGCCAGGCAAGCCAGGCATGCACAAGAGCGACATCGGCACCTGCGGCGCACGCCGCTTGAGCCTGCGGCCCTTGGGCGTCAGCGACACGTGCACCTCGCGCTCGTCGCCCGCAGCGCGCCGACGCCGCAAGAGGCCCGCTGCTTCCATGCGACGCAGGAGCGGTGTCACCGTGCCGGCATCGAGCAAAAGCCGGCGCGCGATGCTTCCGACGGTCTTGGGCGAGCTGTCGCCTTCCAGCTCCCACTGCCATAGCGCGAGCAGCACGAGGTACTGCGGGTAGGTGACACCCAGTTGATGAAGCGGCGTCCGATAGAGCTTGGTCAGCAGGCGCGACGCGGCGTAGAGCCGGAAGCAGAGCTGGTGGTCGAGCTTGAGGACTTCATCGTCGAACGACGGCATCGCTCTTCAGCCGAGCAGGCGTGTGATCGCGCCGGTGAGGGCTTTGGGTTTGGTGCTCGGCGCAAAGCGCGTCACGCTCTGGCCATCCTTGCTGACGAGGAACTTGGTGAAGTTCCACTTGATCTTCTGCGAGCCCAGCAGCCCCGGTGCAGCGGCCTTGAGGTGGGTGAACAGCGGCGCGGCGGCCGGGCCGTTCACGTCGATCTTGTCGAACAACGGGAAGCTCACCGCGAACTTGGTCTCGCAGAAGCTCTGGATCTGGTCGTTGCTGCCGGGTTCCTGGTGACCGAATTGGTTGCATGGAAACCCCAGCACCGCGAGGCCTCGGTCATGGTAGGCGGCGTGCAGCGCCTGCAGCCCCTCGTACTGCGGCGTGAAACCGCACTGGCTGGCGGTGTTCACCACCAGAAGTACCTTGCCCTGATAGTCGCGGAGCGCGACCGGTTTGCCGTGTATGTCGCTGACCGTGAAGTCGTGGAGATTTGCCATGCGGTTCACCTGTGGCACGCACCCTCTCATGCAGATACTTTGTGTGCAAACCATTTCGGGGTGGCAGCGCGCGGCCGCGAGCCGGCGTCTGCGCGCAGCCGTGCTCGAGCGTCAGCAGCAGGTGGCGCTCGCGTCTGCCGCGGGGCTGCGCGCTCGGCTCAGCGCTCGAACGGATCGATCAGCTTCTCTTCGTGGATGCCGTAGTTGTCGCGCGAGGTCTCGTCGCGGAGCGTACGGGGAGGTCGCGGGCGCGGTGGCAGCCCGCTCGGTGGCGCTGCCGTGGGTGCCGGCGATGCGGGCAGTTTCGTGGTCGTCACGACCGGCGCTGGCTCGGCGGTCGTGTCTGCTCCGGCGGTATGCTGCGCGAAGCCCGGCTGCGCGCGTGGCTGGGCCTGCGTGCGACCTGCGGGCAGCGGCGCGTGTTGCGTCTGCGGGACTCCGGCGTCGGCCGGGAGCTCGAGCCGTGCGGGCGTCGCCGCCGTTGGCTGCGGCGATGCCTCGCGTGTTCGCGGTGGCGAGGTTGCTGGGAGCAACTGCGTCGCGGCGGCGTGCGTGGCCGCAGGTGCGCCCGCATGGTGAGGTCGCGCCGGCCGCACCACCCAGAACCCGCCGGCTGCGATCAGCGCGCCGGCGCACGCCGCCATCAGTAGCAGCGGCGCGTTGCGCCGGGGCAGGCCGAACGGCTCCTGGGCTTGTGGCTCCCGCGTTGCCTCGGTGCTGAAGGGCGTGAGCGAGTGCGCTTGCGGACGCGCGCTGGACATTCGTGGCGCCTGCGGCAGCACGCCCTGCGCAAACGCGCGCAGATCAGCCGCCAGCTCGGCGACGTTGGCGTAGCGCTGCTGCCGGTCCACGGCCATCGCCTTCCGCACCACGCCTTCCAGCGACTCGGGCACACGCGCCTGGTAGCTCTGCAGGCTGGGCGCGTCCCCGGTGATGATCTTCAGCACCAGCTCCGCGTAGTTGCGCCCGTCGTACGGCACCTGGCCGGCGAGCATTTCGTACAGGATCACGCCCAGCGCGTAGACGTCAGCGCGTTGATCGACGTCGCGCACGCCGTGCACCTGCTCGGGTGACATGTACAGCGGTGTGCCGAGCGCGATGCCCGTGCGCGTGAGCTGCTGGGTGCGCTCGGTCGACAGCGACTTGGAGATGCCGAAGTCGAGCACCTTCGGTTCGACCGAACGCCCGTCCGGCGACCGACACAAGAAGATGTTGTCGGGCTTGAGGTCGCGGTGGACGATTCCCTGCCCGTGCAGGGCGGCGACGCCCTCGAGCACTCGCAGCAGGAGCGCCGCGGCTTCTTGCGCAAGGTAGCGCCCACGCTTGAGCCGCTGGCCCAGGCTCTCGCCCTCGAGCAGCTCCATCACCATGTACGGGTGCTGGCCGTGATGGCCCACGTCGTACACGCGGATCACGCACGGATGGTTGATCGACCCGGCGAGCTTGGCCTCGCGCAGGAAGCGGTGCTCGGCTTCGCGGTCGCCAGTGAGATCGGCCAGCATCACCTTGAGCGCGAAGCGCCGGCCGGTCTGCGTGTGGCTGGCCACATAAACCGAGCCCATGCCGCCGCTGCTGAGCGTGCGCTCCAGCAAATAGCGCCCGGCGATGACAGCGCCAGGCTCCGGCATGCCACCCGCTTGACTCAAGTACCCTCCGCCCCGGACAAGAACTGCGAAACATGCAACACCCGAGCTCGCCGGGCCTGCGCGCACACTATGTCGTAGCCCCCCCACGTCGGGCAAGCTGCGGCGGCTTGCACAACGCTGCGCTCACACAAAGCTCAGCAAGCGATCCAGACTCTCCAGAATGTCACCCCAAGCGCCCAGTCCAGCGTGGTCTCTCAGCCGCTTCGATCCGCACGACACGGGCGGGTTCTACGAGAGCTACTTCCAACGTGCCAACCACCCGAGTCGTCCGCTGGCCTTCTGGATCCGCTACACCCTGTTCATGCCGCGCGGACGCCTCGCGGCCGCGGTCGGAGAGCTGTGGGCGATCTTCTTCGATGGCGAGACGGGCGTGTCCACCGTCGCCTACGAACGGCATCCGGTCGCCGAGTGCGCCTTCTCGCGCACGGCCTTCGACGTGCGCGTGGCCGCTGCAACGCTGCGTTACGGTGAGCTCCAAGGCGCAGCCACGCAGGCCGGTCACAAGCTTGCGTGGTCGCTGTGCTATGACGCCGGCGCGGCGCCGCTCTTGCTCTTGCCCCAGGGCGCGTACGACGCAGCGTTCCCCAAGGCCAAGTCCGTGGTGGTCAGTCCCAACTGCGAATACCGCGGGCATCTCGAGGTCGACGGCACGCGCGTCGAGATCGCCGGCTGGCGCGGCAGTCAGAATCATAACTGGGGCGTGCGCCACACCGACCACTACGCCTGGGGCCAAGTCGCGGGCTTCGACGACGCGCCCGATGCCTTCCTCGAGTGCATGACCGCGCGCGTGCGGGTGGGTCCGGTTTGGTCGCCGTGGTGCACCCTGCTGGTGCTGCGGGCTCTCGGGCAGCAGTACTCGCTCAACTCGATCGTGCGCGCGCCGCTCGCGCGTGCCCACTTCGAGCACTTCGACTGGCGTTTCGACGCGCAGCTGCGCGGCACGCGGATCGAGGGTCGCATTCATGCGCCGCAGAGCGCATTCGTGCGGCTCACGTACCAGAACCCCAAGGGTGGCGAGAAGATCTGCTGGAACAGCAAGCTCGCCAGCGCGGAGCTCACGCTCACTCGGCCTGGTGAGCGCCCCGTGCACCTGCGCACCGCACGCCGGGCCGCATTCGAGATCCTCGAAGATCCTTGAAGCGTAGGCCGTGCCGCTGCGTGCAGCGTGGCGTGCTCAGGTCTTCGGTGCACAGCCCACGAGCAGCGAGATGCTGTGCGTGTCGTCGGTGCGTAGCACGCTGCAGGTGGCCGGGCAGATGAAGATGCGCGTAGGCTGGCTCGCGTCGTCGTAGTACCAGCCGTCGTGATCGCCACAGTTGGCAGCGACGCCCACGCGCGGGATCTCGCCGCTTCCGCCGCTCGCGGGCAGCAGGGCCACGCCGACCAGATCCTTGTCGATATGATCGGGCCGGGCGAAGTCACAGGGCTGTGCCTTGCGTCGCACCGCTTGCAGGTCCTCGTTGACGCTGCCCGGCACGTTCGTCGGGTCGGTGTGCAGCACGCTACCCGTGCCACCTGCGGTCGCGATCCCGTCGAAGCCCTGGAAAGCGCTGGCCAGCGGGTTGTTCGTCAGCGGCGTATTCGGCGGGAAGGCGTCGAGCTCGATCACGTGCGTCTCGATCGACGGCGTCTGCGTGAGTCCGGCGCGCGCCTCGGCCGCGACGTCGCTCGACGTGTACGTGGTCAGGCACACCGGCAGGTCCGCGGCGAATCCGTCGGTGATCACCACGACGATGTGCTTGGACGCAGCATCGAGCATCACGCGATGGGTCTGGTGTGCGATCCCGCCCTTGAGCGCCGGCAGCATCTCCGAGGCCTGCAGGCTGTTGGCATTGCGCAACGCGTTGTCCCACGCCGGCGCGGCGCCCGGAAGCAACCCGTTGTTGAGGGTCGGCCGCGTGTCGTACGCCTGCCAGCCGCAATC
>DASVHQ010000259.1:0-7936 GCA_036382515.1 Polyangiales bacterium | reverse complement strand
GCGCACCCTCGGTGGACCCGAGCCGGCGAAGTGCGAGCGCGACGAGACCACGCTGAAAGACCCAAGCACCGGCAAAGAGTTCATCTGCGCCACGCCGCCGCCGAACGACAAAGACTAGCGGAGCGGGCGCGGCGCGGGCGGAAGGCGGCATTGAAGATGCGGCGGGTGCCCTACCTACCGCGCGGCGGACTCATCGCAGCCTCCAATTCTCCTCGACCAGCCTTGCCTGGTCGCACAGTGCGGACTACCGCCTGCCGGATGTGCCCGCGCCGCCCGCGACCGCCGCTGAGCCGGCAGTAGCGTTCGAGCCAGTGCCGGTTCCGGGGCCCCTGCCGCCTTTCGCGCTACACGCGGCGAGCACCGCGGAGAGCGCGCCCACAGCGACCAACATCCACTTTTGTCTCATTGGCAACGACCTCTCGACGAACGGAGCCCTGCGAGCTCCCAGGTTTCATGGATGCGCTTGGTCAAGCGGCGCCGTAGGGTCGGCTGTCTGGCGAGTGCTCATAGCGAGCAAGAATCGGCTCACCCGCGGCTAGCGTGCGCGACGCGCTCCCTTGCAGCTTGAGCCTCGATCGGGAAGGCTTCTCGCATTCCGCTGCGAGCCAGGCCGCTCACAGTGCTCCTCGGGGGTTCCCTTGCGCTCGCTCAAAACCACCACACTCGCGCCGCTGGTTGCATCAGCGCTCGCCACGCTAGCCCTGGCTTGCAGCGGCCAGTCGGGCACCACGCCCAATGGCAGCGGCATGGATAGCGGCGCGGGCAGCGCAGGCTCTGCCGGAAGCGACGCCGGCACGAGCGGAAGCGATGCCGGCGCAAACTCTGGAGGCGGACATGGCGGCACCGGCAACGCTGCGGGCAGCGCAGGCATGAGCGCTGGCGACACAGCGGGCACCAGCGCTGGGAGCGCAGGCGCAGCTGGAACGGGCGGTGTTGGCGTTGCGGGCGCCGCTGCAGGCATGTCGGGATCGTCGGGATCGTCGGGCGCTGCGGGCTCGGCAGGCATGGCGGGCTCCGGCGGGAGCGGTGTGGTCTTTCCGCCGAACTGCACGTGCTTGAAGCTCGGTCCCCCCGCCTGCACGCCCACCGGGAACGTCACCTATACGCTCGCGAAGTCCGCGAATCCGACGACGACCGAGCAAGCGGCCTACAACGCGATCACCTGCGCCATGGAAGGCGCGGTCGCGTATTACAACTGCAACACGGCGATTACCAAGCAGCTAAACGTCTCGTACGTGCCGAGCGTGGCGACCGCGGACGGCAATTTCAACGGCTCCATCCGCTTCGGCAATACGAGCGACATGCAATGCGTCACCGCCATGCACGAGATCGCGCACACCGTCGGCGTGGGCACGGCCCCGCAGTGGGGCACGTATTCTGTTGCCGGAGTCTTCACGGGCATGACCGCGATCGCGCAATTGCGCACAATCACAGGCGTCGCCACCGACGTCCTCCACTCGGACACCCAACACTTCTGGCCATACGGCCTCAACTACGTGACCGAGGCCAAGTCCGTGGCGGACCTGATCGATCACTGCCTGATGGTGACCGCGATCCGCAAGGACATGGGACTCCAGTAGCGCCCTTACACGCACGCGCTCGCGCAAACGCCTCGATGTTCTTGTAGCCCAATCCGCTTGCACCTCACGTGATGAGGCGCGAGACAATCCAGGTAGAGTGCGGCGCAGCACGTGGTGTACCATCAGTCCGACGCAGCCCGCCTCTGGATGGACAAATGTACAACATCGAAATCCTGCTCGACCCCAATCACCCGACCCAGCAGTGCGATCCGCAGGACATCGGCGGCCGAGGGAAGGTCGTGGGGGTGTCCGACGCGAGGGGTAGCTGCTCAGGCGGGTGACGCGGGGCTGGGCGGCTGGCAGACTGGGTGGTGGTTATGCCGGCTATCGCCCGTAACGATATTCGAGTCGCAGCGAAAGATTGGGCACGGGCCGCAGGTCGGCGGTGAGCGTGCCGGACATGACATTGTCTGCTGGAAAGAAGATGCGCGACGCCGTGCCCCTCGCGTCTTGTGCTGCGTGTTCGTGGAGATAGACTGAGCCGCGGGGCGCGGTGCGATGCTTGAAACGATGGATTCTTGCTTGCACCTCAAGACTTCGTTCAGAAGCTCATAGGAAGCATGAAAGGGGTATCGGGGGCCAGGTCGGGTTGGCATAATCGGCCAAGACTACGCCACTACGTCACCCTCCCAGAATGAACAGGCTGACCGAGCGCGACCTCGCCGAGCAATGGGCGAGCCTCAACCAAGACGAGCGCACGCGAAAGTTCCGATCGCTTCCGCGGATTGCCGCGACCGCCTTCCTGGTCGGTTTGAGCGCGGCAGAGCAGGCGTTGTTGCTCACGTCTCTGCCCCCCCAGGAGCAGGAAGGCTGGTTGCGAGGACTTCCACCACGAAGCGCGGCGGCGCTGATCCGCGCGCTCCCCGCCGAGCAACGGCCTCAGTTTCTCAAACACCTGGAGGCGCCGAAACGCGCGGATACAGAAGCCCTGTTGGGGTTCGCAGCGGGCGAGGCGGGCGGGCTCGTGAATCCGGAGTACGCGCGCGTCAGCTCGGATGCCAGCGTCGACGAGGCGATCACTTATCTGCGCAACGAGATGCTCCAGCACGTGAGTGCTGCGCGCTACGTCTATGTCGTCGATCCCGAGCAGCGACTCGTAGGCGTGCTCGGGCTGCGAGACTTGTTCACTGCGGCGCCCGGCACTTCGGTCAAGGACGTGATGCGAAGCGATGTCATCCACGCCGAAGAGAAGACGCCGCTCCGCACTCTGCGCGGGCTCATGAAAGAGCACCACCTCCTCGCGTTGCCTGTCGTCGATGAGCAGGGCCGAATGACAGGCCTGGTCGGGCTGACGCAGATGGTGGATGCCATCGAGGCGGAGACGACGCGAGACATGCAAAGGCTCGGCGGCGCGGCGGCGCTCGACGAACCCTACCTCACGGCCGGCGCCCGGCGCATGATCCGCAAGCGCGCCGGGTGGCTATCCGCGCTCTTTCTCGGCGAGATGCTTACGGCCACTGCAATGGGCTATTTCGAGCACGAGATCGAGCGGGCGGTCGTGCTTGCGCTGTTCGTTCCTCTCATCATTTCGAGCGGCGGCAACTCGGGATCGCAAGCGACGACGTTGGTGATTCGCGCGATGGCCCTCGGGGAGGTGAGGCTCGGCGACTTTCTTCAAGTCATCCGTCGCGAGCTCTTCGCCGGTGTGGGGCTCGGCTGCATCCTCGGCACAATTGGCCTCTGTCGCATTCTCCTGTGGCACTTCGGCTTTGGGACCTACGGGGAGCACTTCTTCGGGATTGGGATCACCGTCGCGCTCAGCCTCGTCGGCGTCGTGTTGTGGGGTGCCCTGGCTGGAGCGGCGCTTCCGTTCGCGCTCAGAAGAATGGGCTTTGATCCGGCCAGCGCGTCCGCGCCCTTCGTCGCGACGATCGTCGACGTCAGCGGACTCGTCATTTACTTCAGTATCGCGAGCTTGGTCCTCCAGGGCACGCTGCTGTGAAGCGTCGAGTCCTGGCGCCGCCGACACGGGCCAGCTGCGACACTGGACTGCTCTCAGCTCGGTAGCTTGTCGAGCCCGTAGATTGCGTGCATGAGCTGGTCGCGCTCTTCCGCCGCCGGGGTAGCTGCGCAGGCGGGTGACGCGCAGCGGAGCGGCTGGCAGACTGGGAGGCGTTTGTCCGGGCGGAATCAGAGAAACCGCTCGCTTGTCGATCAGCCTCGCCCCCACGCCGACCACTACGCCATGTTGGCTGACGGAACCGCAGCGCTCGGTTAGGCTTCAGAATGACCGCCACCCCGGCTTTGGAGTCCCAGGCGGGACCGGGACGGGGGTCGGAAATTCTGGTCCGGTGGATCTTTGGGCTGAAGCAGCGAATCGCGGGACTCGGTTGAAGCTCGACCTCGGCCGTAGCTTTGATGACGCTGATGGCGGTTGTGCCAAAAGATACTTGGAGGCTGCTCCGCATGATCACATGAACCATGGGATCGTAGCCGCCCGGTCGCCGCTCTCCTTCGCGGCAGAAACGCTTGGCTCGCAAGACCTCCAGCATCCACCGCGCCGGCTCCCGACCCGACTATCGCCAGAGCCTCTTTTGCAAAAGATCATTCTATAAACTTTACAGCCGCACCCGTCGCCCAATAATCCCCTTCAGTCGGATGCGATGCCCGCTTGACCATTCCCCTTGCTATAAACAAAGGATGCGCAATCGCTTCATCAGCACGCAATACTGGCGTCACACAGCAATCCACATGCGCGAATTTTTTAGTCCACCCTGCAAGCGTTTCTTGTGCAAAAATTCCATCCAATTCAGCTTTGACCGCCATTGCATCAACACCCGCAACTTCTTGGCCAAGTGACCAGTGTTTCATTTTCAAATCCGCACGGTCCAACACATCACAGAAAATTTCCCAGAATTTCAATTCATAAGCAGCAACCACCATGAAGCGATTGTCTTTGGTGCGATAGACGTTGTAGCAAGGAGTGCCACCCGTTGCGAGGTCGTGTCCCGCTGGGGCTGGCACGCCAAACTCGTTGACGGCAACGAGGGGCATGGTGTTGTGGGCAAATGCGCCATCAGCCATCGACACATCGACGAAGCGACCCGGCCCGCCCATTTTGACGCTGAGCAGCGCGGCGAGTATGCCGTGTACTGCGCTTTGGGATCCACCGAGCAAATCGGCGACTTGCAGGTTCGGCAGCGCAGGTACGCCATCCGTCCCGACATTTTGTTCCAGTATGCCCGAATAGCCGATGAAGTTGAGGTCATGGCCAGCCATGTGCGCCAACGGGCCATCTTGCCCGTAACCTGTCACTGCGCACATGACGAGCTTGGGGTTGCGTTGTTTCAGGACTTGCCAGCCGACGCCGAGTTTATCCATCACGCCAGGTCGAAAACTTTCGACGACGACGTCCGCGCTCTCAACCAAATGTAAAAATTCTTCACGTTGCGCAGCGTCTTTCAAATCGAGGCGGATGAATTGTTTGCCGCGGTTGATGGCGATGAAGAAGTGCGACACTTCATGATTCACGTGTCCCATGGTGCGTGCGTAGTCGCCGATGCCGGTATCCTCGATCTTGACAACTTCGGCGCCCATGTCCGCCAGATGCATCGTGGCGACGGGGCCGGGTAGCAGACGTGTGAGGTCGAGGATGCGGATTCCCTGGAGAGGTTTGTCGATTGGTTTAGTCATAATATTTAGGCGACCGCCGCGCGGAAGGGCATGACATTCGGGCTCTCACTGTGGACGAGCGCCGCGGGGCCGGCGTTCGTCGGTAACCCGGTCGAGCAAGCTGAGGACCTTCTTCAGACGGCATCAGATTGGAGAAGCGTTGTTTGGTCGCCGTACCATCGGTCTTGAGCTCGAAGGTGTCGGTCGGATGCAGGTCCAAGCCGCGCCGCGCGCTGTGCACATGAGCTCTGATCCGAACCGAATCACGATGGATATGGATGGCGATGTCCTGCTCATCCCCGGTCGTGCTCGCCTCGATCGCTCGCCCGCACTCGACGGTTCGCGCGGTCCGGACCTCCCCATACTGTAGCGCAGGGAACACCAGGCCTTCGTCACTGCCGCGGGGAGTGGCCGTGCCTCCGGAGTCGGGATTGCCGCATCCGATCACGACAACCAAGAGGAGCGAGGAGGCGAGCCCTGAGCGGATTGCGAGCATGCTTCTAGTCCTCCTCCCGAGGCCGAACTTCCGCCGGCGCGCAAGCGGCATGGACCACGGTCTTGGTCCGGCTGACGTACGATACATTATGCCTCAGCAGTCCAGTATTCGATCTGGCGGGCCACCGGGCGTGTGCGACGCTGGCGTCAGACGCAACTCTTCGCCACGTGTCCCAGATGCCAACCGACCACGCGCCATCGTTCGACACACCTCCGCGATACCCGTCGCGCTCGACAATGGCTCTGCCAGACCCGGGAACAATGCGACCAGCACCATGAGTGGCCGCAGGGGCAGCGAGTTGACGATGACCTCCGCATCGTTGCGACGGATCGCGTTCAGCACGGCGCGTGCCACGTCTGGCGCCGGTGCGGCGCCGAAGCGTTCCGGGATCACCGCGCCAGTCTCGCGCTTGTTGTCGTGAAACATGCCTGTGTCCGGCACGAAGCCGGGACACACGACGGACACGCCGATCGGATGGCCCTCGGCACGCAGCGTCAAGCGCAAGCTGCGCGTGAAGCCGACCAATGCGTGCTTGGTAGCCGAGTAGGCCTCGAGATACGGCGCACCGCCCAAGCCAGCGATCGAAGAGAGGTTCACGATATGACCCTCCCCGCGTGCGATCATGCCAGGTAGCACAGCGCGTGTGAGCTGCATTGGGGCCCGCAAGTTGACGTGGATGGTCTCGTCCACGTCGTGCGGCTCGATCGTCGCGTAGTCCGACGCGTACATCAGTCCGGCGTTGTTGATCAGGATGTCGACCCGACCAAACGCGTCCTGTGCGCACGCGAGCACCTGCGCGATGCTCTCCGATCGCGCGAGATCGACGGGCACCGTGATCGCGCGTACGCCCAGGTCTTCCGCGCTGCGCCGCGCTAGCGCCAGGCCTTCGGCCGAGCGCGCTACCAAGACGAGATTGACGCCCTGCTCTGCCAGCGCACGCGCGATGTGCACACCAAGGCCCTTGGACGCGCCGGTGACGATAGCGACCTTGCCCCGCAACTGTTTCATGTGATGTCTCCTGATGTGCGTCGAGCTTGTGCGCCGCCATGCGCAGGCGGTAGGCCCCATAAACGCTGTCCAGTCTGCCAGCCGCCCCGCTCCGCGTCACCCACCTGCGCAGCTACCCCTGGCGGCGGTCTCGACCGCGCCGTTGCGCTGCACCTTGCCACGCCGGCACAGCTCGCGCGCCTGGTTCCAAGAAAGCTCGCCGAAGAGCTCGCGCACCACGTGTGCCAGCGTGCGGCCGGCCTGGGTTTGCGTCACTCGCGTCACTTGCGTGGTTGGCGTCGTGTGTGTCACTTGCGCGCTCCGTCGCTTCGGTGGCACGTTGGCTCATCCGCTGCGCGCAACAAAGCCCACCCTATACCGTTTTGGAGGTCCGCATGGCAGAGGCATTCATCGTAGGCGCGATTCGCACGGCCGGCGGTCGCAAGAACGGCCGTCTCAGCAAAGTGCATCCTGCCGATCTGGGCGGCAAGGTGCTCGACGGCCTGATGGCGCAGGTGAAGCTCGACCCGGCGCTCGTCGAAGACGTGGTGTTCGGTTGCGTCAGCCAGAGCGGCGCGCAAGCCGGCAACATCGGTCGCAGCGCGGTGCTCTCGTCAGCGTTTCCCGAGAGCGTGCCGGGCACCTCGGTCGACCGGCAGTGCGGCTCTGGGCAGCAGGCCATCCACTTCGCGGTGCAGGGCGTGCTGTCGGGCACGCAAGATCTGGTGATCGGCGGCGGCGTCGAGAACATGAGCATGGTGCCGATCGGCTCGAACATCATCGACGGGCTCAAGGCAGGCCACGGTCAGCCTTGGAACAGCGAGCGCATGAGCGCGCGCTACCCCGGCGTGAAGTTCTCGCAGTTCGCCGGGGCCGAGCTACTGGCCAAACAACACGGACTCACGCGCGAGGAGCTCGATCGCTTCGCGTACGAGAGCCACATGCGCGCTGCGCACGCCACGAAGGAAGGCCGCTTCAAGGGGCAGATTCTGCCGCTGCAAGTGCAGACCGAAGACGGCAAGCCGCTCGTGCACGACGGCGACGAAGGCATCCGCGCCGACGCGCAGTACGAGAAGATCCACGCCCTCCAGGCGCTCGTGCCGGGCGGACTCATCACGGCGGGAACCTCGAGTCAGATCTGTGACGGTGCCGCTGCCGTGCTCATCGCCAGCGAGCGCGCGGTGAAGGAGCACAAGCTCACGCCGCGTGCACGCATCCACACCTTGTCGGTGGTCGGCTCCGATCCGGTGGTGATGCTGGA
>DASVHQ010000258.1:0-6928 GCA_036382515.1 Polyangiales bacterium | reverse complement strand
GCAGGCGCTCACGGGTCTGCGTTGGGGCGAAGCGAGTGCTCTCAAGTGGGAGGACTACAACGAGCAAACCCGCGTGCTCCAGATTCGACGCTCGGTGTGCGAGCGAGAGCTGCGGCCGCTCACGAAGACACGCAAGGCGCGCATCGTTGGTGTGCCGGAGATCTTGGTCGGTGTGTTGCGACGCCACCGTGAAGAGCTGGTAGCAGAGCAGCACAAGGGTTTGTCTTCGGGCCTGATGTTCCCTTCACGCAAGGGGACGCCACTCAGCGGCGGTCGGATCTCAGACGCGCTCGTGCGCGGCCGAACCGACGCGGGCATCACGAAGCGCTTCACCTCGCACGGCTTCCGCCGAACCCTGACCGACCTCCTACGCAACGCGCAGGTGGACCCGGTCGTCGCGGCGGGACTCACCGGCCACGAGACGGAGCGCATGCGCCGTCACTACTCGACGGTGCGCGCAGGCGAAGCGGTGGACGCGGGCGACCGCGTCGTACGCTTGCTGCAACCTCCTGCGGAGTCTCCCAAGGAGTCAACACAGGAGTCATCCGGGCCTGGACAGGAAAACGAGCCGACGGCCTCGCCTTCGTAAGTTACTGAAAATACTCAGAAACTTTTGGAGCGGGAGAAGAGATTCGAACTCTCGACGTCAACCTTGGCAAAGCGGGTTGCCTGTCCGAAAAAGCCAATATCTACAATGGTTTCGATAGCTTATGAAACAGGACGAGAGGGCATTTCAGGGTGTGGGAGGCCATTTCGGGCCCCGAAAGTGTGGGAAGCGGTGTGGGAGGAATTCTTCCCACACTCGGGTTCAGAGAATCGAACCCTAGAGGTGAACCTTTTCAGCCCATTTTGGCCTCGGCGACGAACTCGCCAACCGTGAAAACTGAGCTGAAAACACGTGCATTAAGTTGCAGCTACAATATTGAGTTGCAAGTTTCATATTAAAGCTGCACGTTTACTTGGAGATGGGATCCCTCGGATACAAGCAGCAGCCACGCGGCCGGGGTCTGGACGCCGAAGTCGGGCACCGGCTCATCGAAGTAAAGCCCGGCGTGACCGCCCTGCGGGCCGTTCGCATGGGGCTCATGGAGCTGGCCTATGCACTCGCAGATCGCCCTGGCTTCGACGCCTTCTTGGTATTGACCGACACGACCGTGACGACAGAGCGACTCCGCCGGGAATGGTCGCTGGCCGCGTCCGTACTTCGTCCAGATCTCGCCGACAAGCTGAGCCTCTGCATCCGTACGGGTGATCGCTTCATCGGCATCCCCCGCGATCCTGATCCCGAGACGCAGAGCATCTTGGTTGAAGTCGTCGCGAGAGAACGGACGCAACCAGGCTCCCGGGTTGCCCGCGTCGATGCATCGTTCGTCGTCGTCAAGATCCTGCTGCACCACTGGTTGACGAACGGCAGTCCAGTAACCACGGACTGGTTGGCCCGCACTTGCGGGTTTTCATATCCGACGATCGCAAGCGTGCTTCGTGGATTGGGCGGGCTCATCGAACGCGGCTCCGATCGAAGAGTCCGTCTTCGCTGGTTTCCCCGTGAAGAGTTCGCTCGCCTCTTGGCCATGGCAGACCGCACACGCGCCACAGTGCGGTTCTCCGATCGCTCGGGTCAGCCACGCTCACCGGAAGCGCACCTGCGCCGGCTTGAGAAGATCAAACCACCGGGCATCGCGCTTGGTGGTGTGCTTGGTGCCAAACACTTCTTCTCTGATCTCGATCTCGTGGGCGTTCCCCGTCTCGATCTATCGCAGCACGCTCCGAACGGTCACGCCGATCTCGGATTCGTCGAGAAGATCGATCCGGCGCTGAAGCGTGTTCAAGATCCACTCGAACCAGCAAGCGTCGTTGTTCATGTGATTCGTCACGCCGATCCGCTCTTCACCTCACGCGAGGGTGGACTGCACTGGGCTGATCCAGTTGAATGTCTGTTCGACCTCTACGAAGCTCGTCTCGATGCGCAAGCCAGCCAGTTCCTAGAAGCGCTCCAACGTAGCCGCCCAACCGCACCATGAAGCCTGAGCCAGTAGAGATCTCCCCGCGTCAGGTGCTCGCGCAGATCGCGGCTGCTGTCCCCACGGACGTGCATCCGCACATCATCATCATCGGCAGCCTCGCAGCGGCCTTCCACCTTTTCAAAGACATGAATCCTTCGGCGTCCGCACCAAGGACGTGGACTGCGTGCTGTCGCCTCATCTGTCTGCCGTCGCAAAAGGTCGCACCGTTGCGGAAAGGCTGCTTGCCGCCGGATGGAAGCCGAGGAGCGACGGCGAGTTCACGCAGGCAGGCACCAGCGAGACACCGGACAACAAGCTCCCAGCGGTCCGGCTCTATCCGCCCGACGGTGGCGACTGGTTCATCGAGTTGCTCACGGAGCCAGCATCGGAAGACCAAACGGCCCGCACGTGGACGCGCCTACCGCTGCCGGGCGGGCACTACGCATTGCCCAGTTTCCAGTTCACGGGAGTGGCGACCTTCAACGCAGCCGACACCAAGTACAGCATCCGCTGCGCCCGTCCCGAGATGATGGCGCTTGCAAACCTGCTCGAACATCCGCTGATCAAACCCGACAAGATCGGCGACACGGATGACAAGCGCAGCAACAAAGATCTTGGCCGCGTGATCGCGATCGCTCGGCTCAGCAACGACGCCGCCGTAGAATCGTGGCCTGCTCACTGGTGCACGGCGCTCCAAAGCTGCTTTCCAAATCGATGGCGCGAACTGGCGCTGCACGCTGGTGATGGACTTCGTGCGCTTCTCGCAAGCCCGCAGGACCTCCAACAGGCCGCCGCGATCTGCAACAACGGGCTGCTCCATCGCCGCCCAGTGGTAGCGCAGGAGCTTGCCTTGAGCGGCCAACGCCTTCTCACCTTCGGCGTGAAACCACTCGAAGGACTTGGCCCGATGATCATTCACTGGCCTGACCGAGGCACCGACGATCCGGGCACCGGAACCACGTTGTACCGAGTGACCGTCGATGGCGAGCGAGTTCTCGTTCGGGTTTCTGAAGAAGCCCTGGAAGACAAAGACGAAGCACGCATTCGGGCGAAGGCCGAGGAGAAACTTTGCGTCGCTGCACTCGGCGGAACGCTTCCGAAAGAGGTGCTGGTGAAGTCCTCTGACTTCAACCCACCGCTGCCGTCGCGCTGAGTCCGACGACGGGGGATGCCGCCAAGAGACGCGGCAGATCCGTCGGACACGGATACGCAAACGCCTGCGCCGTTGAGTGTTGTGTCGGCGGCCACAACTTCTTGCTGTTGTGTCCGTCAACACACTGCAGGTGCGGCCCAAACGGTTGGCTGTGCGGCCAGTCACCGAGTCGATGTGGGTTCAAGGCAGCTTGATCACGTGGAGCTTGCCGGACGCCCCCGCACCGGTGAAGAGCGCGCGCTTGCCGTCCGGCGTGATGGCGACGCTGCGTCCCGCGCCAGGGAGCTTCGTCACCACGCTGCTGGTCGCAATGGAGAGGATGCCCACGTCGAAGTCGCCCACCACCACCGCCGTTTGGCCGCCGGGTGCGATCGCGATGTTGCCCACGTCAGAGTTGCTCGCGTATGCGATCGATCCCGTCACGGCGTTCGTCGTCAACGAGATGAGCTTGACGGTATCGCCGGAGCCGGAGGTAGCGAGGGCCGTCATGCCATCCGGCGTCACCGCCACGCCGTAGGTCGAGCTGGTGTTGGAGATGGTGGTGACCGCACCGCTGCTGAGGTCGAGCCGACGCATGCTGGTGGCGGTGACGCCGCGAGTGATCAGCGCAGACGCACCGTCCGGCGTCACCGCTGCCCCGAACGCGGTGGCTGAGGTGCTCAGTGGATAGGCATTCGCCAGCGTTGCGCCGGGGAGAGTGATGATATCGACCACGTCGCTGGTACAGCCTGCGTTGAAGTCAGGCATGACCGCCGCCGATCCGTCTGGCGTTATGGCGATGCCGTACAGGGTCGTGCCGACGCACGGTGACGAGAACACCCCCGCGACGCTCTTGGATGCCAAACCCACGAGCACGACGTTATTGAGTTGCACCACCAACGCCGTGGCACCGTCGGGCGTGATCGCAACGATGCCGGGTTGGCTGCTCGGTTGGCCAGCGAAAGAGAGCGCCTGGGTGGCAAAGATGGTGAGGTTCACGAAGGTCACGCCACCTGGGTTGCCAGCGTTGGCCACCACTGCCGTCGTGCCATCGGGCGTGATGGCGATGCCATGCGGGTTCGAGCCCACCGTCACGGCTGACGACATCCAGAAAGGCGCCTTGGAGGCGACGCTGGTGCCGGCGCCGTTCACGGCTCTAACTCGCCAGTAGTAGATGGTGCCTGGCTTGAGCGCAGTGGTGAGCGTCAGGGAGGTGTCGGTCACGCCCGGCTTGTTCACCAGGTCCGTGCCGAAGTTCGGGTCGGTGGAGACCTCGACCGTGTAGCTGTCCGCGCCGCTCGCGCTCTTCCACGAAAGCGTGGGCATCACCGACACGTCCGAGTCCCCACTCTGTGGTAGGCCAAGGGTGAAGCTCCCCGGCGGTGCGCCGCCGCCAGCGTCGGCCACGACTCCTGCATCTTTGCCGCCGCCGTGCACCGTTCCGGCATCCACGCCACCGCCAGTCGAGGCGTCGTGACCTCTGCCACCCGCCGAGCCACCATCGACCGGTGCTGACGAGCCAGAGCCGGAACCAAAGCAGGCAGCGGCGAACAGCGTCGCAGCGCCCAGCAGCGACACGGGGAGGCAGCGGGAGGAGTGCATGCGTTGAATGGTAGCGCAAACATCTCCCGTGCGATGCGTGCTGCCGGCCGCGTTCAACAGCGTGCGCTGAACGGCCGCCACGTCGGCATGCTCAGACATGGCTCGGCAGCGCGCCTGGGTGGATTTGCAGCGGCGCGCCAGATGGTCGGCGAGCGGACGCTGCGCGCGTGTTCGGCTTGTTGCGCGGTCGACGGCGCAGAGCGCACGACCCAACGAGTTCAGAACAACGAACCTGCACTGACAACCCGGAAGGGGCAGCTCGGGTTACCGCTGGGTCGTGGTGTGCAAGAGCAGTCCGCCGCGTTCGTCACACCCTTGCCGTTCTCACACAACCAGCCGAGGTAGGTGCAGCCCAGTGCTCGACCGCCATCACACGCCTTCGTGCAGAGCACCGCATCGGTCTTGAAATCTTGGGGGAGCGCCACGTCCTTGCGTGTAGAGCTGAGCGAGATTGGTGCACCCCAGTCTACCAGGGCGCATGGCGCTGTGGTCGACAAGCCCACAGCTTTGGTCGAGACCGCCTCGCGGCCCGCGGCCCGGTCACACGCATCTGGGCCTGGATCCGCACGATCCGCCGACTCCAGTTGGGCACGCTTCGTGCTCGTGTGTACCTGGTTGGTGATGAGCCTGCCCGGCACCGAAGTGGTCACGATCGAGAGCCTGCGCGCCGCGCTGGAGGCGGGGGAGCTCATCTTTCACTATCAACCCAAGGTATCGATGGTGCTTGGCACCGTGTGCGGCGCCGAGGCGCTGATTCGCTGGTGTCGACCCGACGGAACCATGATCGGTCCGGCCGCGTTCATTCCCCTGGCTGAGTCCACGGGATTCATCACCGAGATCACCAGCTACATGCTCGACAAGCTCGTGGCCGATCTGGTGATCGCCCGTGCGGCCGACCCGACTCTGACGGTGTCGTTCAACGCGTCGGCGCGCGACTTCGAGGACGACCGGCTCGTCCAGGCGATCGTGCGACTACTCGAACTGGGCATCGTGCCTGCCGACGCGCTGGAGGTCGAGCTCACCGAGTCCGCCGTGCTCCAGGCCGGACCGGCGCTGAGCGAGCGCCTGGGGGTGCTCCGGTCGCGCGGTGTTCGGCTGGCCATGGACGACTTCGGAACCGGTTACTCTAGCATCGACACGCTGTCGAAGCTGCCCTTCACGGCGCTCAAGATCGACCAGGGCTTCGTGCTGCGCATGGAAACCTCGTCCAAGGACGCCAGCATCGTCGAGGCGAGCATTCTGATGGGTCATCGCATCGGCCTGGAGGTCGTCGCCGAAGGCATCGAGACCGAGTCGGTGTTCATGCAACTGCAAGCCGCGGGCTGTTCGATTGGGCAGGGTTACTGGATGGCGCGCCCTCAGCCGCTCGACCGGTTGATCGCGCTGCTGCGCGGCGGCCAGCGCTGGCCGGCCGGCGCGATCGGGCTCTTGCACATGGCCACGCTCGACCACCTCGAATGGAGAAAGGCCCTCATCGACGCCTTGCTGTCCGACGATCGCCAGCTGCACACCGATGGGTTGACTCGCTTCGAGCTCGATCCGACCGAGTGCCGACTGGGTCGCTGGTACAACGGTCCCGGGCGCGGGCTGTCCGATCTCTCGGCGTTCGCGCGCCTCGGTGAGGCTCACGTCGCGCTGCACGACTGTGCCGGGCAGATCACCGCCGCCTCCAAAGCGGGCGGGCGCATGGCCGCGCTGCTGCCGTCGTTGCGCAAGCTCACCGAGCACTCCACGCACATCGTGGCGCTACTGCAGGAGCTCGAGCACGACGTGCTCACGCGCTTGACCGTGGGGGAGCGCACGCGCACCCAGCGCGTATTAAGCAAGCGTCCGCCACCCGCAGAGTGACAGTTGCGCGCACTCCGCCGCCAGGGGTAGCTGCGCTGGCGGGTGACGCGGAGCGGGGCGGCTGGCAGACTGGGCACATGCTTAATGCTGGCTATCGCCCCAAGGCTGGTTCCGAGAGCGACGAGGTCCGTTCTATCGCTAGCCCAGGAGATCGGCGTCGCGGCCAACGGATGCACAGCGAACAACACGGCCACAGTGCCCGCTAGCGCTTCTCGTCCGCTGAGCGCCTTGACGATCCGGAACAGAAGGAAGGCATTGAGAAGATGCAGCAACAGGTTGACAGACCTGAAGGAGATCGGGCTGTCCCCAGTGATCCAGAAATTGACGCTATGCAGCAGGAAAA
>DASVHQ010000257.1:0-12891 GCA_036382515.1 Polyangiales bacterium | reverse complement strand
TTGCGAGTGCAGGACGCAGTGCAGCGCGTGAACGAAATCGTGCGTGGCTGGGTGAACTACTTCCGGGTCGGTAACGCGAGCCGGGCATTCGCCAAGGTGCGCTACGACGTGGAGCTCAAAGTACGTCGATTCGCGATGCGGCAACGGAAACGCTCGGGCTTCGGGTGGAAGCGGTGGAGCCACGCCCGGCGCGATAGACCGTCAGCCACGCCGCGGGTTTGGGCAGCTGTGCACGAACGGCGTTGTCGGCGCCGTGGGTGGGCTTCGGTTGGTCCGGGTGATCGAACGCGACTTCGTCGATGAACGACTGCCAGAACGCGCGATTGGCAGCGCGGCGTTCGTCGGCTCCCTGTGGACCCGCATCTTGCTCGGCCTCGACCTCGGCTTCGTCCTCGATCACAACCGGCCGCCCCTCGGGCGTGATCAGCACTCGCTGCCGCACCACCTCCGTGCGCAGCACGACGTTCGGCACCGCGAGCACCCTGCCCGCATCGTCCGACCAGAGCCGGATCTCGACCAGCCCGAGACGCGCGATCAGACCGCTGCGAAACTGGAGCATCTGGACAACGGCGTCGATGTCCGTGCGGATGCCGTCGCCCGCGATGATCAGCAGGAAGTCGCCGTCCGCGAGTGAACGCGAAACGCCCTCGACGAAGCGCGACTCGTTGGTCTCCGGGTGCTGCCTGCGAACGTGCTCGAAGAGCGGGTTTGCACCTGTCCAGCCGAACTGCTGCTTGAGCCGAGCCTGGAGATCGGAGTAGCTCCATTGGCGCAGTAGCGTCGCGTACTCGAAGATCTGCGCGACGACCTCGCGGCGCGCCTCGGGGTTGCGCCAGAGCTTGCATTCGACCAGAACGATGCGGCCCTGCGGCGTTACGCCGAGGATGTCGAGGAACACGCTGCGACCCGCGCGAGGCAGCGAGAGCTCCCGGCACACGGGCACGAACTGGCTTGCTGCCGGGTCGATATCCTCAAGCGGCAGCAGGTCTGGATGGTCGAAGAGCTGGGCTTGAAGCCACTTCTCGTCGAGGCCGGCCGCGTCGCCCAGCTGACGGCGAACGAAGCCGGTCGTCGCGGCCGCCGTGGAACTATCCCATTGGTAGGCCCGCATCGCGGCATCGTGCACCACGGCGGGGTCGCTGCGCGAGGCGGACGTTACACGTCCGGCCTCACACGGCGCCGGTTCGGCGGGCGGTTCATGACGCTCAAGTCGCGTCGGCGCGCACACGGGCCGCGCCGCCAGCCCTGATACTCTGGCCTGCTCATGACAGGCGCCGGCGCCCCCAAGCACCGCGGCGCAGCCATGGCCGAGCCCAATCGCGCCTCGCTCACCGCCCGCTGGAGGCTCGACGTCACCGAGCGCCGCTAATTTCGATACCATGCCCACGGTGCAGGCCAGCTCAAGTCCCCCATCAGTCCGGTCGGTGCTCGGCGCCCTGACGAAAGCTCGGCTGCTGGCGGCCGCCCACGATGTCGCGGTGGCGACTCCCGTGAGCGGCACCAAGGACGCCCACCGCCGAGCTGCTGGCGCCGTTGCTGGAGACAATCGTGGCGATCCGCGGTCCGACGACCATCAAGAGCGCTTGGTGTTCGCCCGGAACGCTACGGAAACGACAGGCGGCCGCGCTCGGCGGCGATCGCGCGCCCCGCGCTCGTTTCGCCGCGCTTCCTGATGATTGCTTCCACTCTGCCGCCTCACGGAGGCGCGAACAGCACGACGTTCGTCGCGTCGTAACTGCTTGCGACGTACGCGAAGCATCCCGACGCGGTGCGCACGAAGTGCGTGGGATAGCCCGCTGCAAAGCCGTCGAGCGAGCTGGTCCCCGCCACGCTCAACGTAGCCAGGCTGTACTCGTCGAGCTGCGCGGCGTGGCCGCCCGTGCCGATGTTGAGCGCCCACAGACGGCTGTGCGGGGTGTCGGGGAGGATGGCGCCGCCCACGGGAAGTGTCCCAAGCTGCACCGCCGTTTGCGGAGTGCTCACGTCGAAGAGCACAGTGTTTTGCGAGGTTCCTACGACGAGGCGCTGGTCCTGGTAGTGCAGATCCCCCACGAGCCCGGCGACATCGGCGATCGGGTTCAGATGCCGGTCTTGCACGCGCAGGAGCTGGGTCCCCGTGGAACCGTCGACGGCGAAGAACAGGCCGAATGGGCCTGCGGCGATCGACGACACGGCAAGCGGGCTCGCGTCGCGCAGGATGCCCCCGATATACAGCAGCGAAGTGCCGAGCGTGTCGCCGCCATGAGCGCGCGTGACGACCACCGTGTCGGTGGTGCCGCGTGCGACCGCGATGTCGGTCAGGTAGGCCTGAGCGTAGGTCACGTACGCTGGAATCGAGAGCTCGACGCCTGGCACCGCCTGTGCGCCGGTCAGGTCGACGCTGCGGATTCTGTCAGGCCCACCCAGGACGACGAAGAGCGTGGAGCCCTCGTCGTTGATGGCGGCGAACGAAGGCGTTCCCCCCAGGTCGACGTGGCTGAGGACGGCGCCCGTCGAACCGCTGAGCGTGACGAGCTCGCCTGCGTAGAGGCCGCTGCCGCCAACGGCGGCGTAGAGGCGATCGCGCGCGGGGTCGGCAACGAGGGCCGTGGCGTTGATGCCTTGGCTGGCGATGACTTGCCCGGCGACGCCCGGACAGGTGCTGTTGTTCGTGGGAAGCGGGGTGCGTTCGACCGCTGCTGGGCCCGGCTCGAACAGGTAGTTGAACGCGTGTCCGCCCTTGTCATCCATGAGCAGCGTGTCTCCCCACTGCCGACCGTCGTTCACGACAGGACCGCGCGCGAGCAGAGCAATGGGCTGACCGGTCGCGGAAAATGCGGCGTCGGGCAGACCAGGCCTGGGATCGTCGATGAACAGGCCTCCTTGGTGGGTGAAGAGGGGTCCCTGGTCGGACATTGCGACGGTTAGATCAGCAGGCAGCGTCAGGTAAACCCCTGCCTCGTCTTCACACTGGAATTGTGTCGCCCCGTTCGCAGCACGATGTGCGCACACGGCGTTCGGGCCCCGCGCCCAGTGTACGAGGCCGTTCGGTGATGGGACTCCGACGTCCTCCCAGAACCCGAAGATCGTGGAGCCGTCGTCGTAGATGCGCAGTCGCTCCTGGTTGAGGGTCGCGCGCGTGCGCACCATCGGTCCGGTGCGACCGTCCGTCACGTTCACGATCTCCTGGTTCAAGTTGAGATATTCTTGGCCGAGCACGCCGACGACTTCCATGGGCGTCACGTGGGGGTACGCGCCGCTCGCGACGTCACTCAGTTTCGTGAGCTCCGGCCAGCTGTAGCTGCGAACCGAGATATTGTAGCTATCGCCCCAGCCGATGACGTACAGCCGCTGCGTGTCCTTCGACACGGCAGCGGCCTGCGCCTGCAGCCATGTGTCAGGAAGCGTCACGTCATCCCCGCTGAACAGGTCCCGGATGGTGACCGTCGTGCCGAGCTCGATGGCGTGGGGACTCACCGGAGACACGGCATCTTGTCTGCGCGATGATGGGAACAGCCACGTGGAGAGCCGCTGGTCTTTCAAGTAGTAGACGATCACGCGTGCGTCATCGTTCTTGCCCGACGGATCGGAGAAGTCGAGCTCGGCGGTATGACGTCCTTCTGGAAGACCCGTGGGGTCCACGGTGAAGTCGAGCCGTTCGTTCGTTGCGCCTTGTGCGCGCGCGAGCTTGAGCCACGGCTGACTGCTGGTGGCTCGCCACGTGCCCTGTTCGCGCAAATCGGTGAAGATGTACGTGTACGAGGAGAGCTGCTCGCTGGACGCGAAGTTGTACAGGTAGCGCTGCGAGTGCAGCGGCCGCAGGCGTGGGCGCTCCACGAGGGCATACACGGGGATGGTCGCGCCGTCGCCGCGCGCGTTCTCGACGCACAAGCGCCCTTCGTAGTGCCCCGGGCCGAGATCATCGAGCGCCGGTAGCCGAAAGATCTCGAGGTCTAGGTGGCCCAGCGAGGTGCCCTGTGTCGATGCGATACGAAGCCACGCAGGGGCATCCGTGATGCGCCAGCCGGCGTCCCAACCGGCGAGCGTGATGCGCAGCGGCGTGTCGAGCGCGTCGCCCACGTAGTGAGGAACGGGGAGTCGGTCGGCGGTGAAGCCGAGCCCGCTCACGCGCACGACGAGTTGGAGGTCCACGCGCTCATTCGTCCAGGCGGCGGCGGGAGACGGCCCCGCGCGCCAGAGCGGCACGGTCACGTGGTACGTCCCGCGCGTCAGCGCGCCGGCTGCGATCGTGACTGTGTGAGTCTGCACTCCGTCGTCGTGCGCGTACGCGAGCCACACGGGCCAGTCGGCCTGATTGGCCGGGCTGTAGGTGACGCTGAAGCTCGTGTCGTTCGCGGGGAACGTGTACACCGCGGGGTCTGGCTGATTCTCGATGAGCTCGAAGCTCTCGGCCTTGCTCAAGCCGAAGCTCGCAGCCGTGGCGACAGGGCTCTCGAGGTACTCATACAGCGGGTGCGTCCGTACGGGCTGCGCAGTGCCGACTGGCGCCGGGATGCCAACACCCGGAGTCGAGTTGGGGCAGAGCTCGGCGTACGTCTTCGGCGGCTGGCTTCGTGGCCCGGCGTCGACGTGCGCACCTGCGGCCTTGCCGCCGTCGGTGCGTCGCGAGACGGCAGCATCGACGCTCGTCCCGGACCCGGGAGCCGGTGTCGATCCACCTGCGTCGCTGCCAGCTGTGTCGCCGGCAGCTGCATCGCGAGAAGGCGCGTGCACAGTCGTCGCCGAAGCAGGCAACGACGTCGCTCGCGCACCGCTGTCCGATGGGCTGGAGCCGGAGCTCACGCCCCCGCAACCCACGACCACGACGCAGCACAGGCGCAGGCACAGCAGACGCGCAATCTCCGAGCGTCGGCGCGCGCACGAGTCGTGGGTGCGGGCCGAACTCAGGACACGGTGGGCACGGCATCTCATCGCGGCTCCCGGGGTGCGAGGCAGCACGAGGAGACCGACTCCCCGCTCAGACTTATCTGCCCTATGCAGCGAAAAGTCGACCCGTGCGTAGGCCGCACGAAGTAGGCCGTCCACGAGGCTGGTGTCATACCCGTCACCTTCGCTTACCGGTAAGCGCCAGCCATCCCCCACCCATCCAATTCGCTTACCGGTAAGCAACTCCGCGGCCCCTGCCCTTCGAAAACGCTTGCGCGTTAGCCACTACAGGCCATGCGCGCTGCGTTTTCGCCTGATTCCTTAGCAGCCGTGATTCGCCGGTTTCAGGTGCTTACCGGTAAGCAAGACTCATTGGGCGTCGATCGATCTCCCTTACCGGTAAGCAAACCCCATCCGGCCTCGATGCTCTTCGCTTACTGGTAAGCAACCACGAACAGCTCACACCCGTAGTTGCTTACCGGTAAGCAACCTGACGTGCGCGGCTGCGGCAAGCGGCGACAGCTCGTCTCCCGCCGGTGGAAGCAGCCGTCACCTTCCGCGGGATTCCGACCGCGCAGCGTGCGATCGCGCGCAAGCGTGGCGTCCTGTCGTTTCAAGAACTTGCCGGGCAAACATTCCGCGCGCTTCGTGATCGCTGGGCCGCGGATCGTCGCGACTGCTTCCAGCTTGAGGAACTCTTCAAGCAGCATTTCCCCGGGAGAGGTCGGTGGTCGGTACTTCGGGAGCCTGGCTGTATCTCCGATTTCGTTCGGGCTCGGCTTCGTGGGCTACGCCGCTCTGCGTGACGCCTTCTTGCTGCTCTTCTTGGCCCGTGCAGATGACGACGCCACCGACGCACCCTTGGCTCGTACCGAGGGCACCGGGTGCGGGACAGCCTTGAGCTTGTACTTCTTGAGCAATATCTCGGCCGGAATGTCCAAGCGCTTGTTCAGCTCGCGGATGTGCTCGACGCTGAGCCCGCGGATCTTCTTCATCACTTCATAGACACGGGAACGCGTGCCAAAGACGGGCAAGAGATCCTTGGCATCTAGCCCTTTGTCTTCCAGACGGATCTTGATGGCCTCGATCGGATCGGGGTCAGGGACGGGGAAGCTCTTTGCTTCATACGCTTCTACAAGCGTGAGCAGAACTTCGTAGCGTTCACCGTCTGCGCTCCCCTCGGGAAACTCCGTTTCCCAGTCGGCTTCTACTTCTTTGATCGCCTGAGCGTAGTCCTCAGGCGTGCGGATGGGCTTGATGTTCATGATGTCTTTCCTTGCCCGCGCTGCAAGAGCGCGATGGGCTCACGCCCCCAACGTCAGACGGTCGCTGCGTCGATCTCGTCGTATTCCTTGTGCGTGCCGAAGAACCTGAGAAACACTCTCTGCTTGTCGTACCGGATCGCAACGACGATGCGGTAGTCGTTGTGGTGGATGTTGAAAACCACGCGAGTGCTCGTAACAATGCTGGCCGTGGCGTAGCTCTTCTTCACGTCGGCAGAGTTGCTCCACTCAGCCTTCTTCACCGTCTTGTACCAAGCGCGCAACGCTTGATCGGCCTGCGGGTACTTCTCTCGCCAAGTCTTGAGCGTCCCAAGATTGAAGATCCGCATGCTCGTCTTGTAGCACGTTCCCATGACGGGAACAAGTACGGGAACGTGGCTGGCACCTCGGGGGACCCCCACCCTACTTCGTGCAGCGGTGACCGGCGTCTCGGGCCGCGCAACCCCGGGCCGACCCGGCCCTTCGAGGGTCAAACCCTACACGCGGCTGCAAGACTGCATTCCGAGTTGCCCAAGGTGGAAGCAACCGTCACCTTCCGCGGGATTCCGACCGCGCAGCGCGCGATCGCTGGCGAGCGTGACCTCCTGTCGTTTCAAGAACTTGCCGGGGAAACGCCCCGCGGCCTTCCCGATCGTCGGACCGCGGATCGGCGCGATGGCTCCCACAAGCGATCCACTCTGCGTGTGTGCTCACGCAAGCCGAGCTGCGGCAGCGGGTGCAGGGGCAGACGCGCTTCCCGCGCTGCGTGCACACGGCGCGCTGAGGCACGGCGCGCGCGACCCCGCGTTGGCACATGTGCCAACGCCGGGGCGATCTGACCCCGCGAACAACGCGCCCGGCGCCGATCTTCACATCGTTTGCGCGCGGCACGGATCATGCGTATTCGTCATGGGATGCGCCATCCCAATCATGCACCGAGACACGTCGCGCTCCCCGTGCTCCGCGCCGCACTGACCGCGTTCGCGCTCGTGAGCTGCGCCCGACAAACCGCCGCCACCGGCAGCGATGCGGGCCCGACCAGCGCCGGTCGCGGCGGAGCGGGCACCTCTGGCGCAGCTGGCGGCGGCGGCGCAGGTTACGGGAGCGCCGACGCTGGCGTCGTCACGCGCGATGGCGGCCCAGCGCCGACAGACGCGGCTGCGCCGAACGCGCACGGGCCGTACGCGTACTACTACCCGAACCCCACCAACTTCGGACAAGTGTACGGCGTCCCGAGGAGCACCACGAACTCGGTCCTGCTCGCGAGCGGCAAGGACCCGCACAACATCGTCAACCCGTTCACTTTCGACGCCGAGCACGTCTACTACGGCGACAATCAGACCGCGCTCATCGCGCTTGCCACTTCCGGGAAAGCGACTGCGACGACCCTGGTCTCCGGCCTGCACCGGGTGACAGCGATCGCCGTCGACGCCACCGACCTCTACTTCCTCGACGTGGAGGATCCGCCCAGCGGCGCGCCTGCGACGGCAGCCAGCACGGTCGTCGGTCGCGTTGCGCTCGCGGGAACGGTTGAGGCTGACGCAGGTGCTTTCCAGGAACTCGTACGCGTGTCTGGTGGCGGTGCGACGTCGCTCGCTCTCTACGACGGCCACGTGTATTGGGCTGCAGACAGCGCCGGCACGATCGGTGGTGTGATCAGGCGCGTGTCCACGAGTGGCGGTGCCGCCGAGACACTCGCCAGCCAGCAGGTGTCCCCACGGAAGATCGCTGTGGATGCCAGCGGCGTCTACTGGCTCAATCTGGGACATCTCGGCGTCGACTGCTCGCCGACGGACGGTTCGCTCGTCTACCTCGCTCCGGGCACGACCGCCACGCGCGTCCTGGTCCCCAACCTCGCTGGCGCCAGCGCGCTCACGGTCAAAGACGGCACGGTCTACTTCACGACTGCAGGCGCCCACTGCAACGTGCAGCCGGCCGGCGGAGGCAACGTGTGGAAGTTGGTGAGCCCTTCGGCCACTCCGCAATCGCTGGTCGGGAACGTCACCGAACCGGACAACCTGTTCGTCGATGCGACCGACGTGTATTTCACGGTCGTCACCGACACGTTCAACTACATCGAGGCAGCGGCGAAGGTCGTGCGCTGAGCGGCGCGCAGGAGATCTGGCGCGCGGAAGCGTTGCGCGTCCGGTGGTGCGGGGCCGCGCGGGCTACGCCCCGATGGCGAGCGCGCGTTTCCTGCGCTCCGCCCGTGACCCGCTCCAACCGAGCTGGACTGTTTCATGATTGAGCGGTTCGCTTCGCGCGAGTCCCAGAAACGGGGGACGATGCGCTGTGAAGATCGAGCTTCTCGGTCGAGCAAATCAGCGACGTGTTGGAGCCGATCCGTCGCATGGGCGATGGCGACCGATCTTGGCACTCAGCCGTGCTCGCCGCGTGGCAGCAGGCGATCGTGCAGCGGCAACCGACCGACGTCACGCACTGCATCGACCACGGCTGCCAGCACGGCTCAGGCGCCAGCGGCAAGCGCCGCCGCGCAGCCGGCGTGCGACGGCGCGCCCTGCGCACGTCCGCGCTAGAGAGTGACCCCGAGCTTCGCCAGCAGCACAAGCGCATCCGGGCAGCCGTGCCGAGTCGAAACCTGATAGCGAGCTTCGCCGCCTACATACAGCAAGCCGAGCTTCACCAGAAGAGCGGCCCCCGGGGACAGATACAGTGAGCTGCCTGGCCCACCTGCCGGGAACGCGGCTGCGCCACCACCGGCCGACCCCGAAGTGCCCGCGCTGATTCGGCCAACTCCAAGCGACGGTCTCAAGACCAGCGGACCAAGCTCGGCTTCGTAGCCGAGGTCGATCCCGTAGGTGAGATAGCTGGTCTTGATCGAAGTCCAGGCTGATCCGAAGTGGGAATTCTGCGTCGTTCCCTCGAACCAAAGGCCTCGAGCGCCCACGTAGATCGGAATCACCGGCAAGGTGACGCCCGCATCCAAGCCTAGCGCCAGTCCATATGGATCGAACCCACGCTGTCCGTCCGTAACGACGCCATAGCCACCGAGGCCGCCTGCGTACAGGCTCAAGGCGTGCGCCTCGGCCTGCGGAGCACAGACCAACAGCACCGCAGCCACTGCACAGACGCTGAGCCAGCACGACCAACGCTGGCTCCGGCACGGTTCGACAGGCTCCACGCTCACGGATCACCTCTGGAAGTGGTTGAGGGCTGCAGGCTCGGACGAACGCGCACGGCTCTCGCTCGGCCGAGGCGGTTACACCCGGACGGGCGACGCCGGCAAGGTATTCGCCCGGTGCGGCCGCACGCGCGGCACGGCATGCAGACGGGGCTTCGATCGCGGGATGGATATCGCGGGTCGGCGACGGGTCCCCGACCCGCGACGCCTGGTTGCGCCCGCCGTGGTTCGTTCGTCAGTTGCACTGTGCGGCGGCAGAAGTGCCGGGAGAACGGCCAGCTGGCGGGTGACTGAGGCCGTGGTCCGGGAGCGGAGAGGCCGTTCGTGCTGCCTAGGCTCCGGCGGGCTAGCGGGCGCAGACGGCGACCTCGCTGTGCGTGGCTTACAACTTGCTAGGCGACTGACCCAAGCACCATGTGCCGGCGCGCGGGTGCGAAACAGAACGCAGCTTGGCCGGTTGATGTCGGTCTAGGAGACCAGCGATGACGAAAATGGCTTGGGTCGTTTTGGGACTTTTTGCGGGTAGCGGCGTCAGCGGGTGCGGCAGCTCGAGAGGGCTCGCTGCGGGAGCAAACGCAGCCGATGCGGCGGCGGAAAGCGACGGCGCCGTCGCCAGCAGCGCCTGCACGATGCTGGCACAAGCGCGCTGCCGGCAGCGCGACACCTGCACTGCCGGCTTCTACGACAAGACGACCTACCCGGATGTCATGACCTGCGAGGCGCGCGAACAGCTGTCGTGCGAACGCTCGCTCGCCGCACCCAAGACGGGCAATTCGCCGCAGCGGACCCTCGACTGTAGCGTCGCGCTACACAGCGGGAGCTGCGATCAGCTGCTGGCAGGGATCACGCCAACGGCCTGCTTGCCGCCCACGGGCATGATCCCCGACGGAGCACCCTGCGCGTTCAGCGGGCAGTGCCAGTCAGGCTACTGCAGTCTGCCGAAGACCGCCGCGTGTGGCAGCTGCGCGAGCCAGCCCAAGGTCGGCGACTCCTGCGCGTCGACGGGCTCCTGCGGCGCGGTGCTGGCCTGCGATGGCGCCACCAACACCTGCGTCACGCCGCCGAAGACCGGCGACAGCTGCGACAAGACCCACCCCTGCCTGCACAACCTCAGCTGCGTGGGCGCGACGAAGAGCAGCTCCGGCACGTGTCAGCTGCAACCGACCGTGGCCGGCGCCAACTGCGACGCCAAGCGCAAGACCTTGCCTGACTGCGATCACGGCGTCGGCCTGTACTGCAACGCCAGCCCGGGCCGCTGTGTGCAGGTTGGCTTCGCCGCGGCCTCGGGCGCGAGCTGCGGCACCCTGACCGACGGCTCCGTCGTCGCCTGCGCGGCTGGCGCGAGCTGCATCGTGCCTGCAGGCCAAAGCCAAGGCATGTGCATGAAGGATGCCGCCGACGATGGCGTCTGCGACACGGTGATCGGCCCGAGCTGCGCGCGTCCGGCCCACTGCGTGGTCACCACCCAGGGTGGGACGAGCGGCAAGTGTCGCTTGCTCGACGGCAGCTTCTGCCAGTAGTGGCGGCTCGAGCGCGGCGTCAAGCCACCGAAGTGGTTAACGATGAGCACTTCCCCGCCGACCCGTTGCTCAACGCCTGAAGATCCAGCACGCCGTTGCCCGGTCCGGCGGGGAAGTGCCGTGTTGAACGGAGCCCGGAGCGGCGGGGTGCGAGGCGGCGTCAGGTCACGCTATGCACATTTCGAGGTGCGGGCCGCGGTCGAGCGACGATTCGCGGGGCTGTTCGCGCCATCACGTGACGAGGCGGGCTCGCTGAAAGCGCGCGTCGAGGGTCGCTCGAACGCTCTGGTGTGCGCTGACGAGCGACTGGAAGTGTGGCTCGCGAGGTCGGCGGGCGCAGCGGTGCCATGGCGATGGCTACGGCGATCGCGAGAGTTCGGATGGGCGTGTCGATTCATGCGTCGACCTGGAGCGGGTTTGGGGGTGCGCGGCAGAGCGTCGGCATCACGGGTCGGTGCTCGAGACGATCGCCGCAACGCGGACAACGCTCGACGTCGCGTCCAGTCAGCTCACGAAGCTGCGTAGGCCATCTAGATCCGCCGCGCGGTAGGCAGAGCATCCGCCGCATCTTCAATGCGGCCTACCGCCCGCACAAAGCATCGATCTGACTCGGCCAACTGACTGTCCTGACGTAGCTCGATTCAGTAGAATCGAGCTACTAGGCACGGTTGCCGGAAAACCGGCATCCTGTCGAGGTCGGCTCAGGGCGACAGGGTGCAGGTGTTGCCGCACGTGCCGCTCGGTTGCTGGCCGGTCATGGTCCGGTAGTGCGCGGTGATCTGCGCCTGGGACAGCAGGGTGTCGTAGATGGCGACCTTGCCGACGGCGCCTTGGAACCAGGTGTCCAGGGCCATGGAGCCGATGTTCACCGCGCTGGCACCGGCGCGCGGCACGATGCTGTATTGGCCCATGCAACCGGTGGGGTTGTGCGCGGGCTGGCTCCAGGGGACGCCGTCGACCCAGATGTTGATGGCGCCCGGATACGCGGCGCTGTTCGGGCACGCCGCTGGTTGACTGAGCGTGGTGTATTCGCCGACTACGTGGTACCAGCCCCCCGCCTGCAGCAGTCCACAGGCCGGCTGCCAGTCGGCGCCTGATCCCAACCCGGCGCCGGGATTGAAGACATACGCGGACAGCCGGTTGCAGCGGTTCTGCGAGTTGGTGGTGTCGTAGAGGCGCGCCTCCCATTCGCAACTGGGTGCGTACTCGGCACACTTGCCCATCCAGTCGACGTAGCCGCCGCCGCCGTCGTTGGGGAACTGCAGCACGTCGGGGCGGATCCAGGCCTCCCAGGTCAGGTTGCCGGTGGTGGGAATGGAGAACGATGCCTGTGACGGTATGGAGAGGTACTGGCTGGAGCCGTTGAAGTCGGCGGCGGTGTCCCCGTTCGGCAGGGCCGCCGCCGTCGGCGTGCCGCCGTGGTAGGTGCCAGCGCTGGCCTTGCCGGTGAGGTCGGGCTCGCTGGCGGCGGCGCGGCTCATGGCCCAGTAGCCGACGGGATGATCGGCCAGCACGACCTGGTCGTAGGTGAGGGCGACGGTGCCGCCGCCGCCCTCGGGGGCCCCACGCGCATCGCCGATGTCGCCCGACGGCGTGGCATCCGTGGCGCCCGTGTCTGGGGCGTCGACGAAAGACCCGCCACCGCCACCTCGGCCGCTATCGATGCTGCTTCCACCAGCCGCGTGCCGGCCGCCCGCGCCCTCGCCCGCCATACTTGCGTCGGTACCTCCGCTGCCGTTGCCGCCTGTTGCAGCACCGCCTTCGCCGGCCGCCCCATCGCGCGCGCCCGTGGTCGAGGTACTACAGCCTCCCCACATCAACAAGCCCAACACCAAGCCCGGGGTCCACACCCGCTTCGTGCTCATGAGGGGCATCGTAGCGCGCTTTCTGCCCGGCAGCTTGGGATGGCGCATCGATCGCGCGGTAGGTAGGGCACCCGCCGCATGTTTAATGCCGCCTACCGCCCGCGCCGCGCCCGCTCCGCTAGTCTTTGTCGTTCGGCGGCGGCGTGGCGCAGATGAACTCTTTGCCGGTGCTTGGGTCTTTCAGCGTGGTCTCGTCGCGCTCGCACTTCGCCGGCTCGGGTCCACCGAGGGTGCGC
>DASVHQ010000256.1:0-1752 GCA_036382515.1 Polyangiales bacterium | reverse complement strand
TCGACGACCTCGTCGTTCTTGGTCGCGCAGAGCAGCACGCCGATCGAGGGACGTTCGTGCGGCTTCTTCACGTCGCGGTCGAGCGCTTCGACGTAGAAGCTCAGCTTGCCGAGGTCCTCGGGCTGGAACTTGCGAACCTTGAGCTCGAACGCGACCAGGCACGACAGGGCGCGATGAAAGAAGACCAGGTCAATGGCGAAGTCCTGGTCACCGACCTGCACTGGGTACTCGGATCCGACGAAGCAGAAATCGCGGCCGAGCTCGGTGATGAAGCGGCCGAGGTTGCGCAGGAGCGCGCCGTGGAGATCGGCCTCCGAGTGGCCATGGCGCAGCTCGAGGAACTCGAGGCTGTACGCGTTTTTGAATTCCTCGATGGCCGTCGGGTGAGTTTGTGCCACCGCTGCTGACACTTTCTTCGCGGGCGAAGCGCTTCGAAGCGCGGCGCCAGTCAGGATTTGTCGTTCGAGCTGTCTGGACGACCAGCGGCCCGTGATGGCTGCGAGGATGTAGAACTCGCGCGTTTCGGGAGGCTTCGCCTGCCCGAGGATGATCATGTGGTGGGTCCAGGGCAATTGTGCCAGCAGCGCCGACACTTTCTTCTGCCCCCTGTACGCCTCGTAGAACTGCCGCATCCTGAAGAGGTTGCGTCGCGTGTAGCCGCGCATGCCGGGGTACTCGCGCGCGATGGTGGCCGCGAGCTCTTCGACCACACCATCGCCCCACTCGGCGCTCGCGATCTTCTTGCTGATGTACTCGCCGAGCTGCCAGTACAGCCCGACGAGCTCGCTGTTGACGGCTTGGTAAGCCCGTCCGCGTGCTGCCTCGATGAGCGCGAGAACCTCGTCGAATCGGCTTCCTGCACCGAGCGCGGCGGGTTGCTTTCGTGGCGTGGGAACGAGCTTGCTCCCAGTCTTTGCTGTGGTCGGCATTTGTCTCGGCAGTGCCGAGACTTTCTGCGCCCCCGCCTTCGCGGGCCTCTTGCCTTGTGGTTTCGTCATGACACGCGCCTTCAAAACCTTCCGCTGAGGGTGACGGCCCCACCCGCTGGCAGGTAGCTCGCGCGAGCTTCGATGTCATCCGAGCGCAAGAGCGAGCGGATGCCGTACGTGATCGGTACAGCGAGCAGCGGCGCGCTGTCGATCAAGAGCAGCTGCCCGAGCGAAGCGTCGAGGTGATCTGTCTCGCACTTGTCGAACGAACAGCTGTCACCCTTACTCCAGAGCGCGACGCCGGTCGCCGCGGCGGCGACACCGACGCCGCCCACGATCCAGGACCACGCGGGCACGCCTTTCGTCCCCGGCAGCAGCGGCGGCAGAGCGGCGACACCCAGCGTCGAGCCGAGGGCACCGAATACAAGGCTGAAATCACGTAGGGTCGAGTACTTCGAGAACGCCTGCACGCACAGAACGTCGATCGCACCTTGCGCGAGCGCGCACGCGTTGTGTGACGAGACCTGGCTTCGGAATTGCACGGCTTCGGCGTAGGAGACCCAACCGATCGCCAGCGTCGCAACGCTACCCGTCGCGAGCGCGATGCCGCCGTAGAGACTCGCGTTGCCGCGAGCGCTCGTGCCGTGATGGCCTTCATCGGTTTCGGCATCGCCGCTTGCGACGATGCGTCCCGAGCGGCTCGTGGCGAGCGCGAGGGCGGCGGCGGAGATCTCGTCCGCGTTCGCCTTGGGCGCGATCGCGATTTGCGACACGAGCTTTTCGTCCAGCGTTCCAATGCGCTGCAGCGACACGAGGCCTTCGC
>DASVHQ010000255.1:0-24107 GCA_036382515.1 Polyangiales bacterium | reverse complement strand
AGGCACACGGGTTCGCCCTTGCCTCCTTGGCTGTACTGCACGTTCACCTCGGCCTCTCTGACCGGCACGCCGGTGTCGGGCACGGCGAACTCGCACGCGAGCGCGGCGCCACTGATCTTGCTCAGCGCGGCACCCAGATCGACAGCAAACGTCTGCGGTGACATGGTCATGTCGAAGTGACAGTCACCCTTGTTGCCGGCGACGTCGTGCACACAGGTCGTGCTGCGCGCGGTGCCGCCCGCCACCGCCAGCTCCGAAAGGAAGCCTCGCGCCAGCTCGCTGCCGGGTGAGCCGATCACGAAGGTGCGGATGTTCGCCGCGAGCGCCTCCGGCGCCGTCTTGGTGAGCAAGAGCTTGCTGCAGCTACCGGCGGCGGTGCAGGCGGCTGCGTCCTGCGAGCGCGCAGGCATCGGGCAGGAATCCGTGCCGTCGGTCATGAGCACCACGAAGCGATTGCCGTGCGCGCCACAGGGCTCAGCGCAGCTGCTGGTCTTGTTCGCCTCCTGGTGCAGATACGCATACGCCAAAGACGAAGCGCCCACGATCGGTGTTTCGCCGTTCGGCTGAATGGCGTCGAGTGAAGCGCCCAGCGACGTGACCTGTTGCGAGGTTAGCGGTGCGACCGCGACGACCGGCAAGGAGTCGGAACCGCACGCATCATTCGTGCTGAAGAACGTCATGCCGACGGAGGCGGTGCTGCCCTGCTTGTTCATGTCCGAGAAGACCTGCTTGAGCGCGTCCTTCGTGATCTGCCACTTCGTCGGCATCTTCGGATCGGTCGGCGCGGCATTGGCCTCGCAATCCGTGCTGCTCTGCAGCGGCGGCAGGTTGCAGGCCATCGAGCCCGAGCGGTCGAGCAGAAAGAGCACGGAGGCCGGCAGCGCGGTGGCCGCGTACGACGAGGCCTTGCAGTTGCTCAGGTTCTTGAGCTGCTTGCACAGCCCTGCAGTCGAGGGCATCGCGACACCGGTGGTGGTGCCGCTGGTCCCAGCCCCGCCGGTCGTCGGTTGCGAGTCGGTGCACATGCAGGTGGACAGCGTTCCGTCCGCTGAGCAGATCTGCGTGCCGCTCAGCTGGCCGTCCTCGCAGAAGCAGCTAACGGCGCCGGGCGTCAGGCACTTGCCGTCCGGGGTCACCGGGATGGACGGTGTGCCGACAGCTCCCTGTCCCTGACGCTGGGTCGTGGCTGGGGTCGCCGAGCACCCCGCCACGGCCACTACGGTCGCGACCAACAGTTCACGCATTCTCATCTTCTGAACACCTTCCACTGACAGCGCGCGTATCCTGCCCCCCAACGTGGCCCGGGGTGGGCAGAAAAGCTCACTCATTCGGACGTTCGTCGAGCGACGTGAGCCAAACGAGCTGTGCGTGTGTGCGCGGTGCAAGCCCGGGAAGTCTCTCGAAAACCACGCCTCATTGTCACACGCATGCGTGCGCAGAGTGCACCGGTGACGCAGGGATACCAAGTCACGACCGCAACGGACCTGCGCTCTGGCTCCCTCGGTCCGCCACTTCCACACATCCCACTGCGGCTGCACGTCGCGGAACGTCCGCGTGATAACTGCGCTAACATCGCGGGAATGCAACGAGCGTGCGCGTGCAGCACATAGGAGCGCGCTATCAGGTGCTCGAGGAAGCGCTCGGCAAAGGGGGCAGCGCCGTCGTTCATCGAACTCTCGATACGGCGTCGGGAGCCGAGGTGGCGCTGAAGCAGCTGCTCGTGGACGAGCACAGCGCCGAGTTCGCCGAGGCCGTTGCGCTCTTCGAGCGCGAGTACCTGGCGCAGGGTCTGCGGCCTGTTGCGCGACGTCGGCACGGCGCTGGCGCTCTTGCATTCGCGCAGGCTCGTGCACCGCGACGTCAGCGCGGGCAACGTGCGCTGCGCGCTGAGCGGTGCCGCCAAGCTGATCGACTTCGGCACGATGATCCCGATGGGCGTCGCGGAAGACGCCGTTGGCACCCCACCGTTCGTCTCCCCGGAAGCACTGCGCGGAGAAGCGCTGGATGGCCGTGTGAATCTCTACGCGCTGGGCGCGGCCGCGTACTGGTTGCTGCTCAAGCGTCACGCCTACCCTGCGGGCGACCTGACCCAACTCACCGATCTCTGGCGCAGCCGACCAGCGGACCCGCACCGGCTGGACCCGCCGATCCCCGAGCACCTGAGCGAGTTGGTGATGGCACTGCTCAGTCTGGATCGTTCGCGCAGGCCGTCGAGCGCTGGCGAAGTGGTGGAGCGACTGACCGCGATCGCCGGCATCACGCTGGACGACGGGCCGGCGTTGCGCGCGGCGTACCTGCAAACGCCGAAGCTCGTCGGACGCGACCGCATGGTGGCCGAGCTGCGCAAACGCCTGATGCAGGTGACGCGCGGACGCGGCGGCTGCGTGCTCATCGAGGGCGAGCCGGGCATGGCACGCTCGCGTCTTTTGGATCGCTGCGTGCCCGGCCGCAGCGACGGCCACGCTCCGCTTCAGATGGCAGAGCTGTACCTGCGTGCGGCCCGAACCGCACTCGCGGCCGGGGAGGAGGAGCTGTTTGCCGACTACGCGCGAGCCTACGCCTCGATCGCCAAGACCTCCGGTGCACCGGAGGTCTTGGCGCGCTACGAAGCGCTGATGGAAGCCGCCCAGGGTGCGCACCTGCAGCTCAGCGACGAGTTCATCGCCTTCGGCAGCGACGTCACGCAGCGGCTCGGAGCCAAGCGCAGGCGGGCTCGCTCGCTGTGAGCGCCCGAGCGCCCCGCGGTCTCACGGGGACAGTGGCGGCGCGTCGGGCAAGAGCTGGCGCAGCTCGCTCGTCTTGCGTTCGATGTGCTGGCTCAGCTCCTCGCGCGTGCTGCGCGTGTTCTGCAGCCAGACGAAGCCGGAGATCGCTGCACCCAGGCTGACGGCCGAGGCGATGGAGAAGACCTGGATCTCCGTGGTTCGCGGTCGCGCCGTGTCGGCAGTCGCAGCGAACAGGACCGCATACGTCCCGAACACGAGCGCGGCGCCCGCAGCGATGCCGGTGAAGAACGATGGCGGCTCCACCGTGTACTGCTCGCGCCTGCGCAAGAGCAAGTCGAGATCCTGGACGGTGCGCGCGATCTGGGCTTGGCGCGGATTGTCATAGTGCGCGCCGGGCTGCGAGATCGTGAGCAATCGGGTGAGCGCGTCAGCGTCTCCCAGCAGCTCGGAGCGGTAGCTCTGCGTCTGCGCCAACGGACGCAGCAGCTCCTCGGTCAGGATCGCAAACGCCACAGCGACGCCGCCTGCAACCCAAAGTTGCATTTCGAGATCACGGCAGCTTGCGAGATGACAGGGGCCGGCACCCGCCGCGAACAGCACGGCAGGCACGATCGCACCTGCGGTGATGGTCGCTGTGAGCCCCGTCAGCGTCAGCTGCAAGGTCGGCGCAACCGCGGACGCGCTGCGCATCTCTGCGGCCTGCAGCCAGCGGCGACCCTCCTCTTCCACGGGCTGCGCCCCGTGAGGCAAGAGCACCGAGGGCGGCGGCACGGCGCCTGACGCGGCGTGGGTCTGCGCGTCGAACACTTGCCAGTCATCGTGGGCCCCGGCAGGCGGTGCGGCCTGCGCCTGCGCGTAGCCCACGCCGGCGCACGCGTACACCGCACACCCGAGCAAAAGAGCCAGACCGTGCACCCATGTCGCGACCGCTGAGTGGTTCACTTCGCGCAGCATAACGAGCAGCGCTGCGATGCGCAGGATTCCGACAAGGAGCAACGGCCCAGGCGGCAGGCCAGCTCAGCCCGGGTCGCTGAAGCGTCCGAGGAAGAGCACCTCGCCGGTGGGGTCGTCGTACACGAGGAAGATGAACGGCCGGTCGAGCGTGAGCGTGGCCTGCGGCTTCAGCGACACCGTGCCGGAGATCACCGCAGTGGCCGCAGCCGCTTCCGTGCCCGCTTCGTCGATCGCGACGAACGCCTTGTGCACGACGTCGAAGATGAAGATGTCCCGCTTGCCATCGAGGCCAGAGAAATCGGCCCGATCGGTGAACGCCTCGTTCATCCCCAGCGCCTGCAGCGCGGGTTTGAGCTTGGGCGTGGACTCGAAGCTGAGCTTGGGCATGGCGAGCGTCACGGTGTACGTGGAGAGGCCCACGCGGATCGCGTCGAACGTGCTGCCGAGCGCCTGCGCGACCGCGTCGAAACGGCCCTGCGCCGGTGAGATGACGAGCATGCGCACGGAGGGCGACACGTACGGCAACTCGACCGCCTGGTAGTCGGCGCTCTGCGCGTAACGAGCCTCGATCACCTGCTTCATCATCGGCACAGGCCGATCGCCCGCCTGCGCGTGAAACGTGCCGCTCTGCGTCTTGCTCGGATCGAACTTGGAGAGCCAGCTCGCCTTGAAGTAGATCGCGTTCGTGAGCACCAGCAAGACGTTCGAGTCGATCGAACCAGCGGCGAGCAGATCCTTGATGCGATCCTTGGTCTGCTCGGCGACCCAGTTGTTGATGAGCAGGCGCGCGGCGTCCGGCGCCTTCGCGAAGTCCACGAGGAACAGGCCTGCGCCGTAGTTCTTGGCCAGCACGTCGAGGTAGGGATCGAGGAAGCTCGCCTGCTTGTCGCCCCAGGCTTGGTTCACGACCGTGAGCTCGAAGCCGGTGCCCTCGCTCATCGGCGCAAGCTGCGTCTTGCGTTGCGCCAGTGCGAGCCCGGTGGCGTTGAACGCTGCGTGCAAGAGCGTCTGGTCGGCGCCGAAGTGCAGCGTGTTGCGCATCTCGGTTTCGGTCGTGGTGCGTGCGCCCGCGTAGATCATCGCGAGCGCGGTCGAGATGCTCTGGGGCGAGAAGAACAGGTTCCCGGAGCTCTTGCCGAGCTCGCCGTACAGCTCGAAGGCGAACGCACGATTGCTCTCGCCGAGCGCTGCGACCTGTGCCGCGGTGGCCGCGGGCGCGCTGTCCTGCGGCACGTCGGATTTAACCAGCTGCGCACCCACCGGGACGTTGGTGCTCGGGGTCCCGCCGCTCGGTCCCGAGTCCGTGCACTGCGCCAAGAACGCACCCGCCAGACATACCAGAACGCTCTGCCACCCAGGGAAAGTGCGCATTGGGAACCCCTTTGTTCTCGCAACTCCGCCCTACATTTAACCATCGCCGCTCGGGTTGTCGCTATGCTCGCGCTCATCCCCGGAGGCGCGGCAATGCACATCGGCCTGACCATGTTCGTGACCGACTACTCGATCGCTCCCCACGAGCTGGCCAAGGAAGCCGAGGCGCGCGGCTTCGAGTCCTTGTGGCTGCCGGAGCACACGCACATCCCGGCCAGCCGCAAGACACCCTACCCGGCAGGGGGCGAGCTGCCAGAGGAGTACTGGCACACGCTCGATCCTTTCGGCGCGCTGTGCGCCGCGGCGGTCGTGACCAAGACCATCAAGCTGGGCACGGGCATCTGCCTCTTGATCGAGCGGGACACCATCGTCACGGCCAGGGCCGCGGCCACACTGGACCGCCTCTCGAACGGCCGCTTCATCTTCGGCGTGGGCGGCGGCTGGAACGCCGAAGAGATGGAGAACCACGGCACGATCTTCAAGACGCGCTTCAAGAAGATGAAGGAGCAGGTGCTCGCTACGCGCGCGATCTGGACGCAAGACACGGCAAGCTTCCGCGGCGAGCTGGTGCGCTTCGACGAGATCTGGTGTCACCCCAAGCCCGTGCAAAGACCCAGCCCCGCGATCGTGATCGGCGGCCTCAGTACCCAGGCGATCGACCGCGTGCTCGACTATGGCGACGGCTGGCTGCCGATCGATGGGGGCATGGGCCCCGACGCACTGCGGCCGCTGCTCGACGAGCTCGAGCGGCGCAGGCAGCGGAGCGGGCGTGCACGCGCCAGCCTGTCGATCAGCGTCTACGGGGTACCCGCCAACGCCGAGGCGCTGACCAAGTACCGCGCCCTCGGCGTGGAGCGCGTGATTTTCCGCATGCGCTCCGAAGCACGCGACGCGGTCTTGCCGAAGCTCGATCGGCTCGCGGCCCTGCTGGCAACGAACGGCTAGCTTGCCTTCGATGACGACCTCCGGTAGAACCTGAACATGAGTTCAGCTACACAAGGAGATCGCATGCCTGCCCCCGAACCCAAGCTCGAACCGACCCGCGACCCCGTCCCCGGCTTCGCTCACGAGGTGCTCGCGCTCTACGCCCACGCGCTGTCCGACGTGCACTTCCCCGACCTCGACCTCGGCCGGCTCTCGAGTTGCCGCGACGCGGTGTGTGCGGCCCAGCTGGCGGTTGAGCACCACGAGGCCGAGCTGCAAGCAGCACGCGCGCAGCTGCAGGAGCAGCTCGATCGCCTGACCGCGTGCAGCGAGCGCGCGCTCGCGTACGCGCGAGTGTTCGCGGGCGACAACACGCAGCTGCAGGAGCGCATCGCGCAGATCGGCAGTCGACCGATCACAGCGCCGAGCGCCGCTCGCGAGCCCCAGAAGCGCAAGCGGCGTGGCAAGAGCACGGTCGACGCACAGCTGTTCGGTGCGGCCGAAGGGCTGCAGCCAATGGCGGCAACCGAAAGCGCGGCGTGAGCCGGCGGCCAGGTCAGCGAGTGGCGTCGCGACGGGCGAGCTGCGCTGAGTAGTGGTCGCGCACCGCCTGATAGCCATCTTCCCCGATCAAGTGCACGAGCTCCTCGCGACAAGCCTCGAAGAGCGGGGTCTCGAAGCGCGCCTGCACGGAGCAGCAAGCTTGCTTGCCTTGCATGGCGGGGTTCCAGCGGATCACCCCGTCGAGCACTTCGATCGGAAAGAGCACGCAATAGATTGGCTTGATGGCCCACTTGTGCAAACCAGCCTGGTTCGCCATCACCTGCAGCGAGCAGTAGCCGCGCTTGTCCAAGAGCGCGCACGTGCCTGAGACCACGGCCGTGCCCACGCATTTGCCCGAAACGAAGTCAGGATCGACCAGCTCACCCGGCTCGAACCAGGTCGAGGGGTCGCGAGACTGAGTTTCATCCATCTCGGCCGCGACCGCCTCGGCGTGCGCAAGGATGCGGTCGCGTTCGCCGAGGTCGATGTACGCACCCCGGTGACAGCACGCAGAGACGCAGGCGCACGGCCCGTTGCCAGCCGCGTACCCCGTGGTGAAGAGCTCGGGTGCGACCAGATAACCTTTGATCCGAAGTGGCGTGGAGAAATCGTCCATGGCGTGGCGGGTGCCTAGGAGCCTGTCGAAGAAGGCGCTCCCGTCGGTCCGGCTTTCTCCGACAGGCTCCTAGCATTGCGCTCGTGGCCACCACAACCCGGATCCGTCGGCGGCGCGGGCGCGGGCGGCTGAGGCTTTTGCGCCTCGGCGCATCGCCATCCCAGCGTACAACGACTGAGCTCCGTGCTCGTGAAGCTTCGCCGCGTCCCTCGGCAGCACCGAACAGGGACGCGCGGATTGGGGCTTTGCCTTGGCCGAGTGCTTGTGCGAGCGTCTTGCGCAACGACGTTCGCAGCAGCAGCGCTTAGCCTGGCCTCGGTCCCGCAACCCCACGGAGCTGCGCATGCATGCAACGCACAGACTCGGGCCCGTCGCGGCCGCCGTACCAACTCGCTCACACCTGCCACTGATCGTGGCCGCAGCCCTGGTCTTGGCTGCCGCTGGCTGCGCGCTGATGCTGCTGCAGCCAACGCTTGCGCCGACGGCGGTACATGCGTGGCGCGCGACGGCCAGCGCGCTCGCGCAGCGATCCATGACACGCCGAAGACCGCGCGCGACAGCGAGCGCAAAGCTCCGAGCGACGACGCCCGCACAAACCGCCCTCGCCGCCCCGCCCAAGCAAGCCCCGGCACCGAGCCACGCCGGCAGCGACGACGATCCAATCGGCGACCTTGAAGGCCTGTAGATGCGCCGCCACCGGCCGCCATGCAGAACCTGAAAACCAACGGCGGCCTGACACAAGGCACACGCATCGCCGAGCGCTACGAGATCACCTCAGCGCTAGCCGCCGGTGGGGTCGGCGTCGTGTACGCGGCCTGGGATGGGCTCGAGGCTCGCGACGTCGCGATCAAGGTGCTCAAGCGCGAGCTGTCCGAGCACGAATCGCTGCGTCCGCGCTTCGAGCGCGAGGCGCACGTCGTGCTCTCGCTCGGCCACCCGAACATCGTGCTCGTCACCGACCACGGCGTGCACGACGGCTGCCCCTACCTCGTGATGGAACGCCTGCAGGGGCGCACGCTGCGCGCGCGCCTCGACCAGGGCGCGCTCCCGGAGCACGAAGCCTTCGACGTGATGCTGCAGCTGCTGGAAGGCTTGTCGCATGCGCACTCGATGGGCGTCGCGCACCGGGATCTGAAGCCCGGGAACATCTTTTTGCATGGCGACCCGAGCTTCGTGGAGCAGCTGAAGATCCTGGACTTCGGCTTCGCGAAGCTGCTCGCGCCGGACACCGAGCTGCACGGCGGCGGCGCGTTCGCCCACCTCACCACGGGCGGCGTGGCGTTCGGCACCCCCGCGTACATGGCACCCGAGCAGATCTCGCTCGGCAGCATGGACGCGCGCACCGACGTGTACTCGGCGGGAATCCTGCTCTTCGAGCTGCTCTCCGGCGTGGCACCGTTCTCGGGGGAGTTGCCGCAGCTCTTGCGCCAACATTTGGCAGACGATCTGCCCCCGATCGCCAAGCTGCGCCGCGGCGTGCAGGAAACGCCGGCGTTTCGCGCGCTGCTCGTGCGCGCCACCGCCAAACTGCCGCGCGAGCGTTTCGCCGATGCCGGCGAGCTGGGCCTTGCGTTGCGAAACCTGCCACAGCCCTGGCTGACCTGAGGCGCAGGCTCGCCGCCGGGGCGCGACTGTTGGCCGCGGCAAGCGCGCACCTTACACTCGGGCGCGAGCGCGACGTACCCAACTGCGAACACAGGGAGTGACGATGGCCACCGAAGTGAACTTGCCGCCCGTGTGCGTGATCGAATCGATCCCCGTGGCGGGCGACAACGAAGTCACCACCGAGGAGAGCACGCGCGAGGGCATCCCATTGCCGGCTCATCTGTGCATGTACCGGGAGCTCGGCCGGGGCGGCATGGGCCACGTGCATCCGGCCACCGATCGCTTGCTGCTGCGTCACGTCGCACTCAAGCGCCTCGACAAGCGCTTCGCAGGCACGGCATTCTATCGTGACGGCTTCATCGCCGAAGCACAGATCGCAGGCCAGCTCGAGCATCCGAACATCGTGCCCGTGCACGAGCTCGCGGTCGACAAGGATGGCTCGCCGTATTTCACCATGAAGCTCGTGCAGGGCGTGTCGTTCGCGCAGTGGCTGCATGACCCCAAGCACAGCCTCGGCACGACCGAGCGCATGGAAGGTGGCCTCGACATCTTCCTCAAGGTCTGTGACGCGATCGCTTACGCACATCACCGCGGCGTGATCCATCGCGACCTCAAGCCCGAGAACGTGATGGTCGGCGACTTCGGGCAGGTGTACCTGATGGACTTCGGCCTCGCGCGGCTGAGCAAGTCACGCCCTGCGTCGGGCTCGCGTGCGCAGATGGAGACGCCGGGACCGGTCGGCACACCGGGTTTCATGGCACCCGAGCAGGCGCGCGGAAACCCTGCCGAGATGGACGAGCGCTCCGATGTCTTCGGCCTCGGCGCGCTGCTCTACGAGATCGTCTCCGGCAAGCTGCCGTTCCTGGACGACGGCAACGTGCAAGCGCTGATGCGTCGCACCGAGCAGGGTCAGGTCGTGCCGATCGACGAAGCCACGGCGGGCATGGGCGTGTCCAAGCGCTTGCGCAACATCGTGGCGCGCGCCACCCATCCGCTGCCGGCCAACCGCTACCCGAGCGTGGTCGAGCTGCGACGCGACGTGCAGGCGTTTCTGCGCGGTGGTTTGCACCTGCCGCGCAAGCTGTTCCTGCCCGGCGAGACCATCCTGCGCGAGGGCGCACCCGGCGACGCCGCGTACATGATCGTCAGCGGTCGCTGCCGCGCGTACCGCAACGTCGGCAGCGAGCAAGAGACGCTCACCGTGATGGGCGCAGGCGACGTGTTCGGCGAGATGGCGCTCTTGCTCGACGAGCCGCGCGCCGCGAGCGTCGAAGCCGTGGACCACGTCACGGTGCTCGTGCTCGACAAGACCACCATGACGGAAGGCCTCGGCATCGATGGCTGGACCGGTGCACTGGTGCGCGCACTTGCCCAGCGCTTCCGCGATCTCGAGCAGCAGATGCGCAGCACCGGTGTACGGCGAAGTGGGCAGCCGCCACGCTAAACCGTACGCTGTTGCACAAAATGTGGACGACCTGTTGACCTGGATCACCCCGCGAGGGCGATTCGGCGGCCATGCCGCCTCGACCCACAAGATCACGTGCTACATGTTAGTACAGCACAACAGATTGGGGGGTCCAATGGACACGAACGGGACAAATCAGCAGCGAGTCGAGACGCCCAGCCAGCCGCCCACCGCCAGTCGAGCGAGTGGGTTCGACGTGGCGCTCGGTGCGAAGTCGGATTCCCCCGGGCCTCTGGGCGAGCACGGCGCCGAAGAAAGCAACGCCGAAGACCGCGTCGCGGGGACGCTGATGCGGTGGGGCGGAGCGGGTGCGGTCGCGGGCTTGGTGGCCGGCGGCAGCTACTTTGGCAGCGTGGGCGGAGCCTTCGTGGGCGGCACGGCGCTCGCGGCGATTGCCATCGCGGCCAGCACTGTGTTCATAGCAACGCGCCCTCGCGCGACCTGAACGACGGGGCGTGCACGTGTGCGTCGCGGGGGTTGCGCACACGGGACGGACAGCCTGACGCGCGCGCCTCTGGACGAGTCGTCGAGCGCATTGCATCGCGCACGAACGCGCGTATCGTGCGCGCGATGAACCAGCTGTTCTCGGAGATCGCGCCCCGCTACTCGGTGATTTTGTTCGATGCGTACGGCGTGCTGAAGAACTCGGCGGGCGTGCTGCCGGGTGTGCTCGAGGTGCTCGCACGCCTGATCGACGCCGGCAAAGAGCTGTATGTGGTGACCAACGATTCCTCGCGCTCACCGGAGGTGATGGCGCATGCCTACGCGCATCCGACGCGCGGCGAGCTGATCCCTGGCTCGCGGCACGTCACCAGCGGCCTGCTCGCGACCGAGTTCCTGCGCACGAAGGTCCGCAGCGGCCGGGTCGCCTACCTCGGCAAGCCCTCGTCGGCGTACTACATCGACGCCGCGGGCCTGTCCCCGGTGCCTGTTTCCCTGTGCGATCCGCACTCCGACGTGCGGGCGCTGGCGCTGCTCGACGACGAAGGCTTCGACTGGCAACCCGACCTCAACCGTGCGCTGAACCTGCTGCGCGAACAGAACATCCCGGTGGTGGTCGCCAACGCCGATCCCACCTACCCCGTCGACGCCGACAAGGTCGCGATCGCGGTCGGCGGTCTGGGCGATCTGATGGAGCGCATCGTGCACAAGCGCTTCATCCGCTTCGGCAAACCAGACGCCCTGATGTACGCGCACGCCTACGAGAAAGCTCGCGCACAGCGGCCGACGCTCGACAAGAGCCAGGTGCTGATGGTGGGCGACACGCTCGACACCGACGTGCTCGGCGGCAACAAGTTCGGCATCGACACGGTGCTCGTGCTGTCGGGCAATACGCAGCGCGACCACGCGCAGATGCAGATCGAAGCGACCGGCATCATCCCGGACTATGTGTGCGATTCGATCCTGACGTGACGCGCGGCAGCCACTGCCTCAACGCCGGACCGATCAACGCCGGACCGATCAACGCCGGCCCACCATGAACGGCGGTCGCTGCTCCGCGTCTCCCATGTCTGGCGCGGCGTAGTAGTCGACCACGAGCTGTTGCGCGGCGGGCCGGGTGTACACGTCGGCACGCGGCTGTTCGATCACGCTCGCGATCACCTGTGCGACCTCGTCTGCGCTCTGCGCGCCCGGCAGGCTTCGCGAGTCCACACCGCCGTGCAGCGAATTCAAGCCGAAGTCGGTGCTCACCACGCCCGGGTGCACGACCCCGACGTGGATCTGTGGATAGTCCGGGCGCAGCTCCATGCGCAAGTTCGCGCTGAGCGAGTTGAGCGCGTGCTTGGAGGCGCAGTACGCAGAGCGAAATGGGGCGAATGGCACGCGACCCAGCATGGACGAGACGTTGAGAATCTGCCCGCTCTTGCGTGCTTTGAAGTGCGGCAACACGGCCTGCATGCCGTAGAGCGCCGATTTCACGTTCACCAGCATCATCTCGTCGAAGTCAGCGTCGCTGAGTTCGGAGACGTTGCGGGTGATGCCGCGACCGGCGTTGTTGACCCACACGTCGATCTGGCCGAAGCGTGCGAGCGCTTGGCGCACGACAGCCTCGACCTGCGCACGCTGGGTCACGTCGGCCACCACGAGCAGCGCCTGTGAGCCACAGCGCTGAGCCACGGCTTGCAGCTCTTGCGAGCGACGCGCCACGAGCACGGGCCGGCCACCCCGCTCACCCACGAGCTGCGCCAGCGCAGCCCCGATGCCCGAGCTTGCGCCCGTGATCACGATGACCTTGTTCTGCATGACCGAACCCTCCTAGCCGAGCGGCGCACCGGTTTCGACGCAGAGCAGGCGGACCCGACCGGTCGCGACCAGGCGCTCCTGCTCGTCGCGGACCTCGGCTTGCCAGACCTGGGTGGTGCGACCGCGCGTGACCGGGGTGGCCTTGGCGCGCAGCTTGGCGCCCTCGCGGACCGCGCGAATGAAGCTGGTGGTGTTCTCGAGGCCCACCACCCCACCCTTGTGACCGCGCTGCGTGGCGGAAATGGCGGCACCCACCGAGCACACGGTCTCGATCACGCCGCAGTGGACCCCCCCGTGAACGATGCCGTAGGGCTGCAGGTGTTGCTTGCCGACGGTCCACTCGGCCTCGACGGCATCGGCGGAGGCGCTCACAAAGGACATCCCCATCGTACTGGACCAACCGTCCTTGTTCTGGTTAAGCAATGCAGCGATCTCAGCCTGGTCCATGGATGCTCCCTGGGGTAGGACTGCACAAGTAGCACAGCTCGGCCCCGCGAGGGTCTGGCGTTGGAGCGGCCCGCCGGCCCGCCCCACAGGAACACTGCCCATGATGCGAGCGACTGCGTCGAAGACTGGCCACTGCTCCCGCTGCAACGACGACGTGCGCACGGTGCGGCCGTGGGGTCACTGGCGCAAGCTGCGGTACGCGTACTTCGCGATGCTCGGCGTCGCGCTATGCTGCGCGCCCGTGCTGCTGTGCGACGGCTTCGTGCTGATCCCCACGCTGATGGTGTTCATCGCTGCGATTGGCCCGCTCAACGCGCTCGTCGCCAAGCAGCCGACCTGCGCCCAGTGCGGCGCCATCGTCGAGCCGCTGCGCCAGGCGCTGGCCCGCTCGCGGCATTGACTTGACGCGCCACGCGAGCTGACCCGCGCAGACAAGCAGCGCGTCGCCATGGCCGGCGGCACTGCACCGTCCCTCACGCTCAGTGACAGCGCCACACTGCAGCAGAAGCTCAAGGACATCGTGCAGCAGACCGTCACGGTGGGCAGCGACTCCTGCACCATCCATCTCGACCCGAAGCCGATGGCGCCGTAGAAATTGCACATGGTCGTGACCGAGAACGGCATGGACGCAGACATGCCGAAGATGCTCGGCAACGACGCCGTGTGGAACCTCGGCGCCGACGGCGCGACGGTGAACTTGACGGGCCCGCTGTGTGATGCGGCCAAGGCTGGCAAGTACCAGAAGATCACCTTTGTCTACGGCTGTGTGCAGCTGCCGCCGCCCAAGCCCTTCGTTCCGAGCTGATCGCACGGCAGTGAGCAGCGCGCGCGAGCCGCTGGCCCACTGCAGCGCAAGGCAGAGTCGAAAGCCGCGTGATGCCTCTGGCAGGTATGGGCCGGTCAGAGGCATTCTGCGTCGATGGCAAGCGTTGACTTCCCGATCGTCGATCCCCACGTCCATCACTGGGATCCCTACACCACGCCGCGAGCGGACTCGCCGCTCGCCAGGCTCCTGCGGCCGTGGCCCGATGCTTACGCGAGGCTCACGAGCGCGCTGATGCCGCGGCCGCTACGCGCGTCCTTGGGCAAGCCCGACTACGTGCTGCGGCCGTACTTGCCCGCCGATCGCAGCCGCGATGCAAAGGCGCTGCGCACCGAAGCCATGGTGCACGTGCAAGCCGAGTGGCTGGGGTTTGGCCCGCTCGCTCCGGTGGGCGAGACACGCTGGCTCGAGACGCTTGGCTATGCGGATGCGGGAACGCGCCTGGCCGCCATCGTGGCGCGCGCGGATCTGCGCTCGCCGCGTGCGGGCGAGGTGCTCGATGCGCACCTCACGGCCAGCAACAAGGTGCGCGGCATCCGCGACATGGCGGCGCACCATCCCGATCGAGGCGTGCACGCCTGGGCCAAGCGACCGGACCTGTTGCGCGACAAGGACTTCTTGCGTGGCTTCGAACAACTGCACCCGCGCAAGTTGCGCTTCGATGCCTGCGTGTACTCGCTGCAGCTGCCCGACGTGACCGCGCTCGCGCAGCGCTTCGCGCAAACGCCGATCGTGCTCGATCACGTCGGCACTCCGGTCGGCGCAGCCGGCCCGTTCGCCGGCGTTGGTCACAGCGCGTCCGAGCGCGACCGGATCGTGGGCAGCTGGCGCGAAGACCTGGCCCGGCTGGCCGAATGCAAGAACGTGCACGTCAAGCTCTCGGGCTTGGTCATGCCGGTCCTGGGCTTCGACTTCCACAAGCGCAGCCGGCAACCTGACGCGAGCGAGTTGGTCGACAAGCTCGGTCCGTACTTGCGGCATGCGCTCGATGTGTTCGGTGTGGAGCGCTGCTTCTTCGCGTCGAACTTCCCGATGGACAAGGTCAGCGCTTCGTACGTGGATCTGTTCGACGCCTACGCGCAGATCGCAGCCGAGCGCGGACCGCAGGCGCTGCGCGCGCTGCTGCGAGACAATGCGCTGAAATTCTACGGGGCCTGAAGAGCTGTCCAGAAATGGCTCATAGCGGCTTACGTCCTCGAAGAAATCCTCGAAATACACGAGTATTCGTGCGGTCTTTTCTGCGGGCGGGCGTGCCTCGACCTCGTGCGAGCTGCGCACTCAGATGCGGTGGAGCACCCGGGTGGCCGGCACGACCTGCAGCGCACCGGGATCGGCATCGACCGCGTTACGTCCCGATTGAGCACCAGAGCTGCGGGTGCCCCGCGCTGGGCTGAGACGATCGTGGAGGTGCCGGAGCGCCGACGTGGTGAGCTTTGCGCCACCTCGCGCGCGCCTCCACCGCCCGCTAGCCACACATGCGGAAGCGCTGGCGCGAGCAGGTGCAACGTACGCTTGCCAGCCTGCAGGGATGGGGCGTGTCAGCGTTTCCAGTCGACGTCGTTCTCGTGCGCGTCCGGGCGTTTCGCTGCGCGGCGTCGGCGGCACGTTTCGCGAGCGCTTTTCGCCATGCAGCCAACGCAGACGCGCGCGGTACGAGAGCCGCGCCCAGGCCCGCGCCCGTTCTTCGTCGCTCGCCGTGAACGCGCGTGATATGTCGTCAACCATGTGGAGCCTGGCGCTTCAAGAGCTCCAGTGCACGGATGTCCTCGAGATCCTTGGGGCGGCCCGCTCGTTGCTTCAGGTCGATGCAGCGTGGAGAAGACCTGCTCGAGATCGTCCACGCTGGCCAGCTTAGGGCCCGACGCGAAACAAGTCGATCGGTGCGGCGTTGAGGCGCCCCGGAAGCAAGGCGCGAATTCGATGGAATACTCCCTGTATTTCGAGGATTCGCAACGCTGCTGTCGGGGATGGATCGGCGTCGAGGCGACCGAGTTGTTTCGCGTCGGGCCCTTAGCATGCCCGTCGGCAGGCACTGGCGCTGCGGCCGGCCGGAGACCAGCAACCTACGGACATGAGACGGATGCCGTAGGGCTCTGGTGGCTGCTGCAGGTGCTGCCCGTCGTGATGCTATTGATGCGTATACGGCCCACGCCGACGCCGCCGCCTCCTGCGCTGCCGCCAGCGATCCAGAACCCGAAGGCGCCGTTGGAGCCATTGGCCGCCGCACCGGCGGCTGCGCCACCCTTGGCCGCCCGCGCCGTTACCGCCACCGCCGCCCGCGGCTTGCAGAGTGTTCGCTTTCTGTCCGTCGCTGCCTCGACTTCTGGGTTGGAACGCAGGCCCGAGCATAGTGAAAACCACGCTGGCGCCCAAACAGGGGGCACCATGTCTGTGGCAGTAGGCAAAGCGCGTTCAACTCGGCGCTTCACGCTGCCGCTCAGTCGTGGTTAAGTGCGGGGGTCAGTCGCGGAGGGGGTCCGCCCGCTGGCACCCGGAGTCCAGGCATGCGCAACGCGGTTCGCTCGATCCATTTCCTCACGGCGCTGCTCAGCGTCGTTGCCGGTTGCTCCCTCGTCACCACCTTCGATCGCAGCAAGATCAAGAAGGATGACGTGACCAAGGACGCCGGAATGGACGGCGCGGTGGTCGTGACCGATGCGGGCGCCAAGGACGCCGCGGCGCCCGGCGATTCCGGCAAGCCGCACGACGCCGGGATGGACGCCGGGATGCTGGCCAAACACGACGCGGGTCACGATGCGGCGGTGGACGACGCAGGCATCGACGATGGCGGCGTGGAGTGCCACATCGCGACCGATTGCGCGGGCAGCGACACCGAGTGTCATGTCCGCACGTGCCTGGCCAACAAGTGCGGCGTGCACAAGGTCGGCCAGGGCGTGGTGCTTCTGCCCGCACATCAGACGGTCGGCGACTGCAAGAGCATCGTGTGCGACGGAAACGGCGGCACGACCACGGTAAACGACAACCTGGATTCCGCGTCCGACGGCCTGGCGTGTACGGACGACATCTGCAGCAACGGGACGTTGCAGCACCCGTTCACGGCCGTCCGCCACGCCTGCAACGAGAACGGCGGCCAACTCTGCGATGGCGCCGGCGCCTGCGTCCCGTGCTTGATCGCAACCGACTGCGGCGGCGACACCGAGTGCACGACGTTCGCCTGCACGAGCAACGCTTGCGTACCAAGCAAGCAACCAGCCGGCACCGTGCTCGCGACCCAAAACGCCGGCGACTGTGCACAGCGCCAGTGTGATTCCAGCGGCGCCGTGGTGAGCGTCGCGCTACCGACCGACGTACCCCCCACCGACGGCAACCAGTGCACCGACGAGGTGTGCCAGGGCCAGACGCCACAGTACCGGCCCTCGACCGCCGGCACCGCGTGCAACCAGAGCGGCGGCAAGGTGTGCGATGCAAGCAGCGCCTGTGTCGCGTGCGTAGCAGCCAGTGACTGCGGAACCAACGCCGAGTGCACGACATACAGCTGCACCAACCACACCTGCGGGTCGATCACGCTCAACCCCGGCAGCGCGGTGGCGACCCAGACCGCGGGTGACTGCATCCAGCGTCAGTGCGATGCCAGCGGCGCCGTCGTCAACGCGACCGATCCCACCGACGTGCCCGCCTCCGACAACAACCAGTGCACCGACGAGGTCTGCCAGGGCCAGACCCCAGCGCACACGCCGACAGCCTCGGGTGTCGCGTGCAACCAGAACGGCGGCAATTTCTGCAACGGCGGCAGCTGCGTGGAATGCCTGCTCGCGAGCACCTGCTCGGGCACCGACACGTTCTGCCAGACGCGCGCCTGCGACACGAACGTCTGCGGCTTCAACTACACCACGATTGGCACAGCGTTGCCCCCCGCCAGTCAGGTGACCGGCGACTGCAAGCAAGTGGAGTGCAACGGCGCACTCGGGATGACCAACGCGAACCTCGACACCGACCTGCCCGCGGACGACGGCAACGAGTGCACGAAGGAGGCCTGCAGCTCCGGCACCCAGCAGCACAACCCCTTGCCAGCGGGCACGCACTGCGCGAGCAACACCAAGGTCTGCAGCGGCGCCACCGCGGTCTGCGGCGGCTGCCTCGTGGACAGCGTGTGCGGCGGCACTGACGTGTGCGTTTCGCAGACCTGCGTCGCGCCAGGCGCGCTCGGCACCGTGAGCGTGACGCCGACTTCCTCACCCGCAGGCGCCACCGGCGTCGTCACGATCATTTTCACGATCCAGAACGGCTGGCCCAGCAACGGTGCGTTGCAGGTCTTGTTCCCGACTGGCTTCGATGCTTCGGCAGCCACGGTCACGTCGATCAGCCTCGCTGGCAGCAGCCTGTCCGTGATGGCGGCAAGCTCATTCGGGCTCACGCTCAGCCGCAGTGGCGGAAGCGACACGGCGGCCAGCACGAGCGTCAGCGTCGTGCTCGACAACATCAAGAATCCGCCCGTCTCGGGCACCACCGGTCAGTACACGGTGACCACCCAGACCAACGCGGGCAACGACATCGACACGGCTACCGCAGCAGGCTCGGTGCTGACCCCCGCGGCGCTGACCGAAACCAGCCTCACGCCTGCGAGCCTTTTGGCCAGTGCCACGGGCACGGCCACGGTCGACTTCACGACCGCCAATCCCTGGCCCAAAGACGGCACGCTGACGGTCGTGTTCCCGGGAGGCTTCGATGTCAGCGCAGTGACCGCCGACGCCGCCACGGGCGTCGACAAGACCATCGCGGCCACGACGGCCGGCTTGACGGTGACGCTGACGCGCGACGGCACCGGAACCGCCGTGGCCTCGGGCACAGCCGTCAGCATCGCCCTCGGCTCGGTGACGAACCCCGCGGCCACCGGAGCGACGGGAACCTTCGCCATCACGACCACGACGGCCCCAGGCACACCGATCGACACGGCCAGCGCGCCGAGCGTGACGATCAACTGAGTGAGCGCCACAGGAAGCGCCTCACTCAACGCTGCGCCGCGACCGCCTCGGAGAGCGTCGCGTGCACGGAGGCTTGCATCTCTTCCGTGATCGCGTGGTCCACGCCTGCGAACTCGATCAGGCTCGCGTCGTAGCCGAGCACGCGCAGGTGCGCGACCAAGCGCCGCGTCGTGTCGATTGGAACCACGTGATCGGCTGTGCCATGCAGCGCGCGGATCGGCGGGAAGGCACCGGCCGGCACCGGCGTCTGCGGCCACAGCGGCTCCGGTAACGTGCCCGAGATCGGTTGGGCGAAGGCCACGAGCTGCGGATGCCGCAAGGCGAGCGCGAAGCTGAGCATGCCACCTTGCGAGAAGCCCGCGACCACTGGGCGGCCCACCGTGGGCCGCAGCTTGCGCAGGGCTGAAAGCGCGAGCGCGAGCCGAGCTTCGGCCGCCGCGATGCCCTGCGCGAGCAGCCGCGGATCGTTTTCACCCACGTGATAGTCGAACCACGAGTAACCATCGCCGATCGCGGTGGGCGCCTGCGGCAAGATGATGCGTGCCGGCACCTGCACGGCCACGACGTCGAAGAGCTCGCGGCGCGGGCGGTCACCGAGGCCGTGGATCATCACGACCATCGGCAAGGGCTGGCTCGCGTCTGCAGCGCCACGGATCAGCTCGAGGTAGCGTATTCCCGCAGCGCGACCAAAGCCGTCGGCGCCGGGCACGCTATCGCTCCCGTCGCCGCGGTCCGCCGCCGTCAGCTGCGGACCGGATCGCTCGCGCGCGGCTGCAGGGGCCGCCGGGATGGGTGCGCGCTGACAGGCGTGCAGCAGCGCCACGCACGCCAAGGACAGGAGCAGGCTGGCCGCGTGTGGAGCTCGAGAATGCTGACGCACGCCTACAGCGTGCACGAGTTCACGCGCGCAGCAAGTCTGGGAGTCGAAGTCAGCAGCTCACAGGCACAGCGGGGCGCGGAACAGCTCAGCATGCTTGGCTCGATCGTCGGGGTCCGACACCAGCCACAGCTCGCGGTCAGCCACGGCGATGCCCTCGAGCTTGCAGCTCGCCTGCACCGGCAAGATCGCGCGTAACTCGCCGCGCTCCGACAACGCTCCGACGACGGAGCCCGTGCAGCGGCCGTCCGCGTACGTATCTGCGCTGGCTTCGGCTGCGGCCGTGAACAGCAGCCCACCGTCGGGGTGCGCCGCGAGATCAGTGAGGCTCAACGCAACGCCCTCGAGCTCGCCCAGCGCGAGCGGATGGATGCCACGCAACCCTTGCGCACCGAGCGTAGCCGCGGCGTCGAGCTGGGCGAGCACGCTCTCCAGATCCAGCTCGATGCAGGCATTGAAATGCGAAACGCCGTTGCCGCGCTGCGCGAGCCACAGCCGCTCGCCGACCACCGCGGCGCCCTCGAGGTTCAACTCGGGGATGCGGGCGCGCAGCGCCGCGTGCAGCGCGCTGAGATCGAGCCGCTGCACGCGCAGCTCGCGCGGCTCGACCAGCGCACCTCGGCTGCGCGCTGCGGTCGAGCCCGAGCCGAGAGCGAGCAGCCGACCGTCGGGCAGCAGCGTCAGCGCTTCGAGATCGGGCTTGCGGCGCTTGCGCTCGGCATGCTCGGCGGGCAGCTCGCCGGGCCACAGCGCCACGCGCTGCAGCGGTCGACCGTCATAGGAGTACGCCGACAAGAACAGCTCGTCGTCGGCGATCACCCACAGCGCATCCGGCGTTGCGACGAGGCCGCTGGCCGCCGAAACATCGAGCTCTGCGACACGCCTCGGGGCAAACACCGCGGGAGCGTAGCGCTTGCGCTTCGGCGAAGCGAACGCGCGCAAAAAGGGGCTCATGGCCAGGGTGCTGGCACAGTGCGGCACACTCTGCGCGCCGGCGCGTCCACGCCAAGCCCTTGAAACCACTTGCGCTCTGGCCGCCGGGGCGAACGGCACGACTGATGTTTACAAAGCCGGCACGGCCAGCGCGCGCGTAGCGTGCAGCCAGGAGAATCGTCCATGCCCGCACTTCAGCGCCTGTTGATCTCATGCCTGCTCGCCTGCGCCACCGCGGTCGGCGGTTGCGGACAAAATCAGTCGGCGGCTGGTGGCACCACGTCGAAGGCAGACGGCGGCACCAAGCCGGGTGGTGCCCTTCCGGACGGGGGCACGAGCAGCGGAACCAAGCCAGGCGTCACACCCGACAAGGGCGCGACCGAGTTCGTGTCCGCCGACCAGAGCACAGGCAACAACAACGCGCGGGCCCCCGGGGCTTTCGCCGGCGCAGCGGCCAAGGATTCGGCCGCGGAACCGCCGGCAGGCGGCACCGGCACCGGCGCCACCGACCCGCGCAGCGTGGAGCGAGGCGACATCTTCCGCGTGCTCGGCGACCACCGCATCCTGAGCCTCAACAGCTACCGCGGTGTGCAGGTGATCGACATCACCGACGTCTCCGCGCCGCGCGTCGAAGGCCGCCTGGCGATCACGGGCACCCCGGTGGAGATGTACGTGGTGGGCAACCGCGCCTTCGTGCTGCTCAACAGCTGGCAGGGCTACTACGGCACCCGCGGCGACGTGCGTGTGCAGAGCGTGCAGGGCGGCCTTTTGCTGAGCGTCGACATCAGCGATCGCAAGAACCCCAAGTTGCTCGACCAGTTCCACGTGGCAGGCGACATCTCGACCAGCCGGCTCACGCAGAATCAGAGCGGCACGCAGGCCGCGCTCTACGTGGCGGCGCAGGTCTACGACACCACGACGAGCAGCACGGGCGCCGGTGTCTCGACCAGCAGCGCGAGCACACCGCACAACGTGCTGCAGAGCTTCGACGTGTCCACGGGCAAGCTCGTGAGCAAGAGCATGCTCGACCTCGGCGGCTACGTGCAGGACGTGCAGGCCACGACCGACGTGGTGATGGTCGCGAGCACCGACTACACGCAGAGCCAGCAGACCAGCACGGTCTCGCTCGTCGACATCTCGCGGCCCGACGGCAGCATGGTGAAGGGCGACGTAATCAGCGTGAGCGGCCTGGTCCAGAACAAGTTCAACATGGACATCTACAACGGTGTGTTACGCGTTGTGTCCGCCGGCAGCTGGAACGGCTCGAGCACCAACCACCTCGAGACCTTCGACGTGCACAACCTCGCGAGCGCGACGAGCCTCGCTCACTGCACCTTCGGCGCTGGCCAGAGCCTGCAGGCCACGCTCTTCGTCAAGAACGCGGGCTTCTTCGTCAGTTACCTGCGCACCGATCCACTTCACACCTTCTCGATCGACGATCAGGGCAAGTGCCAGGAGCACGCCGAGTTCGTGGTGACAGGCTGGAACGACTTCTTCCGCTCGGTCGGAGGTGACACCCGCCTCGTCGGCATCGGGCACAACGACGCGACGACGATGACCAACAAGCTGTCGGTCAGCTTGTACGACATCACGAGCCTCGCGAACCCCAACCCCTTGCTCGCGCGCGCCGACATCGACCTCGCCTGGGCCTACTCGGAAGGCTCGTGGGACGACCGTGCGTTCACCGTGCTGGAAGGCGTGGCCTCGGCGACGGCGAGTGACGGCACCGCAGAGACAGGTCTCGTGCTCTTGCCTTTCCAGGGCTGGGACAGCAAGACGCAGCAATCGCTCGCCGAGGTTCAGATCTTCACCTTCTCGGATCACACGCTGACGCGGCGCGGGCTGATGGATCACGGCTCGCCCGTGCGCCGTTCGTTCCCCACCGCTACGGGCACCACGGCGAACCTGTCGGAAGATCAACTCTCACTCTTCGACACGCGCAACACCGATGCGCCCAAGGAGCTCGGCCGCGTCGACGTCGCACCCAACTACACGCGCGTGCTCTTCTACGGCAACTACGTGGCGCGCCTGAAAGACCGCAGCTACTACTGGGGTTACAGCAGCAGCCAGAGCGTGCTGCCGCCCAAGACCGAGGTGCAGATCCTGGCGCGCAGCGCCGATCTCGACGGCGCGGATCCGATCGCAACGATCCAGCTGCCGGCCTCGGCGCAGGTCACGCAGGTCGGGAGCCTGCTCGTGAGCGTGGACATGGTCTACGACAGCACCCTGAGCGCGGCCGCCGTGACCGCAGCCGGCGGTGAGCCCACCTCCATCTATCACTGCACCGTCGAGGTCTACGATCTCAGTCAGCCCACGACGCCACGCAAGCGCGGCACACTCAAGACCGATGCGCTGCAACCGAACGACAGCTACGGCTATGGCTACTGGTACGGTGGCTACCCTGCGTATGGCGGGTTCGTCGGCGGCGGCGCCAAGCGGAGCCCCGGCATCGCGATCGACTGTCTCGGTTGCGGCGGCGGCGGCTATTACTACGGCGGCTACTACGGCTCGTACCCTGCTCTGCCGGTCGTCGGTCAGGCGATCGTGTTTGCACACACCCGCAGCCAGCAGAAGAGCCTGGGCATGGTGCACTCGTGCTACTCGTACCCGAACAACGCTCCGTGCGGCACCGACAAAGCCGGCAACACGACGTGCCCCGCCACCACGTACCAGGGCCAGATCAGCTGCCTGACACCGCAGGGCGCGAAGGAGTACTGCACCGGGGAGTACGTCGTCTGTGATGACCAGGGCACGTGCAAGCCAGGCGCAGCTGCGCTCGGCACCATGACGAACTGCTCCGACTACGAGAACATCCGCTACTGGAGCTCGTTCTCGTTCGACTTCCTCGACGTGTCGAAGCCAGACGCACCGAAGCTCGCACCGCGCGTCGACATGCCCACGGATCAAGAAGGCACGTCGGTGTACACCGACGACAGCGGTGTGTACTTCAACTACCAGAAGCCGATCGCTCCGAACAACGATCCACACCCGGCCGTGAAGCACTACTTCAGCCTGATCGACCTCAGCGACCCCGCACATCCAGCGGCACAGCCCGGCGTCAACATTCCGGGCGACGTGATCGCCTCGGACACCGGCGTGGTCTACACGCGCGACGTGGTGTGGGATGCCCAGCAGACCGAGACCCTGGTGGCGCGGCTCAAGCTGAGCGGCGGGCTTGCGCACTTACAGGCCACGCGCCTGCTGCAGGACCGCATCGTGTCGGCCGTGCAACTCGATGGCGCGGGCCACGTGCTCGTCAGCCACGACCCGGCATGGAGCTACTACTGGTATGGCGCGAGCACCGGCGGAACCGACACGCGCACGCACCGGCTGAGCATCTTGAACACCGGCGATCTGAGCGTCGCGGGCGAGACCGACGTCGACCAGTGGGCAACCTTCGTGACCGCGAAGGCGGGCGAGGCGGTGTACTCGGTCTCGGGTGGCATCCTGCTCGTGAACGTGAAGGATCCAACCAAGCCATTCGCGCAGGCCTACTTCCCCACGATGGGTTGGTCGTCGGACATGGTGCTCGACCAGGGCGAGATCGTGCTCGCCGCAGGCCCGTACGGCGTGTACCGCTTCGACGCGAGCACCTACAACCTGCTGATGAAGTGAGCGCGCCGCGCCAGCGTGGCT
>DASVHQ010000254.1:0-11927 GCA_036382515.1 Polyangiales bacterium | reverse complement strand
CAGCCCGGCGATGCCGCCACGGCCCCGCACGAAGATCGAATGCAGTGCGGCCGAGCCCAGCCCGAGATAGAGGCTGAGCCGCGCGCCGAGGAACGGGCGCAGGCGCTGGGCGGTGCGCAGGCCGATCAAGGTGCGCAGCAGCTGGACCGCTTCGTCGCCGTACTCGATGGCAAGGCGCCGATCGACGCGATAGCCGGCGATCGCGAGCGGTCCGAGCAGCAAGATGAGCTCGTGGGAGTGCCGGTGCTCTTTGCGAAACACGCCCAGGGCGGCTTGCAGTGCGGGGACGGCGGCTGCGAGCTCGTCATTCTCGTAGCACAGCTCGGTGCCGGCCTGCGCGAGCAGGTTGGCCCCTTGGGTTTCGTCCCCGCCGTTGAGCAAGTGCCAGCCTGCATCCAGGCGAGCGTTCACTTCCAGCGCTTCGGAAGCGAGCAAGAACCGACCCATCTGCCGGTGCAGTCGGCGCTTGCGCTCGTCGTCGATCCCTGCATACAGCCGCTCGCGCACCAGATCCTGCTTGAAATGGTACGCCGCGCCCTGCTGCACGAGGATCTCGCTGCTTGCCAGCTCGCCCAGCGCGGCGAGCGCGCCGGTTACGCCTTCTTGCTCGGCGATGGCGGAGCAACGTTCGATCGGCACGTGACCACGATGCACGCTCAGCGCTTGCGCGAGCTTCTGCGCATCGGCGCTGAGCGCGCTGATGCGCGTCTGCAGCGCCTGGTCGACGCTCGCAGGCAGCGCGGGATCGCTGAGCTCCTGCGGCAGCACCCACATGTTGTCGACGAAACGGATCACCTGATGATCGACCAGGTGGTGGATCAAGTCCATGCAAGCCTGCGGGCTGCCCGCAGAGACGGGATGCAGCCAGCTGGCGAGCTTACCCGTGTGCGGTACGTCGCCGAAGATCGCACGGACCAGCGTCTCCACGTCTTCACGTACCAGGCTGCGCAGCTGCATCGAGGCGCCGGCTTCCTCGATCGCGCGCAGCGCCGCGGGTGACGCTGAGACTTCGTTCGGATCGCAGGCGACCACGAGCATCATCGGGTACTCGCGTGCGGTGCGCGCGAGGGTCGCGAGCAGAGCGGCCGAGCCCTCGTCGGCGCGCTGGCAGTCGTCGACCACCAAGACCAGGGGACGCTTTCGACTGACGGCGCACAACCATTCGGCCAGAGAATTCTGAGTGCGACGACGAAGCTCACCTGCTGGCAGCGCTTCCGCCGGCCCGTCGCTGACGCGCAACGCCGCAAAGCGCGGCGAGACGTGCGCGAGTGCCGGGACGAACGGCATCGCAGCCTGCGCCGCCTCCTCGGGCACTAGCTCGAAGAGTGCGTCGACGATCGCGTTCGCGACGCCGTACACGCCGCGATGTTGCTGTGCGTCGACCAGCGTGCAGGTGGCGCCGCCGAGCTGCGCAGCCACGGCGAGCTCACCAGTCAAACGCGATGCACCCATGCCGGCGCTCGCGTTGATCAGCAGACTCGAACCGGTGCCCGCGATCGCGGCGGTCAGGCGTTTTTGCAGCCGCGCTTGCTCGCGCTCGCGTCCGACCGTGCGCGCTCCGTGCAGGTAGCTACGCGCCGAGAGTTCTTGCTGCTCGGGCTCGAGTTGACCGATGACGTCCAGGCGCGCGATCACCTCCGCGGCGCTGCTCGGTCGCGCGAGCGGGTTCGGCGAGATCAACGAGAGAATCAGCTCGTCGAGCGCCGGCGGAATCGGTTCGATCGCCGCGCCCTCATTCGGCCCGACGCTCCGCAGGCAGGCGGACGGCGCCATGGGCACGCTCGCCCACATCTGCGGCAACTCCTGCACCGTGCGCGCAGGAAAGGCGTGGCGACCGGTGAGCAGCCCGTAGCCCACGGCGCCGAGCGCATACAGGTCCGAGCGCTGATCGAGGTGCGCGCGCTGGACCGTCTCCGGCGCCATGTACGGTGGCGTGCCGACGATCGCGTCGGCCAGGCCGAAGCTGGCGAGCGCGCCGAAGTCGAGCAACTTGCAGCGGTCATCGCTCGTCACGCGCACGTTGCGCGGGCTCACGTCGCGATGCAGCAAACGGCGCGCGTGCAGCAATGCGAGCGACGAGGCGATGTCGCGCAGATAGCGGCACGCAGTTCGGTAGGGCACGTCTGTGAGCTGTCGCAGGTCTTGCCCGTCGAGCAACTCCATCGTGTAGTAGGGCTGACCATCGTCGACGCCGTATTCGTAGGCCTCGATGATGCGAGGGTGTCGCAGCGCGACCAGCGTGTGGTACTCGCGCTCGAACATGCTGCGCAGGCGCGTGTCTTTGGCGTTGAGCATGCGCTTGAGCGCGACTCGGCGTTTGGTCTGGGTGTCGAAGACCGCGAGCACTTCGCCCATACCGCCCTGCGCGAGCGCGCTCTCGACGCGGTAGCGGCGCGCAATCACGGCAGTGGCGTTGAAACTTGGCCCCACAGAATCGCTCCTCCGCGCGCGAGCATGGCTCCCCGATGCTGCAAACAGAGTAGCGGTTCAGCAACGCGCAAGCCAACATGCTCATCCGGAGCGCCTTGTGAGGCGCGAGCGCTGAAACGCGCGGGAGGTGTTGTGCTGTGGGTGTGCAGCCTGCGCGACGACACCGGCAGGCGCTCACGGTGCGCGGTCGAGAAGCCCCGCCCGCCTTAGCATCTCCCCCACCGGCACGAACGTTCGCGTGCGACCAAGGTGCAGCAGATGCCCACCCTGCAAAGTGGTCAGAGGCGTGTTGAAGTGCGCGGCCAACGGTTGTGCATGCTGCATGCCGGTGACGACGTCGGCCTCGCCCGCGATGCTGATCACGTTCTCGGGCGCGACCAGCGAGGGCCGAGCCAGCGGACTGGCGGCCCAGTGCGCGGCACGCATGCGTTCGCGTTGCGCAACTTGCTGATGGGCCTCGCCGACCAGACGCCCATGCACGAATGCGAATACGTCGATCGCAGACAGCGGGACGAAGCACACGGCGCAGACCGATCTGCCGAACGGCCTCGGTCAGCGCCTCGGGGGCGTGGAGCTCGAGTTCTGCGCGCCTAGTTGCTGACAGCTGCGCAAAGCGCTCGTCCGCCGCTTGGTGTAGAGTCCGGCTGCGATGACCACGGCCCCCATCGAGCAAACCGCGACCATCCTGGTGTCGTGCCCCGACCGGCGCGGCCTGGTGGCCGCTCTGGCGCAGCTACTCTACGGCCACGGCATCAACATCCTGGATGCCGATCAGCACACCGATTCGGTCGCGAGCAAGTTCTACCAGCGCATCCGCATGGATCTGCGCGAGATGCACACCGACCGGATGACGCTGGAGCGTGCCATCGCCGAGGTGGCCGGTCGGTTCGACATGCGCTGGCGCATCGCCTACGGCAGCCATCGCAAGCGCGTCGCGGTGCTCGTGTCGAAGTACGACCACTGCTTGCACGATCTGGTGTTGCGGCAGCGTGCGGGCGAGCTGGCCTGCGATATCCCGCTGATCGTGAGTAACCACGGCGAGCTCGGCCCGATCGCTGGCGGCTACGGCATCGTCTTCCACGCCTTCGCCATCACCCCGGACACCAAGCGCGCGCAAGAGGTCGCTATCATGGATCTGCTCGACCGCGAGCGTATCGATCTGGTCGTGCTCGCACGCTACATGCAGATCGTGAGCGCCGCTTTCTGCGAGCGCTACGCCGAGCGCGCGATCAACATCCATCACTCGTTCTTGCCCGCGTTCGTCGGTGGCAAGCCGTACCACCAGGCGCACGAGCGCGGCGTGAAGGTCGTGGGAGCCACCGCGCACTACGTAACGAGCCAGCTCGACGAAGGGCCGATCATCGAGCAGGACGTGATGCGCGTGAGCCACCGCGACAGCGTGGATGACCTGGTTCGCAAGGGCCGCGATCTCGAGCGCATGGTGCTGTCGCGCGCGGTTCGCCATCACCTCGAAGACCGCGTGCTCGTGGCCGACAACAAGACCGTGGTCTTCTGATGACCACGGTCGCCCAGACCAGCACGACGCAGACCGGTGCACAACCGGCTTCCGATCTGCTGTCGCGCATGCCCAAGCGGCAAGACTGCAGCGACGACGAGATCCTCGACGCCTTCCTGAGCTGGGCCGCCGGCCGTGGCCTCTCGCTGTACCCCGCACAGGAAGAAGCGATCCTGGAGCTGATGGGTGGCAAGCACGTGGTGCTCAACACGCCCACGGGCTCCGGCAAGTCGCTGGTCGCCACGGCGCTCTTGTTTCGCGCGCTGTGTCGCGGCGAGCGCGGCTTCTACACCTTCCCGATCAAGGCTCTGGCCAGCGAGAAGTTCTTCGAGCTGTGTGGCCTCTTCGGCGCGCAGAACGTGGGCATGCTCACGGGCGACGCCAGCATCAACCGCAACGCGCCGATCCTGTGCGCGACCGCGGAGATCCTGGCAAACCTCGCGCTGCGCGACGCCGACGCGGCGGAAGCCGAGTGCGTCGTGATGGACGAGTTCCACTATTACGGTGACGCGGACCGCGGCATCGCCTGGCAGATCCCGCTGCTCGCGCTCGGCCACGCCCAGTTCCTGCTGATGAGCGCGACGTTGGGCGACATGCAGCTCATCGTCGACAACTTGAAGGAACGCACCGGTCGCGACGTGTCCGTCGTGCGCTCGGAGCAGCGTCCGGTGCCGCTCGACTACGTCTACAAGGAGATCCCGCTGCACGAGACGGTGCGCGAGCTGTTTCAGAGCGGCAAGACACCCGTGTACGTCGTGAGCTTCACGCAGCGCGAGTGCTCGGAGCTGGCGCAGGGCCTCACGAGCTTCGAGCTGTGCACCAAAGCGCAGAAAGACAGCATCGCGAAGGCCATGCAGGGCTTCCGCTTCGACAGCCCGTACGGAACAGACGTGAAGCGCTTCTTGCGACACGGCATCGGCATCCATCACGCGGGCTTGCTCCCGAAGTATCGCCGGTTGATCGAGCGGCTGGCGCAGCAGGGCCTGCTCACCGTGATCTGCGGCACCGACACGCTCGGCGTGGGTGTGAACGTGCCGATCCGCACGGTCTGCTTCACCAAGCTCTGCAAGTTCGACGGCCAGGACGTGAAGCGCCTGTCGGTGCGTGAGTTCAAGCAGATCGCGGGTCGCGCGGGACGCAAGGGCTTCGACGATCAAGGCACCGTGGTGTGCGAGGCGCCGGAGCATGTGATCGACAATCGCATCCTCGACGGAAAAGCCGCCAAGAGCTCCGGCGGCAAGCAGAAGGCCGCGCGCAAGAAACCGCCTGAACGCGGCTACGTGCACTGGGACGAGAACATCTTTCGGCAGCTGATCGAGCGTCCGCCCGAGCCACTGGTTTCGCAGTTCAAGGTGAACCACGGCATGCTCCTGCACCTCTTGCGCAGTCGCGCCGACGATCGGCATGGCGGGTATGGCGCGCTTTTGTCGCTGATCGCGACGTGCCACGAGCGGCCGGTGATCAAGGCGCGCCTCAAGGCTGCCAGCAAAGAGATCTTCAAGTCGCTGCGGCAGGCGGCCGTGATCGAGGTCTGGCCGCGGATCTCCGGGCACGGCTGCGACGTCAGGGTCAGCGAGCAGCTGCAACGCGAGTTCTCGCTGCACCAGTCGCTGTCGCTGTACCTGGTCGAGACGCTGCCGCTGGTCGAGGAGCAGTCCACCACCTATGCGCTCGACGTGGTGAGCCTGGTCGAAGCCATACTCGAGAATCCGCGGCAGGTTCTCTACGCCCAGGAGCGCAAGGTCAAGGATGAGCTCTTTGCCAAGCTCAAGGCCCAGGGCGCCGAGTACGACGAGCGCATGGCCGAGCTGGACAAGGCCACGTATCCGAAGCCGAACGCCGACTTCGTCTACGACACGTTCAACGCATACGTCCGCAAGCACCCGTGGCTCGATGAAGACAACATCCGGCCGAAGTCGGTCGCGCGTGAGATGTACGAGAGTTATGCGTCGTTCAGCGAGTACGTGAAGCGCTATGGTATCGCCGGCTCCGAGGGCGTGCTGCTGCGCTACCTGAGCGACGCGTACAAGACCCTGGTGCAGACGGTGCCCGAGAGCTTCTACACCGACGAGCTGGTCGACGTGGTCTCGTATCTGCGCGCGACGCTGCAGCGCGTCGACTCGAGCCTGGTGCAAGAGTGGGAGCGCATGCTGGCCGAGGGTGCGTCGCAGGCCAGTGGTGACGCGCCTGCCGAAGAGCCCGCGTACGACCTCGCGCACGATCCCAAGGCCCTGCGTGCGCGCATCCGCGCCGACCTGCACTTGCTCGTGAAGGCGCTCGCGGATCGCGACTACGAAGAAGCCGTGAGCCTGGTGCGAAAGGCGCCGGACGAGGTCTGGACCAAGGAGCGCTTCGAGCAGGCGCTCGCGCCGTACTTCGCGCAGCACGAGCGTCTGGTCTTCGATCACACGGCGCGGCTCGCGGACAAGACGCTGATCGAGGAACAAGCGTCGCGGCTCTATCGCGTGCAGCAGATCCTGGTGGATCCGTCCGGCGACAATCACTGGTTCGTGCAGGCCGAGATCGATCTGCGGCAGGGCACGCCGGTCGACGAACCGCTCGTGCGCCTGATCGAGATCGCGGGCTGACGCGCGGCGCAGCCGGGAGGCGAGGTGCGGCAGCCTTATGCGCCTTTCCGCGTTTTCCGTGCGGCTGCGCCCAAGAAATATCACACAGCTGACCCATCCGGGCCGCGCAACTGCCCCGGCGCTCGGACGATGCTCTGTGGACCGCGGATGAAATAGCGCCGGTCACGGCGTTGTTCAGTTCCAAAGGGCAAGGGGTGGACGATGGAAACTTCGGTGCTGATCGCAGAGCGCGACTCTCGGTGGCTGGATTGGGCGCGGGCCTGGCGCGCTCCGGCGCACGAGCTGGTGGTGCTGGTGCAGCACGAGAAGGAATCGCAGGGCGAGTTCTTCGAACGCGTCAAACAGCGCCTGGAGTCGCTCGGCCGGCAGGGGCGCCGGCTCAAGCAGGTCGTGCTGACCGGCGGCAGCGTGTGGGACGCCGAGGCCGTGCGCATGCGTGCCCAGATGATCCGCGGGATCCTCACGCGCTTCGCCCGTACGGCGCAGTCGGCCTGGCTGTGGCTCGATGCGGGCGCGAAGTCCGGCGTGGCTGCCCTCGGCATGAAGGCGATCGCCGATGCCGTGGGCGAGTGCACGGCGGGCGCGTCCACCCAGCTACGTCTGGTGGCCGGGCCAACTTACTGAGGTCGCGGGGCCCGGGTCTTCGTGCTCACCGCGCGCAATCGCTCGGGCAGCGGGCCGAAGCGTAGCGGGTCATGGCGGAGCCGGCTTGCAGAGCGCACCCCTCGCTCGTTATACCCGCGCTGGCGGTGACTGAGCTCGACCTGCATAGCGGCCTGCGTTCGCTTGGCTACAGCGAATTCCGACCGGGCCAGGAGCGCGCCGTCCAGACGCTGCTCTCGGACCGGCGTTTGCTCTACGTCGCGCCGACAGGCGGCGGCAAGAGCCTCGTGTACCAACTGCCGGCGGTGCTCTTGCCCGGCACCACGCTGGTGGTCTCGCCGCTCATCGCGCTGATGCAGGATCAGGTGAGCGCACTGTCGGCGCGCGGCGTCGCTGCCACGTACCTCGCTTCGACGATCCCGGGCGAGGAGCTCGACCGCCGCCTGCGTGCCGCGGCGCGCGGCGAGTTTCGTGTGCTGTACGTGGCGCCGGAGCGGCTGGGCAACAGCGGTTTTCGGCGCCTCTTGTCGGCGCTGCAATGCCCGCTCGTGGCCGTGGACGAGGCGCACTGCATCAGCGAGTGGGGCCACGACTTCCGGCCCGAGTACATGCAGATCGGCGCGCTGCTTTCGCTCTTGCCCAACGCGCGTGTGCTCGCGTGCACCGCGACCGCGACGCCCATCGTGCGCGACGAGATCATCGCCCGCCTGGGCTTGCCACCCGGGACGCCGCAGATCGTGCAAGGCTTCGCACGACCGAACCTGATCCTGCGCGCGAGCGAAGTACTGAGCGGGCGCGACGCCGACAGTCGAGTCGACGAGCTCTTGCGCGAGGCACTGGGCGAGCCTGAGGCTCCGCGCGGCTCCGCCATCGTGTACTCACCAACCCGTGCGGGCACTTCCGAGGAAGCCACACGCCTGGCACGCCAGGGCTTCCGCGCCGGCTACTACCACGCAGGTCTCGACGGCGCCGCGCGCGAGCGCACGCAGCGACGCTTCATGGAGCGCGAGCTCGACGTGATCGTCGCGACCAACGCCTTTGGCATGGGCATCGATCGCAGCGACGTGCGCGCAGTCGTTCATCTGGCGCCGCCGGCCTCGATCGAGGCCTATTACCAGGAGGTCGGCCGCGCAGGTCGCGATGGCGAACGCGCCTACGGGCTCTTGCTCACCTCCGCGTCCGACATGCCCCTGCGACGCCGGCTGATCGAGTCGGGCGGCGACGGCGAGCAGGTCGACTCGGCCGTGGTCGAACACAAGTGGGGCCTGTTCCTCGAGCTGATGCGCTGGATCGAGGGTGGCAGCTGTCGCCACGACGCGATCTTGCGCTACTTCGGCACGCAGAACGAAGCGCTCGGTGGCTGTGGTCAGTGCGACGTGTGCGTCTCGCTCGGTGAGCGCGACGCGCGCACGGAGCCGCAGATGCAGCTCTTGGTGCGCAAGGCGCTCAGCGGCGTGGCGCGCGTGCACGGGCGCTTCGGCATGCTCGCGGCCGTCAAGCTGCTCAAGGGCGCGAAGGATCCACGCCTCGAGCGCACCGGGCTCGATGGCGTACGCACCTTCGGCGTGCTTGCCGAGGAGAGCGAAGAGTGGCTCACCCGGCTACTGCGGCGTCTGGTCACGGCGGGGTGGGTGGTGTTCTCCGGTGACGATCGCCCGGTGATCCTGCTCACGGAGGCAGGTCGCTCCGTCATGGAAGGCCGGCTCACGCCCAACGTTCTCTTGCCCGAGCGCGCGCCCGAGAAGAGTCGCGCGGGCCGTCGCACCAGCCGGCCACGCGGTCTTGCCACCGAGTCGCGCGTGGACGCGACGCGTCGCAGCTGCAGCACCGAGCCCACGCTCGATCGCGCGCCCGAATCCGCCGCCGGCATGCTCGACGACGCCACGCTCGAGCTCTTCGAAGCCCTGCGTGCGCACCGGCTCGCCGTGGCGCGCGAGCAGGCGGTGCCGCCCTACGTCGTAGCCAGCGACCGCACCTTGCGGGACATCGCGCGGCTGCGGCCTCGCAACGCCGACGAGCTCTTGAGCGCCCACGGCATGGGCCCCGTGAAGGTGGCGCGCTACGGGCAAGGGCTGCTGTCGGTGGTGCTCTCGGGCCAGGCCTCGGCTTCGGCCTGAGCTTTGACAGCGCGCTAGCCGCTGCGCGATACTGCTTCGGCTGCGACTGACCTCGGCTCGGGGCATTCGCGCGGAGGAGCACCGATGGCGCTGATCGAAACGGAAGAGGCGGCACGCCGCTTGGCGAGAGCGATCGCAAGCGACCTTTCCCTGTACAACGAGGAGAAGGTCGTCGAGGGCATCACCAACGACAGCCTCTACGAAGTCATGGCCGAGGAGCTCGAAGAGGGCCGCGCGCTGTTCCAGAGCCGCGTGACCTCCGAGCTCTACGCCAAGAACTTCTACGACCGCGCCGTTGTCGACATCCTGGTGCGCTCCAAGGCGCACATCGATTCCAAGATGTGGTAGCCGAGTCGCTCGAAGTCGTCATCGCCGCGCAAGAGGCGGGCGAGCGTCTCGACCGCGTGCTCAGCGCGCGCAAGCTCGGTCTGTCGCGCTCGCAACTGCAAGCGTTGATCGAGTCTGGTCACGTCGACGTGGATGGTGAGCCCGCACGCGCCAGCAGCAAGGCGCGTCTCGGTGCGCACGTGCGCATCCGTCCGGCACCTCCGCCGCCGTCAGCTGCGGTCCCGGAGGATCTCCCGATCGAGATCCTGTTCGAAGACGAGCAGGTCGTGGTGCTGATGAAGGCCGCCGGCATGGTGGTGCACCCGGCGCCAGGGCATCAGAGCGGAACCCTCGTCAACGCGCTGCGCTACCACCGTGAGCTGTCCGACGATCCAGAGCAGTCGACCGAGCGCCCCGGCATCGTGCACCGTCTCGACAAGGACACGAGCGGTGTGATGGTCGTGGCGAAGACCATGCACGCGCGCGAGGCGCTGATCGCGCAGTTCAAGACGCACGACATCGAACGCGAGTACGTAGCCATCGTGCTCGGGCACCCGCAGGCTGCGTTCACGCTCGACACGCAGCACGGCCGCCATCCCAAGGATCGCAAACGCTTCACGACGCGCATCGCCGTGGGCAAGCGCGCGGTCACGCACGTGCGAGTGCTCGAACGGCTGCACGCTGCGAGTCTGGTCGCATGCACGCTCGAGACCGGACGCACGCATCAGATCCGTGTGCACCTCGCCGAGCACGGCCACCCGGTGCTGGCGGATCCCGTGTATGGGCGCACGTCGCGTGATCCGCGCCTGGCGCAGGCGCAAACGCTGATAGGTCGGCAAGCGCTGCATGCGCGCGTGCTCGGCTTTCGGCATCCAAGCACCGGGAAGATCATGCGTTTCAGCGCGGAGCCGCCACAGGATTTCGGGCTCGCGCTTTCGGTTTTGCGGGAAGGGGGGTAGTGCTAGGCGGCGCGCACGCGCTCGTCTTCACGCAATCCGCAACCGCTTCGCCACGTACACGCTGTTCTCGAAGCGGTCGATGTTCCGGAACACCACGAACAGGTTCTTCGCCTTGCTGGCCTTGCAGTAGTCGACCACCCGATCGAGCGCTTCGTGGTCGTAGCGCGACCGGTAGCCGGACGGGCCGGGCAGACGTGCATAGAGCAGCTCGTCGGAGTCGGCGGGCTGTTCGGTGAGCGGGTCGAAGGCGAGGCCGACCGGCAGCTTCTTGAGGGTGGCCTCGGCCTCTTTGAGCGGCCAGCCGGGCAGGTCCAGCACGGCGTGCTTGGCCACGCGCTGCACGTGGGTCGCAAACGCGCGCAGCCGCGTACGGTTTTCGCGGGTCGGGCCGAAGTCGGCGCTGGCAGCGAAGACGATGGCGCGGCTCTTGAGCTGCTTGGCGAAGGCGGTGACCTCGTCGAGGGCTTGCTTGTTCTCGGGGCTGAGCGCGAAGCCTTCGCCGGCGATCTGTTTGGGCGCCAGCACGCTGAACTCGAAGCCCGGGGCCGCCTCGCGCAGCCAGCGGCGGCAGGTGCCCTGGCCGGGGATGCCCAGCTCGGTGTCCGAGATTTCGACCGCGAGCAGCTCCTTGAAGTAGCGACTTTGAGGAACTGGAAAACCCGAACAAGCGACCGCCATCATTGCTTGCAAGTATAGCGATAAGCCGCAGGACCGCGCGAAGAAGCCGCCAAAGCGGGCGTGGTCGGGGCGTTTGGGGTTGGTGCCGGCAGCTGCGGCTGGCGGCGGCGGAGGGGGCCCGGCGGGGCGAGTGTGGTGATTGTGGCGAAAAGTTCCGACCGAAGATCGCTGACTCTGCCAACATAGTGACCGGAGGCCCTCCTGATGATCAAAGCTGGTTCCATATCGTTGTTCGTGCTGTGTGCGGCGCTTGCAGGTTGCGGCATGAGGTCGGTGCTGGACGGCTATAGCGAACCGGCGCTGGCCGCGGCGGTGGATGCTGGCGCGGGGGCGGCGGGCTCGGGCGCGCTGGGCAAGCCCTGCGGCCACGGCGGCACCTGCGACCCCACCAACCTGGACGGCGAGAGCTGCCAGTTGCTTGGCGCGGGCGGCGGCACCCTGGCCTGTGACCCGCAGACCTGCACCTTTGATCTCTCGATGTGCACGGGGGTCAGCCCCGTTCGCACGGGGCGCAGCACGGGTAACACGACCGGCGGCACGGCCGGCACGGGCGGCGGCACACTGGGCGGCAGCACCGGCGGTACGGGCGGCGGCACGCTGGGCGGCGGCACCGGCGGCACCGGCGGCGGTCAGTTCGGCGGCGGTACGGCCGGCACGGGCGGCGGCACGAACGGTGGCGGTCTGTTCGGTGGCGGCACGGCCGGCACGG
>DASVHQ010000253.1:0-12533 GCA_036382515.1 Polyangiales bacterium | reverse complement strand
AGCGCGGCGCAGAAGAAGGCACTCGATGCCAAGCCGGCGGCAAGCACCAAGCTCGTGTGGCTCTATCCGTACGATCAAACGGTTTGGCCTCTCGGCTTGCTCGCGCCGCTGTTACAGTGGGATTTCGATCCTGCGACGCCGGCCGATGCCATCAAGCTGCAGCTCGACAGCCAGTACTACACGTACACGGGTTACTTCGCGCGGCCGGCGGCGCTTACCGCAGGCGCTCCGTTCGTGCGTCATCCAATTCCTCAAGCGGTATGGGATGCCGCAACCCGTTCGTCGGCGCGCTCGACGCTGAAGGTGCAGCTGACAGTGCTGACGGGGAACAAAGCGTTGGGTCCGTTCACGGAGACTTGGCCAATCGCCGGCACTTCACTCAAGGGCACTGTCTACTATCAGTCCTACGGCACGGAATTGGCGAAGAACAACACCGGGGCGATCGGCGGCGACGGCAAGTTTGGCGGCGCAACGCTGGCGATCAGCGGCGGCGACACTTCGCCCAGCTTGGTCGCGGGCTCGGATGGCGATGGCAATCAGTGTCGTGTGTGTCACGTCATATCGGCCGATGGCTCGCGCATGATCGTGCAGCGCGGCATTCCTTATCCGTATCTCGACAGCTCGTCGTACGCGCTCAACCTCACTGGCTATCCGGAGACGCCGTACGCGGCAGCCACGTCCGGAGTGATGGGCTGGGCGGGCCTATCGCCCGACGGCAAGCTCGCGCTTGGCAACGCAGGTCCATTGGAGGGTAACGCAAACACCAACAGCAGCGCCGGCAGCCAGCTGTTGGACGCAGCCACCGGCATGCCGTTGGCGAGCAAGGGCTTGACGACGTTCGTCACGCGCGCCGCGATGCCCGTGTTTTCACCCGACGGAACCAAGGTCGCGTTCACTTTCTTCGAGGGACCGGGCAACACCACGATCGGCGCCGGCAACGAATCGAAGCTGGTCGTGATGGACTGCGCCGCGAAGACCAAGACCTTCAGCCAACGTGTGTTGGTCTACGAAGGCAAAGGCGGCGCGCGTCCGGGTTGACCGAGCTTCATGCCTGCGAGAGATCGTTTGGTCTTCCAGGTGGATCTGCTCACGGGAACCAATCGCGGCAGTTACCTCTGGACCTGGCGCGGCAATCGCGGCGAGCTGTGGTGGGTGGATCTCAAAACGCTCAAGGCTTATTTGCTCGAACACGCCAGCGGCAAGAACAAGGGCGCGCAGTACCTGCCAGTCGGTGCCAACAACCACGACGACGACACCACACTGCAATACGAACCGACCGTCAGTCCCATCGCAGCGGGCGGCTATGCGTGGGTCGTGTTCACGAGCCGTCGCATGTACGGCAACGTCGCAACCATCGATCCCACGTGGAGCGATCCGCGCGAGCATGATCTCACGCAGACGCCGACGCCGAAGAAGCTGTGGGTCGCGGCGATCGACCTACCGAGCGCGTCGCAAGAGCTGCAAACCAAGAACGTCGACCCGAGTCACCCGGGGTTCTACTTGCCCGCGCAAGAGTTGCTCGCCGGCAACAGCCGCGGCTACTGGGTGCCCGAGCCTTGTCGCACCGACGGCAAGACGTGCGACAGCGGCGATCAATGTTGCGGCGGCTACTGCGCCCGCGACGCGAAGCTGAAGAAGAACGTCTGCGGCGGCAAGCCACCCGTATGCTCGGCGGAATACGACAAATGCACCGCCACCGCCGACTGCTGTGCATCGAGCCTCGGCCAGCCACTGGTCTGTATCGGCGGTCGCTGCTCGGCGCAGTTGGTGCAGTAATTCGCACGCCGTTCGCTAGGTCAACCTGCGGACAGCGTGGGCGTCTTCCACTCCCACCAACTCGAGCACGCGTTTGCGACTCATCATGCCGACTGCGCGTGCGCGCTCCTTGCCGCCGACGAAGACGATCAGCGTCGGAAAGCCGCGCACCTGCAAGCGCGTGCTCAGCGCAGGGCTGGTCTCACCATCGACCTTGCCAGCCTGGAGCTTGCCGCGCAGCTCCTGCGCGACTGCCGCGACGATGGGCTCGAGGGCCCGGCAAGGTGGGCACCAGCGTGTACCGAATTCCAGCAGGAACGGCTGCTCGGCGCCGAGTACTTCGGCGTCGAAATTCAACTCGTTGATCTCGTGTAACGGATGGCTTTCCATGACCTTGGACTGCTGTGAGCCAAGGTGCCAGTTCGGCCCGGCATTACACGCGACTGTCTGTAATATCTGAGACGCTCGAGACCTTCTGATTCGATGGCCAGCGCTGACCCCAACGAACTCGTGGATCGACTCTCGGAGCTAGCGCGCGCGGAGCGCGGGCGGCTGTGCTCGGTGGCGCGCGCTGAAGGCCTATCCGCCGAGGACGCCGTCGATTGCGTGCAAGACGGTCTATGCACGCTGCTCGACTTGGCGCAAGGCGGGCAGTTGCAGGTGCCAGCGTCGCAGTGGGGCGACTACCTCGGTGGCATCGTACGCAACGCCGCGCGCAATCGCCGGCGACGTCACTTCAACGCGCGACCGCATGCCAGCCTGGAGCTCGACAGCGTGCTGCCGCTCGACACGCCGGACGCCGAGGCGATCCTGGCGCAAGCCGAGCAATACCTGCGCTTGCGAGCTTGCGTGGAAGAGCTGTGCGAGATTCAGAAGGCCGTGGTGACGCTGCGCATGCTCGAGGAGTTGCCCGGAGAAGACGTGGCTAGCTCGCTCGGTATCTCGGCGGGACACGTGGCGGTGCTGCTGCATCGCGCCAAGGGCACGCTGCGCGCTTGCATGACGGTGCCGCGCTCGCAATGAGCGAGGTGGGAGATCGCCAGCGACCCGAGCTACAAGACGGTCGACCTGAACGACAACCTGCACCCGCACTAATGCGCATGCCGGCGTCTACCGTGTAGTGGAACATGGGCGTCGCGACGCACGGCCACAAACAGCTTGCGACCGATCAGTGCCAACGCGACGAGCAGTGCGCTGGCGATCGCGAGCGTGATGGTCAATGCGACCGCGCACCACACGAGCATGACCGCGAGCTTGTAGAGCGTCGTGAAGCCGCCGCCTGCGCCGACAACTTCCGCGGTGAATCCGGCTGCGGGTGGTGGATGCGGCGTGTCGACTCGGATCGCGGCGCTGCCGACGCTGGCTTCGCGCGGCAAGGCAGCCGCGTCGTGTGCTGGCGGCAGGTCGAGCGGCATGTCTGGTGACACGTCCGACGGCGCTGCGGGGGTAGGCGTCGGCGCCTGGGTCTGCAGTGGTGTGCCGGCATTTTGGTCGACTTCGACGTTTGCAGGCAGCGGTGGCTCGCGAGCCGGGATGAGTACACTAGGCGGCTCTTCAGCTTGTTCTGCCGTCGTGGGCGCGGCCACAGGCGGAGCAAACCACGGCGCCCTCGGCACGCTCGTCGCCGTCGCACCATTCGAGAAATACTCCGCACCCGGTTGCCCCGGTGCGGGAACGCTCATGACAGCTGCGCCATTGGAGAAGAACTCTGCGCCCGGTTGCCCCGGCCCGGGCACGCTCGTCGCCGCAGCACCATTCGAGAAATACTCCGCGCCCGGTTGTCCCGGCGCGGGCACGCTCATGACAGCTGCGCCATTGGAGAAGAACTCTGCGCCCGGTTGCCCCGGCCCGGGCATGCTCATCACGTCGGCGCCGTTCGAGAAATACTCCGCACCGGGCTGCCCGGCTGCCGGCACGCTCATCCGATCTGCGCCATTGGGCTCGGCGCCGCTCCAGAAGAACTCTGCGCCTGGCTGCCCCGAAGCCGGCACGCTCATCAGCTGTGCGCCGTTCGAGAAGTACTGCTCCGCGGCTTGCGGAGAAATCTGACCCGACGCATGCGCCTGCCCCAGCGCAAGCGCGGTGCAAAACGCCACGTGGTGAGCAAATGTCGCGCCGGAAACACGAGCTTTCATGATGGGCCGCCTCCGCGGAGCGAGCCTCACGAGCCAATGAACCGAACATAAGCATCGAATGCGCCATGCGTAACGCCGAAAGCCTGAAACCCTCGGCGTTCTGCCTCGCACGGTGCTAGCGGTCCCGAACCCAGCAGCCTAGGGTGCCGGCGCATTTCACATAAGGAGTCACTGAACGATGAAGTCACAGGCTTTGTTTCTTGGGTTCGCATTGAGTCTGATGGTCGCGGGCTGCCCCGCCACGAAATCGAGCAGCAAGTCTGCCGCTGACAGCGGTGGTGCTGCTGGCAGCAGCGCGGCCGACGGTAGCGCGACGAACGGCGCGGCTGGCGACAAGAGCAACGCCGCTGACGGCGGCAGAACGAACACCGGCAGCGCCGGCAGCTCCGCCACGGCGGGCACGAGCGGTGCAGTCGATGGCGGCGGTGCGAACGCAGGCACCAGCGGCGGCGCGCGCGACGGCGGCACCGCGAACGCGGGCACCAGCGGCAGCGCCGGCACCAGCGGCAGCGCGGGCAGCGGCGCCTCGTCCTGCGCCATCGGTACCCCGGCTTGCCAGGATTGTTACGACGGAATGTGTCGGGCCGAGCTAGACGCGTGCAGCGCAGACGCGACCTGCAAGACTACCAATCACCCGGTAGGCGACTGCATCTGCGCGGCACAGATGGGCACCACCGGCACGGTCGATGCTTGCACCAAGCCGTTGAAGGCCTCTGGCGCGCTCGGAACCAGCGTCGTAGATTGCGTGGTCGCCAAGTGCGGCGCGCTCTGCGACCTGAAGAAGTAGACGAAGCCTGACGACCGCGCGGCTGCGGCACAGCTCAGTGCGCCGCAGCCGAGTGCGTCGTTCCAGCGCTCGTCCCGCCCGCATCGTGCGTCGCTCAGCCAGCGTCGCTGGTCGGTTGCGATCAAAGCCCAACCTTCACCGCAGCCACCACTGCTCGCGCCTTCGCACGCGCGTCATCGACATCTGCACCCAACGCCAACCCCACGCCCAGCCGCCGCGAACCGTGTACTTCCGGCTTGCCGAAGAGCTTCAGATCGGTGTCGGGCGCGCTCAGCGCTTCGCTCAAGTTCGAGAAGCTCATGTTCGCCGAGTCACCCTCGACCAGCAGCGCGCACGAAGCGGCCACGCCGTGCCGGCGAATCGCGACAATCGGCAAGCCCAGGATGGCGCGCGCATGCAGCGCGAACTCGCTCAGATTCTGCGAGATCAGCGTGACGAGGCCCGTGTCGTGTGGGCGCGGCGACACTTCGCTGAACCACACCTGATCGCCCTTCACGAACAGCTCCACGCCGAAGATGCCGTGTCCGCCGAGCGCGGTGGTGACGGTCTCGGCCATGCGCTGCGCGGTCGCGAGCGCCGCAGGCGACATGGGTTGCGGCTGCCACGACTCACGGTAATCGCCGGCGATCTGCAGGTGTCCGATGGGGTCGCAGAAGCTCGTGCCCGCCGCGTGACGCACGGTGAGCATGGTGATCTCGTAGTCGAAGTCGATGAAGCCTTCGACGATGACGCGGCCCGCGCCTGCGCGACCACCGGCTTGCGCGTAGTCCCACGCGTGCTTCAAGTCGGCCGCGCTCTTGAGCACGCTCTGACCTTTGCCCGACGAAGACATCACCGGCTTCACCACGCACGGAAAGCCCAGCTGCTCTGCTGCACGCACGAAGTCGGCGTATTGGTCGGCGAAGAAGTACGGCGAAGTCGGCAGCTTCAGCTCTTCGGCGGCCAAGCGCCGGATGCCCTCGCGGTGCATGGTGAGGCGTGCTGCGCGCGCGGTGGGAATCACGCGAAAGCCTTCGCCTTCGAGCGCGAGTAGCTCGGCCGTGGCGATGGCTTCGATCTCGGGCACGACCAGGTGCGGGCGCTCGGCCTCGATGACGCGTCGCAGTGCGGCGCCGTCGAGCATGTCGACCACGTGCGAGCGGTCGGCCACTTGCATGGCGGGCGCGTGCGCGTAGCGGTCCACTGCGATCACCTCGCAGCCCAGGCGCTTGAGCTCGATGACGACTTCCTTGCCCAGCTCGCCCGAGCCGCAAAAAAGCACGCGCGTGGCGCTGGAAGAGAACGGGGTGCCAAGGGTGAGGGCCTGAGTAGACATGCAGTGGTCTCCGGTGAGTGCCGCGAAGGCGGCGACACTAATGCATGGCCCGGCGAGCCGGTAGCGCGTTGCGGGTGTGCGCAGGCTCGAGCTGGCCGCTGGCGGTCAACCTTTGGCCAGCCCGAGCGATGCGCGGGTGAGGCTATCGTCGATCACCAGCACGCGGCGTCCCGATCCAAGCCCACCACTCGCGCCCGCTTGCGTGAGCGCCCGTGCCCGCGCGACGACCTGTCCGAGGTCGTAGGGTTTGCCGAGGTACTCGTCGGCGCCCGCGCCCATCCCACGAACACGGTTCTTCACCTCGGCCTCGGTGGAAAGCAGCAGCACCGGGATTTTGGCTGTCGTCGGCGAGTCCCTCAGCTCTTTGAGAAAATCGAGCCCATCGCCGTCGGGCAGCAGGATGTCCAGGACGACCAGGACAGAGCCTTCACGGGTGAGTGCCTCTCTCGCGCTTCGAAGGTCGGCGCACAGCATGGTGTCGAAGCCGGCCGCCTGGAGGGCTTCGCCGATGTTCATGCGAACCGTCAGGCTATCGTCGACGATGAGGACGCGTGGCCTCACGTCGACTTCCCCGTGTCCGCGCCACGGGCCAGCGCGCCGAGCGCAGGCGCGATCTGCTCCAGAGGCAGGACCTGCTCGGCCGCTCCGAGCAGGATCGCTTCGCCTATTTCGGCTGCAGGTGTTGGTGCGCCGGACTCGACCATTGCGCGATCGAGGATTTCGTTGATCAACTCTATGAGATGACCTCCCGCGTGGAGAATCTGGGCAATGTTTTCCTTCTGAGAGCCTGTCGGCAACGGGGAGGCCGACTCCATCCGTTGCGCGAAACCGACGATCGCATCGAGCGGGCTGCGAAGCTCATGGCTCATGCTGGAAAGGAAAGCCGTCTTCGCGAGGTTGGCTTGCTCCGCCGCGGACTTGGCGTTCTCCAGCTCGACGTTCGTTTCCTGGAGCGCCTGCTCGTTGCGTTTTCGCTCCGTGACGTCCCGCGCGACGGCTAATACGCCCTGCAGCATCCTGTCTCGGTTGTAGAAGGTGCTGGCGTTGTAGGACACCTCTGTCGTCTTGCCGTCCCGGGCGCGGGCGGTGAGCTCGTAGTCGATGACTTTCTTTTCGCTCAGCACCAGCTTGATGGCTGCTGCGGCCCGCTCCGGATCAGTAAAGTACTTCTTGAACGGCGCGCCGATGAGCTCGTCGCGCGTACAGCCGGTGAGCGCCTCCATCTGCTTGTTGACGTCAGTGATGATGCCGAGCGGATCGGTGGTCATCAGCGCGTCGATGTTGGATTCGATGAGAGAGCGCGTATAGAACTGCTGGTCACGCAGGCGCTGATCGAGCTTGTTCTGTTCTGCTTCCGTCTGCTTGCGCGCGGTTGCTTCGGTCTCTGTCCGAACGAGCTGCTCGCGGATACGGCGGTTCTCATCCTCGAAGTGTTTTCGGCGGAGCTGAGCGCGCAAGCGGGCCTTGAGAACGTCGAAGTCGGCGGACTTGGCAATGTAGTCGTCGGCGCCTGCGTTGATGCCTTCGATCATCGCATCACGATCGTCGCGCGCCGTGAGCATGACGAGGGGGATGTCGCGCCATTCGGCCCGCTGCTTGATGCGCCTGCACGTGTCCTGGCCGGACAATCCAGGCATGATGAGGTCGAGTAGAATGCAGTCCACGGGCTGAACCGCGAGGAGTTCCAGTGCCTCCTCGCCGGACGTCGCCAAGACGACATCGTAACCTTCCTGGCGAAGCTGGCTCCCGAGCTCCTGAAGGTAGGTGATGCTGTCGTCGACGGCGAGCAGGCGCTTGGGGCCGAGGAGGCTCGGGCTCGTCTCGCCACCGGTCGCAATCGCGCCGCGCAGGAGCGCCGCGAGCCGAACCAGGATGACGCCGAGATCCTCGCTCTTGCGTACATAAGCATCCGCACCCGCCTCGAGTGCCCGCAGTTCGTCCTCGGTACCTTCGGCGGCTGTCAAAAGCAGACACGGTGTACCTCGCAACGCCGTGTCTGACTTGAGGCGGCGTACGACAGTGGCCCCGTCGATGCCCGGGAGCATACCGTCCACGACCACCGCGTCAGGCCGGTCGGCAGCAGCCAGCGCCAGGCCCTCTTCCCCTGTGGCAGCTTCGCGAACGTGGTACCCGGCGCCTTCGAGCGACTGTTTGAGCTCGTTGCGGAAGGTGACGCTGTCGTCGATCACCAGCACGCGGCGTCCCGATCCAAGCCCACCACTCGCGCCCGCTTGGGTGAGCGCCCGTGCCCGTGCGACGACCTGTCCGAGGTCGTAGGGTTTGCCGATATATTCGTCGGCGCCCGCCCCCATCCCTCGGCCGCGGCTCTTGACCTCGGCCTCGGTGGAGAGCAGCAGCACCGGGATCTGGGCGGTCGCCGGCGAGGTCCTCAGCTCTTTGAGAAAATCGAGCCCATCCCCGTCTGGCAGCAGGATGTCCAGGACGACCAGGACCGAGCCTTCACGGGCGAGCGCCTCTCTCGCGCTTCGAAGGTCGGCGCACAGCATGGTGTCGAAGCCGGCCGCCTGGAGGGCTTCGCCGATGTCCATTCGCACCGTCAGGCTGTCGTCCACGATGAGAACCCGTGGCCTCACGTTCGCCTCCCCGTCTCCACGCCGTGGGCCAGCGCAGCAAGCACCAACGCGATCTTCTCCAGAGGAAGGATCTGCTCGGCCGCTCCGAGAAGGATCGCTTCCCTCGGCATGCCGAACACCACCGACGTCGCTTCGTCCTGGGCGATTGTCCTTCCGCCAGCACGCCGGATGGCCAAGAGCCCCTCGGCTCCATCCTTGCCCATCCCGGTGAGGAGGCAGGCCGCCGAGGAGACGCCGAGCTCCTGCGCCAGGGAAGCGAAGAGAACATCCACCGACGGTCGGCAAGAGTGTCGTGCTGGATCCTGAGTGAGCCGGAGCTTGCCCTTTTGCAGCACGAGGTGGCTGTCGGGGGGAGCTACCAGCACTCTCCCCGCCCCCAGAGCAGGAAGCGGGTCGCCATCGCGCACGTACGAAACGCGAACGGGGCTCTGACCATCAAGCCATTCGGCGAAGGCGGGCGCGAACAGCTTCCCTATGTGAATGACCAAGAGAATGGGCAGAGGGAAGCCCTGAGGCAGCCCGCGCAGAATCTCAATCAGGGCTGCTGGCCCACCCGTAGAGACCCCAATCGCGACGGCGCGCAGGCGGCCCTCGCGCTGCGATGCCTCGATCGGGACGGGGCCAGCAGCTGGCTGTCCCCTGGGTCCAAGTCGCGCGCGCAGATGCGTGATGACCTTGAGGCGCGAGATGAGCTTGACGGTGGAGACGAGCTTCTGTTCCCAGGCATCGTCGAGCTCATTTCCAAGGGGCTTATCGAGCACGTCCAGCGCGCCTGCGGCCAGTGCTTCGTACGTTTTGAAGAGCTCCCCCCGGTTCGTCGAGGCGGACACGATAAGAATCGGTGTCGGGCAGTAGGCCATGATGAATTCCGTGGCCGCCAAACCGCTCATGATGGGCAGCATCATGTCCAGGGTGACGACATCCGGTCGCAGCTGCTGGCACAGTTCGATTCCGCGCTTGCCATCGTCGGCTTCGCCAACGATTTCGATGTCAGGATCGGCGGCGAGCACCTCCAACAAGCGCTTTCGCACTGTCAGGGAATCCTCGACCACCAGAACACGTATCTTCGCCATGGCTATCCGATCAAAGTTCGAATGGTTTGCAGGAGCTGCCCCTGGTCGAACTCGCCCTTGACGATGTAGGCCCGTGCGCCGACCTGCTCTCCTCGCCGCCGGTCCTCCACGGCATTCCTGGAGGTGACCAGGATGGCCGGGATATCGCGCAGCGCCGCGTCGGAGCGGGTCTGAGCCACGAACTCGAAGCCGTCCATGCCGGGCATCTCGACATCGACGATGAAGAGGCTGTACGGGCGATCGTGAGCCTTCGTGAGTGCCTCTTCGGCCGAGACGGCGAGCTCAACCTCGTAGCCCGCTGACTCCAAGATGCTCTGCTCCAGCATTCGGGTTGTCAGCGAGTCGTCGATGACGAGGACCGGGGCCCGTCGCGGGGGGTCTTGGTCAGGCGCCGCGCCGCGACCGCGCTCGGCTGCCCCAACGAGGCCGCTCGGGTCCAGCACGAGCTGAGGGTTGCCCTCGGCATCAAGGGAGGCGCCCGAGACCACCGGATCGGCCTCGACCACGCCGGGAAGCGCTCTCATCACGATGTTGGAGGTGCCTAGCAGCCTGTCAACTCCGACTGCCACGCGCCGATCCCCGGCTTGGACGACGACGGCCGACCAGGCCCGGCGGTCGCGGCTGGCGGAGCTCGAGCGCTGGAGCATTCGGTCGAGCGGCAAGAAGGGGATGACGTTGCCCTCGTGGAGAATCGAGTCTCTTTCAGGGGAGCGCGAGACATCTGTATCGCGCACTCGAAGCGTCTGCCGAATGGCGTCAAGAGGGATCGCAGCCAGCGCCCCCCCTGCCTCGACGACGAGCCCATGAAGCGATGCAATGGACACCGGCACCTGGACCTCGACCGTCGTGCCGCGTCCTGGCTCGCTTCGAATGCTCAGCTCTCCTTTCAGCCGGGACGTGGTCGCCCGCACGACGTCCAGGCCGATACCTCTTCCCGACAATTCGGTGACATCGCCTGACGTCGTGAGTCCCCCGGCGCAAAGCAATGCGATGACCTTCTCGGACGATAGGGACGTCGCCTCGAATGCGGGCACGAGCCCTCGGGCGACCGCGACCTTCCTGACGGCCTCCACATCGATGCCCCTTCCATCGTCGCTGCACACGAAAGCGACCCGGCTTCCACGGCGCTCGACCGCCAACCGGACATGCCCGGTGGGAGACTTCCCAGCAGCGACACGCTCGACCTCGGTTTGCGCTCCGTGCGCGACGGAGTTGCGCGCCACGTGCATGAGCGCATCCCGCAGCGACGCCAGCACATTCGCATCGAGACGCACCTCACCCCCCGAAGCCTCGAAGTCGACGCGCTTGCCGAGCGCCTGGGCCGCGTCGCGCACAGCGCGATCGATCGACGGAAACACCGAATGAGCCGGAATCAGTCGAAGTCGATGGGCGACATCCCGAATCTCGGCAAACTCCCCTTCGACACGCTCGATGTCGACCACAAGGCTGCGCTGGAACCGCTCGAGGCTCGACCGCATTTCCTCCGCGAGGGACCGCGCGCGGACCATGGCCGGGGATGCTCCGGCTCCATTCTCACCGGGCCTGACCGCGAGCTGATCCAGAAGGAGACTCGTCAAATCACGAAGGCGGTCCGTGGATCCAAGTCCCTTGCGCACGGCGCCGAGCTGCACACCGGCCTCGGTGACGCCGCGGAGCAGCGAGTCCATCTCCTGTATCTCGACCCGCAAGGTCTCGAGCGGTTCCTCCGCAGCCGGGCGAGCAGGGTTGGCTGCCGTGACGTCGCTCGCGAGTTCGAGTGCGTGAAGACGCGAAGTGATCTCGTCCAAGAGCCGCAGTAGCTCGCTCCCTTGCTCCTTGGTTAAGGGCTGCCCGGTCTCGCGATGGCTCGTCAGAATGCCTTCGACCGTGTGCGCCAGCTCGGCGATGCCGGGCTGCTTGACCACGCGAGCTGCACCTTTGAGCGTGTGCGCGAGGCGCAACAGGCGAGCGACGACGTCGGGCGCGGCGGTGCCCTTCTCGTGCTGCAGGACGCCCTGCGTCAGCCCGTCGAGGAGCTCGCGCGCCTCGACGCGGAAGTACTTGTACGGGTCTTTCGCCATTCGGCTACGCGTTCGCCTGCGGCTGAATCAGCCGCATCAGGTCCTGAGAAAGGCCGGTGAGCTGGGTCGCTGTTTGGAACGTCTGGCTTGAGCTGGCCTCGGTCTCTTTGGTCGCCTGCGCGACGTTGGCCACGGCGATGTTGACCTGCTCCACGGCTGTCGATTGCTGCTTCGTGCTGAGCTCAATCTCTCGAGCCGCCTCGGTGGTCGTGCCCACGAGGCTCGCGATCTGCTTGAAGGCCGTTGCCACGTCCGAGAACTGACGCGCGCCCAGGTCAACCGCTTTGGTCCCGCCCTCGGTGGTCATGACGGTCGTGTTTACGGCGGCGCGGATCTCATCAATAAGCCCACGGATCTCCTTGGTGGAACCACCGACCCGATCGGCGAGCTTGCGGATTTCGTCCGCGACCACGGCAAACCGATTGCCGGCCTCCCCGGCGCCCGCCGCTTCGATGGTCGCGTTGATGGCCAGGATGTTCGTCTGTTCCGCAAGCTCGTTGATGATCTCGAGAATGCCTCCGATCTGCTGGGACTTCTTTCCGAGGTCGAGCATGTGGGTCACGATGAGGTCGACCTGTCGCTTGATGCCCCCGATCGAGTCGTTGGCCTTCGAAACCGTTTGCTCTCCGGAGCGCGCCCCTTTGGCCGTTTCCTCGGCGATGTGGGACACGCGCTGAGCGCTCTCGGCGATCTGCTTCGAGGTCGCGAGCAGCTCGCTAATCGTCGTCGTGATTTCGTTCATGGCCGTGGCCTGCTCTTTTGCACCCGTCGCCTGCTGATTGGCTGCGGCCTGCAGCTCCGAGGACGAGCTCTG
>DASVHQ010000252.1:0-2430 GCA_036382515.1 Polyangiales bacterium | reverse complement strand
TTGGTGGAGGGGGATTCGGCGGGGGCGGAGGGTTCTCCGGCGGGGGCTTTGGAGGCGGCGGTGGAAGCGCGTTTTGACCAGACACCGATCCTGATCGCAACTGTGGTGGGACGAATACTACATTCCGACTATTGACCTTACCCTGTGCCCCCCTATAATCGGCCCACTTCTTTTCTGGGGTTCGATTGTCGACCGCGTGAACGCAAAATCCAGGTCTGTCAAAAAGGCAATCGTCGCGACATTGTGCGTGATCGCGACGCTGTGGGTTGTGGCCTGCGTGGGGCTGTACGGCGTGATGCGGCAATCGCCGGAACGTTTTGCCCGGGTGATGGCCGAGATCCCGGGACCTGTCCCTTTTCTGATTCTTCCCTTCGAAACGCTGTGGATGCGCGCCCGGGCGGGCACGTTGCAGGTAGGCAGCCCTGCACCGGACTTCTCGCTGATGCAGCTCGACAAAACCGCGCAGGTACAACTGTCGTCTCTCACCGCCCAGCATCGCCCCGTGGTGCTCGTGTTTGGGAGCTATACCTGACCTCCTTTCCGGCGGGAGGTTCCTGCCCTCAACAAGCTCTACCGGCAATACGGAAGCCAGGTCGCGTTTCTGGTGGTCTACATCACCGAAGCGCACCCCAGCGACGTCTGGCAGATGGAGAGCAACATGAAGGACAAGGTCGTGTTCGCCAGTCCCCACAGCGAAGAGGAACGCGGCTTCGTTGCCGGAGCTTGCGTGCGCAAGCTGGGAATCGAGATTCCCGCCGTCCTCGACGAATTTGGCAACTCGACCGAGAGTGCGTACACCGCCTGGCCGGACCGCCTCTACTTGATTGATGCTGCGGGCCGGGTGGCCTATAAGAGCCGGCCCGGACCGTTCGGCTTCCACGCGGACGAACTGAAAGCCGCGATACAAAGGGCGGTTCCCGCTCACTAAGGCAAAGGAACTCTGGGCCGTTTCACAGAATTGCAGTGAACATACAGGTCGCTTCCCCTCGTCGCGCAGGGGGCCGTCAATGGCTATTCCGCCAGGGGGAACCTAGTTGCTACCGTTAACTAATGAGTTATCAGGCTTTTACACGGGTGCCTTTCGTGATATAACCGGCCCTGAGCATAAAAGCGGGTCTGCGCCCCGCCAGGAGCTTGGTTTGACGACGTTGGCCTCATTCGCAGACGAGCAACAGACAACAGGCCAGCCTAGAGGAGGTACCGTGGGCGAAGAAGCACGGACCGGAAAACGGTTTCCGCTGGAATTGCCGATCAAGATACACAGGGGCGAGACCGGCGGCGACGCCGAGGGCATCACCGGGAATCTCAGCGCGGCCGGAGTCTACATCCGCGCCGATTCCTCGATGGAGATTGGTTCGCCCGTGGAATTTGAAATCAAGCTCCCCCCGGAGATGACGGGCGGTCAGGAGAGTGTGACCATCCAGTGCAAGGGGCGAGTGGTGCGCGCCGACGAGACGGGAAGCGGTGGAGAAGGCCGCGGCGTGGCCTGCGTGATCGACTCATACGAGTTCGTGAGGAACTCATAGACTTTCTTGGAGCGTTGACAACATGCTCAAACTGATTCTGGCCGATAACCAGGCGATCTTCCGGGCGGGCATTGCCAAAGTGCTGGCCGTGGAAGATGAAATGCGCATTGTGGCTCAGGCCCAGACGCCTGAACAGATGTTCATGGCACTGGACAAGTTCCGCGCCGCGGTGCTGGTGGCGGCAGCGGGATTCCACAGTGACTTTGCCGCGATCATGGTGGCTGCGAACAAAGCCAAGACCCGCGTGATCGTGCTAGCCGATACGGGCGAGAGCGCGCAGCGGCACATGACGAATGGCGCACACGGCGTGGTCTATCGCAACGTGACCAGCGCGGCGCTCGTCGATTGTGTGCGCAAAGTCGCGCGCGGCGAAACCTGGGTGCAGGATGTCGCCGTGCCCAGCGAGCTCACCGAGAACGATATGGTCGGATTGCGGGTGCGCGACCGGCTGACCGCCAAGGAACTGCGCATCGTGGCGCTGATCGTGCAGGGCTACAAAAACAAGGAAATCGCCACCCAACTCGGCACCACCGAGCAGGTCATCAAGAATTATCTGCGCAACGTGTACGACAAGATCGGCGTCTCCGACCGGCTGGAGCTGGCGCTGTTCACCATCCACCACCGCATTCTGAACGAGGCTGCCGCCGCGACCACTTCTGGCGTAGCGCCGCAACCACCTGCGGGAGTAGCGCAGTAGCTTTCTGAAATCTGCCAGAGAGGCCGCCTGCGAGGGCGGCCTCTCTGGTTTTGTAGCGCCGCCGTCTCGGCGGCTGTCGCGAGAGCCTGCCCTGAGCTTGCCGAAGGGGCATCCTGCCCTCGCTGCGCGGGCGAGACGCCCCCGCGACAGCCGGCAGGTTGCCGGCGCTACTCGCTAGCACTCACTCTCCGGTGTTGGTTCCTGCGT
>DASVHQ010000251.1:0-3852 GCA_036382515.1 Polyangiales bacterium | reverse complement strand
CTCGCTGTTCTTCCACGCGGCAGATTGCCGACGCGTACGCGCTCGAGTACAAGCGGGGGGTGCCGCGGACTCGCCTTCTTCTACGCGTACCCCTGACCGTGATTGCGCTCGCAGCGTCGCTCGCGTTCCAACTGACGGCGTGTTCGGGCGCTCGTCCTGGCGCGCCGGCCGTGGCAGCGGGCGCGGGCGGCTCGGCCGCCGCGGGAGCAAGCGGCGCGGGCGGTGGCGTGGGCGGCGTGGGCGGCCAGACACCGGCGGGCCTCGGAGGAAGCGACGCAAGCGCGACTGGCGCGCCGGACGCCGGGATGGTTGCCGACTCGGGCCACGTGTTCATCGGACACGGGGCTTGTGTCGGCACGTACCAGATCACCACGCAGTCAGACCTCGCCTCGATCGTCGAGTGCACCACGATCGACGGTGAGGTGCACGTCGATACCGATGGCGATCCGGCCGATCCCATCACGAAGATCGCGTTGCCAAACCTGGTGTCGGTCGGCCAACTGTCGATCCAGAGTCGCGAGGGGTTGTCGTCGCTGCTGCTGCCCAAGCTGACGTCGGCCGGGAAGCTCATCATCGCGTTCAACGGGGCGCTGCCTGCGATCAGCCTGCCCGAGCTCGCGTCGGTGGCGGGCGATGTCTACATCATCGGCACGAATCTGTATGAGCTACGGATGCCGAAGCTCGAGACCGTGGGCGGCCGCTGCGACATCGGCGGTGCCTTGCGGACGCTCGAGCTGGGAGCATTGAGGTCGGTGGTGCTGAGCGCGTCCCTGGGCAGTGATCAGGCGCTGGTGCTGTCGCTACCGGCGCTTGTGTCCGTGGGTGAGAACCTGACGCTGACCACCAGCGCGTTTCTCCAGAGCATCGAGCTGCCCAAGCTTCAGTCGATCGGCGGCACGTTCGAGATCACGAACAACGCCGCGCTGCACGACCTCACGCTACCGATGATCGACGACGTCGCTGGAGATCTGACGATCACGGGCAACCACGCGCTGCCGCAATGCACGGCCGAAGCCGTGCGCGACAAGGTGGCCGCCGGACACTTCAGCGGTACGGCCACCGTCACGGACAACCTCGGGACCTGTCCGTAACTTGCGGCGAGCCGTCGGCGCGGCCGGGCTCATGCTCATCCAGACCCCATTGCCCGTACACGACCTCGCGGTTCCAGCTGGTAGCCCGCATTAAGAACACCGCCGCGCGGGGGTGTAGGGCACCCGCCGCATGTTTAATGCCGCCTTCCGCCAAGGTCAAAGGCATCGACGCGAGCGGCCATGTGATCTGTGGCACGGACATCGGTACGAACACGACGTATTCGGCATCGGTCGGCGGTGGACTAACGCTGAGTGGGAGCGATCAGTTTTCACTGACGTCGGGCTGCAACAGCGGCCAAGTGCTTAAATCCAATGGTGGCGGTGGATGGGCCTGCGCCGCCGATGACAACGCGGTCTACAGTGCAGGCGACGGCATTTCGATATCGAGCAACTCGACTCCCCCCAACGCCATCACGGCGAACTTCGCCGGCTCCGGCAGTGCGAACACAGTGGCGAGATCGGATCATAACCATGATGCAGCGTATCTGTCTCTGGCTGGAGGGTCGGTTACCAGAGTGGCGTGCACGCCGACGGTGGGCCCCGTCGATTGCTGCTGTCCATCCGGTGCGGCGCTCAGTGGAGGCGCGTACTTCCTTTCCGGGACCGACTTCATGGCGCAGTCGTGGCCCAAGGGTGTTGCGGGCAAGGATTGCTGGGGGCGGTAGGCCGGATAGTGCGACCAGGAAATGCTGGTCGAGGAGGATTGGAGGCTGCGATGAATCCATGAAACTTCGTCTGCTGTCCCGCGGGTGCGAAACCCGCCCGGCGAAGGGCGAGCCCGCCCACGCTGGAAGCCAGCCTTGCCACGGTGACGGTAACGGCGCCGACGGTGCGTAGGCAGGCGAGCAGGTGGGCCGTAAGCGCCACGGCTACATGCTCCCAAGCCAGACACGAGGGTGGTCGTGCGGTGATAGCGCCTGGCCAGGTCGAAGCCGCCCACCGCAGGTCCCGCAAAGAACCGCTCGGCTATCAATCAGCCCCCTCCCTACCGTGACCACTACGCCATGTTGGCTGACGGAACCGCAGCGCTCGGTTGGGCTCCAGAATGACCCGCCCCGGCTTTGCAGTCTCATGCGTGAGCGAGACGTGGGTCGGAAACTCTGGTCCGGTGGACTCGTGAGCCGAAACAGGGAATCGCGAAGGTCGGTAGTCCTCTGGGGCGTTGAACCTCGAACGTTCAGCACGGCAGAACTCGCGACGGACCATCAGCTGCTGTGCGCGGTAACAGTCAGCACCGAGACTCAGCCACGGCCGGCAACCCCTCCAGCATCCACCGCGCCGGCTCCCGACCCGACTATCGCCCAGCAAGCTGCGTGACGAAGATCAGTTCACGCGCACGGTGCAGTTCTGAGGGCGGTTGGCTGCTGATTGACGGCCTGCGCCGTTCATGGCACGAGTGGGCATGAGCCGAGCGATCCTCATGATGGTCTGGCTGGTCGCCGGATACGGCTGCCGCGTCTACGACTGTATGAGTCACGACCTTCAAGTGGTCGCCGAGGGAACACGCGTTCAGTCGATGACTCTGCATGGACCTGGCTGCGCCAACGCGGTCATGGACTCGGATCTACCCGTGCCTGGCGTCGCGCGAACCAGCTCTTGCGGCAAGGGATTCGCACCCAATTGTCAGTATTACTATCTTGCGCCGCACGCGGTGGGTGATTGTGTGGTGCACTTTGTGTTCGAGGACGGCCAAACCCTCGACAAGACGGCTACGTTCGAGCACCTAGAAAGCGAGCACTGCGGCGGTTACTACAGTCGCGCCGAGCGTAGTTGGGAGCTCGGCGCGCTGCTTGCGGACGCGGGAACCCGCTGAAGCGCGTTCACTTCTGGGTGGTGTCATCTGCCAGCAGTGCCGGCGCCCGATAGCGCGCCAGGTGCCACAACGAGAGCAGCATCTGTAGCGCGAGCAGCACGAGCAAGAGCCCGGTGACGCGTGCAGCGAGGTCCGAGCGCAGAAGCAACGCGCAGGCGCCCGAGACTAACGCTGCGGTGTGCAAGGCGAAGGCGCGCCGAGGCCAGCGCTCGGGCAGAAGCTTTGCAGCTGACGGAACCGAGACGTAGCCGACCAAGTGGGACAAGCGGTGAAACCAGATCAAGAACGGGGCGGACAGGACATCCAAACCTGAAATTCCCTTTTCCGTCAAGGATGGTCCTGACCCGCGGAGCCACCGATGGGCGGTTCAGCAGCGTGATTTCCGCGCCGTGAACTCTGTCCTCTACTGCACGCTACCGGCGGACAGGACATCCAAACCTGAAATTCCCGCCGCCAGAGGTGCTGCGCAGGCGGGTGACGCGGCGCGGGGCGGCTGGCAGACTGGGCACAGCGTTTATCCGGCCTACCGCCAAATTCGAGGTTTGTCCGTCTTTGGCGCCGCTGAGATTGCAAGCCATTCTCGGAAACCCGTATTGACAATCACGCCCATAGGATATGTATGCAGCTGACGTCGGCGTTTGCCGACGAATCCGGGAGGGGTCATGCGTGGAACGTTTAGCTGGGTTGGCGTGGTGGTCGCGGCAGTCGCGGCCGTAGCTTGTTCGGATGCAGCTGTCAGAAGCGTGGGGACCATGATGACCGATGCGGGCACAAGTATGCGGGATGCGGGTGCACGGCTGCTTCACTGCAAGACCGTGGCCAGTGGGGCCGAGCGCACGCTCGACCTGTCGAGACACCGGCACAGACTTTCGGCGCACTCACGGCTGAGCGTGAGCGTGATCAAAGACGGCAAAGAAGTGCTGAGGTCCACGCACGACATCTCCACGT
>DASVHQ010000250.1:0-5455 GCA_036382515.1 Polyangiales bacterium | reverse complement strand
GCGCCTAGGACGGATAACCCTCGAATTTCCCCCTCGCGACGTCAAGCGCCAGCTGCCGCGACCTGCCTGCGTCACCGCCCGGAACCCTCGCCTGGCACTGCGTCGGTTGCTGCAAGCGCCTGGTTGGCGTGGCACTGTCCCTATGCGTCCCCACCGGAACCCTTCCCTCACGCCTCAACGTCTGCTGCAGGCCGCGCGCGTCGGCCGTGGGTGCGTGAACGTGTCGTCAGTCCAGCGCGAGGCGCAGCTGCGAGCGGTGAGCTCGCCGCGGTCGCGCTGCTGATGGCGGCGGCTGTGGAGCGAGGCCGGTCTGACGCGCTTCACGATACCCGCAGGGGTGGGCCATGGCGTTGGCGATGGCGCTCGGGGTGGTGCACAGCTCGCGCAAGCGTACCCCTTCGGGTATCACGAAGCGCGTCATGCGGCCTTGGCAATGGGCGCAGGTGGTCACGTCCACCGCGAACACGTGACGCATGAGCTGAGCCCACGGATGACGGCCTTTGTAGGGCGGCGGACGCGGAGCGCGCTCAGCGGGTGGCGCGGGCTGCGGCGGCACGTCGTTGGTGAAGAGCGGCAGCTGAACCGGCTCTGTGGGCGCAGCCGGTGCGCGCGGCACCACCAGCGAACGAAGCTTCGCGTTAGGCGCGAGCACTCCGTGGAACCTGAGTGTGTGGGCTCTTGGTGGCGGAATCGCCGCCACAAGCCGTGCGATGAAATCCAGTGGCTCGAACACCACTGACGTAGTTCCGTCGCGGAACGGTTTGCGCAAGAGCAGCTGCAAGCGCCCGTCGGGCAACTCGTGCAAACGCTCTTGCGCCAGCGGCGGACGCATCAGGTAGCGGCACAGCCTTTCCAGCTGCTTTTTGTCGCGACCGTGCACGCTCGCCGATGCATGCACGACGCGCTTCGTGACACCCGAAGGGGTGTTGACACCGCGCGACTCGCCGACGACGCAGCGCGCGTCACCTGCTGCTGACGGCGGCGCGGCGCCGAGCAGTCGGAGCACGGGCTTGCCGGCCGACGGGCCCAAGAGCTGTTGCCCCAGAGCCGAGGCCTCGTAGCAGGCGTGCAGCGCGGCTTGCTCGATGGGCTGCGCCTCGCGCTCGGAGTCGCCGCCTTCATGCTCATCGACGTATCGACCGTGCTTGCGCAGCACTCGCTCACCCCTTCGGGTGTCACACCCCTTCGGGTGTCACGAAGCGCGTCGAAGCGCGTCGCGCAAGCGGCGGACGCATCAGATAGCGGCACAGACGGCGGGTTCGCATGACAACGGTATGCAGCAAGTAGTAGGCCAAACAGGGGCGAGGGCCGCCGCGGCTACTGGTAGCCGCAGAGTGGTGGGGTGCATTGATCCCTGCGTCTCGATGGTGCTTCGCGAACCTCAACCACCCAACGGCTGCCAGCTGCGACCCGTTTCGCAGTCGACATGCCGAAGCGAGAGCTTACCGCCGGCGATCTCCAGAACGCCGAAGACGATCGGGAGTTGAAAGCGGCGTGGTCCGATGGAGCCGGGGTTGAACACGGTCAGGCCGCGGTCTTTTCCGTAGAAGGGCACGTGCGAATGCCCGCATACGATGACCCGCGCGCCGTGTCGCGCTGAAAGGCGCGCGGCGTCGGCGCGAATCTTGGGGCCGTGCACCGCGATGTGCATGAGCAAAAGTTTGAGCGCGCTTTCTCGGCCGGCCCGAATGTCGATCGTGACCGAGTCGGGCATGTCGGTCGCGCGTTCGTCGATGTTGCCGCGCACGGCAATCACGGGCGCGATGTGGGCGAGCTCATCGAGCACCGTGCGCTCACCGATGTCACCCGCGTGCAAGATGGCGTCGGGTGCGAGGGCCGCGATGTGCTGCGCGGCCGCGGGATGCGGCCGGCTGTGGGTGTCGGCCACGAGCACAAGCCGCAGCTCGTTCTGGTCGTTGAGCTCGAGTACGGCTTCGCCTTCGACCCAGCGGCGCGGTTTGCTTGTTTGCATCAGAACGGGATGTCGTCGTCGGTGAGCGGCGGGACGTCGTCGGGCGCCTGGAAGCCGCCGCTGCCATCGTCCTCATTGTAACCACTGCTGTCGCCGCCGCGCTGACGCGCCAGCTCGGCTTCGATCGCGGCCATCAGCACGCGCTCCTTGTCGTGCCAGCGCGACTTGGCGGCATCGGCGAGCGTGCGCTGGCAACCGCTGAGATAGAACTCGAGATCGCCGGTGCTGGCTCCCGCAATGGGTTGGCCCTTACTGCGCCCGTAGGGTGGGAAGATCATCCCGCCGTCGCCGCTCGGAGCGGCCGACCGCCGCGCCGGAGCGGGAGCATCGGCGACGGCGCCGATCGACAGGTCTCCCAGCACCAAGTTGAAGCCGTCACCCGACCGGACCGCGGTGCCGACGCGGACCTTCTCCTTGGAGCCATCGGCGCGGGTGACCAGGACCGTAACGGGGAAGCTTTGCGCATTCATGCGCGGGACATGCCACCGCAGCGTCGTTCTTGCAACATGCGACGCGATCGGCGCGCGACTACGTTCATGGTATGTCACGCCGACCATGGCTGATTCCTCCAGCGACACGCTCATCGCCTTCGTGGAGCACCTCGTCGCGCAGCTCGCGAAAAACGGGTACCCAGAGCGCCGCGTCGCGTTTCCGATCGAGCGCATGTACGAGTCCGCAGCCGCGAAGGGACTCAGCTTCAACAAGGTGCTCGAGGTGCTCGCGCAGCGCGGGATCGGACACGAGAAGACGCCCGAGAAGGTGATCTTCGCGCCCGCGGTGGTCGCATCCGAGGTCGCAATCCCAAGCCCGCTCGGGGGATTCGATCCGGCGATGCTCGAAGGGATGTCGCAGGAGCAGCTCATGGCCGCGGCGCAGGCAGCGATGCAGCAGATGAATCCCGACCAGCTCGCCGCCTTGCAATCGATGCTCGAATCCATGACGCCGGAGCAACAAGCCGCGATGGTGGAGCAAGCTCGAAAGCTCGGCTTGGCGTGACGCGCGCGAGCTGAGCTATGCTCCGCACGTGAAGCACACGCTGCGCAAGCTCTTCGCTTTCGACGCCCACGGCGGTGAGCACCCGGAGCGCGTCGAGTCACTCGATGTGCTGCGAGGGCTCCTGGCGCTGTGCGTGGCGCTGTATCACTTCGCGGTCTGGACGCACGCGCTCGAAGGCGGCGCGCGCAGCGCGGCAGTGATCCTCGGCGTGTACAGCGTCGAAGGCTTCTTCGTGATCAGCGGCTTCTGCTTCTTTCACTTGTATGCGGGCACGACGCTCCGCGGGGCAGCTCTCTGGCGCTTTCACATCAAGCGCTTCTTTCGCATCGCCCCGCTGTATTACTGCGCGATCCTGCTCGGCGTCGTGTTCGCGTTCGACCAGACGGTGGGTCCGCGCGTCACGTTGGGGCGCGTGGTCGAGAACATCACCCTGAGCTTCGGGTTGATTCATCCGAATCACGCGATGGTGCTCGGCGGTTGGTCCATCGGCATCGAGTACGTATTCTATCTGGTGTTGCCCGTGCTGCTGCGCGTCGCGCGCGCACGCTGGGCGCTCTACGCGCTGGGCGTCGTGCTCTTGGCATGCGCCGTTCCGTACAACTTCGGTAGTGTGCAAGCGGCGGCGGAGCCGCAGCAGTTTCATGAGTACGTGCAAATCCCCAACCACGCGTTTCTATTCGTGCTGGGTGCGGTGATCGCCGATTTGCGTGCGCATCTGCGCTTTCGCCTGCCGTGGCTCGTGACGCTCGCGCTGCTCACGTTCGTGTTCACCTGGGCGGCACGTGCCCAGCCCGAATTCCTCCAGCACCTCGAGGTCATGGTCGACTTTGCGCGCGTGAAGTACGTGGCGCTGTGCTGGCTCACGGTGCTGCTGTTCGCGTTCACGAAGCTGCCTACCGGCGGCGTGTTCCGGCCGCTCGCGTGGCTCGGAGAGATCAGCTACTCGGTGTACCTGATGCACCCCTATGCCTGGCGCATGCTCGAGCCCTGGCTCGGCCCGGCGCTCTCACCGATCACCCAGCTCTTCTCGGGCCTGTGCGCGACGCTCGCGCTTGCCACCCTGACGTGGCGCTTCGTGGAGAAGCCGTTCAGCGCGCTCGGTCAGCGTCTTGCGCGCGACGAGCGTCAGGTGTTGAACAGCGACCCGCGCGTCACGGTGTGTTCGGGCTCAGAATGCGAAGCGTAGTTGGAGCGCCGGTGACCAGCCGAACGAGACGTTCGTTTGGCCCAGGTGTTCGTGCGAGACGGCGCTGCCGGTGTTTGTGGCCACTTCGACGTGGTTGTACTCCGCGCGGGCGAAGTAAGACGCATGAACCGGGGTCCGTTCCCGTGTCGATGGATGCGATGTTCTGAAGACATCACGTCGACCCCGAAACGTGTGGTTCGAGCATTTTGTCGCACTGGTGAACCCAGCGTTGTTGCGCCACACTCTCATCTAGGCATAGGGGGTTCCATGCGCTGGTCGATTCGTTTTGCGCTTCTCGCGGTTCTGTTCGTTTGCAGTTGCGGCGACGACGCGCCTCCGAATGCCACCGCGCACGACGGGGGCCAGTCCGATGCGGCTGCCCACGACGCGCAGGTGAAGGACTCGTCGGCGACGATGCCCCACGATGCGGATGCGGCAACGTGTACCGGCAGCGCGCCATCCTGCTTCGGCGCAAACCTGCATGCCTGCTGCGGCAACGACCCGAGCGGAGTTGCGACGTGCCAAGATGGCGCTTGGATGTGCTTTGGCGTGGCCGCTCCCGGCTGCAGCGGCGATCCATGTGTTCATCTCGGCGGCAGCGACGCCGGACAAGACGACGCAGGCAGCGGTTGCGCAGGGAGCGCGCCGCTCTGCTTCGGAAGCGACGTGCACGCAAAGTGCGGGCGAGACCCCGCAGGTCAGGCGATGTGCCAAGGCGGCAAGTGGCTGTGCTTCGGCGTGCCTGCGCCGGGCTGCAACGGCATCACCGGGCCTTGACGCGCTGCAACGCGGAGGCCAGTCGGATGATCCGAGCTGTGCAGCGCGCTCAAAGGGCGCTTGCTGCGCGCATGTTCGCGATCAGTTGGCTCGTGACCATGGGCGCATAGAAGTACGGATAGCGAGGGTGTCCGCTCGTCAAGTCTTCGCGCACCTTGCCGTCAGGAGACAGGAACAGCACGCGCGGTACGTAGTTGCCGTATGCGCCCAGCTGCTCTTGCAGCCACGCGGGATGCTGATCTTGATCTTGATGCACCATCACGAGGTCCGCCGCCGCGCTCGCAACTTCGGGCAGATTGAAGACGGGCGCGAGCTCTTTGCAGTCGCTGCACCACTCGGCGTACACGACGACGCACACGGACTTGTGCTGCGAACGCGCGGTGGTGAGCGCCGGTTCGAACCGGCTCCAGGCGATCTTGTCGCCCCAGGCCATGTGACTCTGCGCCGGCGCGCTCGGATCGCCCGCGGCGGGCGCCTCCGCCATCGCAGCGGTCGCAGGCCGCACGCCGACGTGCTGCTCCGGT
>DASVHQ010000249.1:0-10587 GCA_036382515.1 Polyangiales bacterium | reverse complement strand
TTCGTCGATGCTGCTTTCAGCGCAACTACTGTGCGGCCTGGTTTGCCGGCGTGAGCGGGCCGCGGTCTGTGGCGCAGCGGTCCGGTCCCGCCGCCGCGCTGGTGCGGTCTGATGACGCTAAGCCGAGGTGCTGGCGACTGGTCAGCGTTTGTCCCGCGCATCTCCAAGAAACCGCTCGGCTATCAATCTGCATCTCCCCTGTGCCGAGCACTACGCCACATGGACCGACGGAACCGCAGCGCTCGGTTGGGCTCCAGAATGACCCCCACCCGGCTTTGCAGACTCATGCGGGGTCGGGGCGTGGGTTGGAAATTGTGGTCCGGTGGACTCGTGAGCTGAAACCGTGAAAGCCGAGCCCCGGTGGTCTCGGGCCCGTTGAACCGCGATCTCGGTCACCATGTGTCTGCTGATGCCGCTGATGGCGGCGGACCGAAGAGCAGGTGGTGGTTCTCCGTCGAGCCATTCACCGCAAAGTGGTGACGCACCCCGACCGACGCTCGTCCAAGCGGCAGAGACCTCCAGCGCTCGCAAGACCTCCAGCATCCACCGCGGCGGCTTCCGACCCGACTACCGCCCACATCGTGCCCGCGATCCTGAGCGGCGGTCGCACCACCGTGCCGATCCTGCAGGTGGGCGGCAAGCGCATCCAAGACAGCACGCGCATCCTGCTCTGGCTCGATGAAAAGCGCGGACCGCTTTCGCTCTTGCCGCGCACGGCGGCCGAGCGCGACGAGACCTTGGCGATTGAAGCCCGCTTCGACAAGGTCGGCGAGCACGTGGTGCGCTACGCCTACAGCACCACGCTCGACGACGCCGAGAGCGTGATTCGCTACTGGACGCTCGACGCGCTGCCCAAAGAAGCCGCCGTGATCCGCAAGCGCTTCCCGCTCTTGCGCTGGATCTTCCGGCGCAAGCTGATGATGAGCGCGAGCGGCGTGAAGCGCTCACGCGCCGTGGTCGAAGAAGGCCTCGCCTTCATCGACGCGCGCATCGCGGATGGGCGTCGCTACCTCGCGACCGATCAACTGACGCTGGCCGATCTCACCGCAGCCGCGTTGCTCGCGCCGCTGGTCTGCCCGGACGAGCACCCGGTGTACAGCAGCGCGCGCTACCGCGCCGGCGTGGCTCCGCTCGTGCGCGACTGGCAAGAGCGGCCGGCGTTCGCGTGGGTGCGCGCGATCTACCGCGAGCATCGCGGTGTGTTCCCGCGCGCGGAGCAGATCAAGCAAGCGCTGGACGCGGAGTAACCGCGCATGCTCAGCATCGCTGCCGGTCCCGATGCTCTCGCGCTGCTGCGCGAACGCGGCCTGCGTGCCGGCGACGTGCGCGTGCTGGTCGGCGCCTCGGGTGGCCCCAAGTCGCTCGTGCTGCACGGCCTCGATCACGTACTCTTTCCGTGGCTGCTGACAGGCGCGAGCGAACGTACGCCGGTGCACACGGTCGGCTCACCGATCGGTAGCTGGCGCCTGTCGTGTGTCGCGCTGCCCGATCCGGTCGCAGCGCTCGATCGCTTGAAAGAAGCCTACATCGAGCAACGCTACGGCCCCGCGCCAACGCCGGGCGAAGTCAGCGCCGAAGGTGAGCGCATCTTCGCGCAGCTGCTCGGCGGGCAGAACATCGACACGCTGCTCGCAAACCCGAAGCTGCGCATGCACGTGATCACCACACGCTTCAAGCATCTCGGCGCACGCGAGGGCCGCGCAGAGAAGCTCGCGATCGCGCTGGCGGCGCTCGGCAACGCAGCGCATCGACGCGTGCTCGGCGCGTTCGTCGAGCGTGTGGTGTTCGATGCCGCGAATGACCCGGGCCCGTTCGCGCCGTGGCGCGAGCTACCCACGCGCCACGCCGAGCTGCGCGCCGAGAATCTGCACGCCGCGCTGATGGCGAGCGCCGCGATCCCCGCCGTGATGGCCGGCGTGATCGATCCGCCGCACGCACCGCGCGGCACCTACCGCGACGGCGGCATCACCGACTATCACTTCGGCCACGAGATCGATCCGCCCGAAGGCCTCGCGCTCTACCCGCACTTCTACTCGCAGCTCACGCCCGGCTGGTTCGACAAGGCGCTGTCCTGGCGTCGCACGCGTGGCCTGCGACGCATGATCGTGCTCGCACCCAGCGCGCGCTATGTAGCGAGCTTGCCCGGCGGGCGCATCCCCGATCGCGTCGACTTCGTGAAGATGAGTGACAGCGAGCGCATCGCCGCCTGGCGCACGGTGATCGCGCGCCGACGCGAGCTGGGCGACATGTTCGGTGAGCTGGTCGCGAGTGGCCGCATCGCACACGTCGCGACGCCACTGCCCTGAGCCGCACACCGAACGCGTCAGCTGCGTCCCGGCAGCGTCAGCACCGCACCGCCAAGCCCTGACGACGGTCGCACACACGCCACCACGGCCTCGGCGACCTCCGTGAGCGCCACCCAGGTCGTGGGGTCGACGTTGGGCATCGAGGCACGATTTTGCGGTGTATCCAACGTGTTCGGGGCCAAGCACGAGGCGCGCACGTTCTTGCTGCGACCCTCTTCGTCCGCCGCCTTGGCGATGGCGATCACCGCGGACTTCGACGCGTTGTACAGCGCCGCGCCGGCAAGGCCACTCGCCATCGCCGCGTTGATCGACGCGATCGTGACGATGCGCCCGCCGCCGCTCACGAGCATGCGCCGCATTGCCGCACGCGTCGTGAAGAAGGCCGTGCTGGTGTTCAGCTCGAACATCGCCGCGAAGTCTTCCGGTGCAGCTGACGAGACGCTGCCGCCACGCCAGCCGCCCACGGTGTGCACCAGGCCCCAAAGGAGCCCAGCCGCGTCGAAGCTGCGCTCGATGGCGGCAGGGTCTCGCAGATCGCACGGCTCACCGCGCACGCCAGCACCGAAGCGCGTGGTCAGCGCCGCAATAGCCTCAGCGGCACGATCGATCGCCCAGACCTGCGCGCCCTCTTCGATCAGCGCGGCACACAGCGCCTGCCCCATGTTGCCCGTAGCCCCGGTGACGACGACCAGCTTGCCTGCGAGATCCGACATGATTGCCTCCCGTACCGTGTTCGTTACCAGATCCAGCGCACGGCGGTGCTGGTGGCCGCAATGATCAGCGCCGTGACGAGCGCATTCATGAAGCCGGTCACGACCAGCCGACTCGACAGCGCGGAGCCGATCATCACCACGAACGCCGACGCGATCCAGCGCGTGATGAAGCCGAGCAGAAAGCCGATCCCGAGCGTGCCGATGCCGAGCGCAACGAAGATCGGCCCGGTCAGCGCCCACTGCAGCACGCTGACGAGAGCGCCGGCCCAGATGGCGTCGCTGAACGACGCGAGACGTACGCCGCGCAACACATGAGCTGCAAGCCACAACCCGAGCGTGCACGCGGCCCAACCGAAGAGCAGATGCGAAAGCATGGCGGGAGTTTCGTCGCTCGCGCGCCGCTGGTCAAACTGATCAAACTGGTCAAACCGACTTCTGCAGGCGCTGCCACACGTCGCCCGCGTTCAGCTCGACACAGAGCGCTTCGAGCGCTGGCGTGAGCACCGGCTTCCACGCGAGCTGGTCGAGCGTCTCGGTCAGTGGCACATCCGTACGCAAGGTGGCCAACGTTTCGTAGAGCGCGGCCTCGGCCCGCGCCTTGCGTAGCTCAGCCGCCAGCGCATCCTTGCCGCGCACCGCGATGTCCCACTGCGCAGCGTCGTCCGGAATCGCAGCGATCGAGCCATACCGGTTCAACACCGTAGCCGCACTCTTCTCGCCCCAACGCTCGATACCCGGAATGCCATCGGCCGTATCGCCCACCAGCGCCAGCCACGCCGCCACCTGCCCGGGCGACACACCCAAGCGCGCGCGCACACCGTCTTCGTCGGTCACGCGCTTTTCCTTGCGATCGAACAGCACCACGCGCTGCCCGCGCACGCACTGACAAAAGTCTTTGTCGGGCGAGGTGATGCGCACCTGCGCGACGCGCGGATCTTCGGCGAAGCGCGCCGCCGCGGTGGCGAACGCGTCGTCGGTCTCGAACTCAATCATCGACCACGTCGTAAGGCCGAGCGCGCGCGTGACGCGCTCGGCCAGCGGAAACTGCGCGTGGAGCAGCGGATCGATGCCCTCGCCCGTCTTGTAGCCCGCGAAGAGGCGGTTGCGAAACGACTCGATCACGGTGTCGAACGCCACCGCAACGTGCGTCACCTCGGGATCGCGCAGGAACATCGTCAACGAACGCAAGAGCGCGCGCGACGCGCCGATCTCTTGCCCCGCAGCATTCTTGCTGCTGGGCGCACCGAAGTACGCGCGAAACAATTCGTACGTGCCGTCGATCAGATAGACGTTCGTCATCGCGCGGCGACTATGCCACACGCCCGCGCCGACCTGCTACGGTTCGACCATGCCTGAAGGTCTCCGCACGCTCTTACAGCGCGGGTTTCCTACGCTGCTCGGCGTTGCACTCTGCGCTTGCGCGAGCGCTGCGCCACCGCGCCCAACCGCGCAGGCCGCCCCACGCGCGTCCGGGTCGTCGACTCAGGCCTGGTCGCGCAGCAGCTGGGAAGAACGTCACGATCTGATGACCTTCGTCGTCTTGCCCAACATGGCGCACGTGTTCCAGAGCTTCGCCGGCACGCGCGACCCCGAGCTGACCTGCCGCAGCTGTCACGGCCGGGACGCCGATCGCGTCGCGTTTGCGATGCCGCATGGCTTGTCTGCGCTCGACCCGAAGCACATGCCCGATCCCAACTCGCCGGACGCGAAGGAAGCCCGCATCACACGCTTCATGATCGACGAAGTCACGCCCACGATGGCGCGCCTGCTCGGCCAACCGCTGCGCGACAACACCACGAAACAAGGTATTTCTTGCTTCTCGTGCCATCCCACGGTGCAGCCATGAGCAGCTTACTCACGCCCACACGTCGCGAGCTGCTGAAGGGAACGCTCGCTCTCGCCGCAACGGCCGCACTACCGCGCGTGGCACGCGTCGAGGCCGCTGCGCCACCACGCATGCCATCCCTCTACATCAGCCACGGCTCGCCGCTGCTCGCGGCCGATCCGGTGCGCGGTGCGCAGCTGCGCGCGCTCGGCGCGTCACTGCCGAAGCCGAGCGCCGTGCTCGCGCTCACGCCGCACTACCGCATGCGTCACTTCGAGCTGGGCGCCATCGGCGTCGGCCGCGCAGGCTACACGTTCCCCGCCGCGCTCGCGCACAGGCTCCCGCCGAACCTCACGCACGCGACGCCCTCGAACAACGCGCTCGCCGCACGGGTCAGCGAATTGCTCGTGAGCCACGCACCCGTACACAGCACCCGCAGCTACTTCGATCACACCACCTGGATGCCGCTGTTCCACCTGCTACCAAACGCCGACGTGCCGGTGCTGGAGCTGGCGCATCCGTACATCCCAGACGCCGAGCTGCTCGCGCTCGGCAAGCAGCTGGCGCCGCTGCGCGACGAAGGCGTGCTCGTGCTGAGCAGCGGCGGCATGACGCACAACCTCGCCGCACTCGACCTGAATGCACCTGCCAATACACCCGCACCGCACTGGGCGCTCGAGTTCGAAGCATGGCTCATGGAGGCCGTGACGCGCTCCGACATCGACGCGCTGCTCGACTATCGCGCACGCGCGCCGGCGGTCGAGCTCGCGCATCCGGACGACGGCGATCACTACAACGTCATGCTGGTCGCGCTCGGTGCCGCGCTCGCCGACCGGACGCAGCTGGAACAGGTGAGCTTTCCTGGCGCCGGCTACGAAGGCGGCGGCATGTCGACGCGCAGCCTCGTGTTCGGCTGATCAGCGGCCGATCCACGTCTGCTTGGCTCGCCCGTGCAAAACGCCAGCTTCGTCGAAGATCGCGGTGCCAGCGTGAAATTTGCGACCCTCGGTGCCAAGCGACCAGCCAATCACGACGTAGCGGGTTGCCGCCGGCAGCGGCAACGTGACTTCCGCGCAGATCCGGCCGAGTAGCGCGAACGCCGGGTGTGCCGCGGCGAAGTAACCCGGACAATCGAGCGCCGCCCAGACGACGGCACTCGAGATCGTCCCGTCGGAGTCCGCGAGCGACGCGTCGGGCAGCCAAGTCGCAGCGAGCAGCGCGCCATCGGGCGCCGGACCCGCGAAGATACGTAGCCCGTCACCGAGCGCGCGCGCGGGCCCACACGTGAAGCAGCCAGGAAACGCGTGGCTCTCGCGCCCCGCATAACCCTGCGACCAGTCCTCTGCTTGCGCAAACGACGGCGCCGCGGGTACCTCGAGCATAAGCTCTGCAGGCCGCGCTTCGGCGAGCAGCACGTCGGCGTCGAATAGACGCGCACGGTCGGCATCCTGCGCCTGCCCTGCGACTACCTCCACGCGAAGCCTGCGCTCGAGCGGCGGTGGACTACGCAGCGTCACCTCGACCGCCCCGCGACCGAGCCGCTGCGCGAGCAGGCCACTGACGTAGCCACCGTTGCCCGACCTCGGTGGACCGCAAAATCGCGTGGCGATGCACAGCTCGTTCTCGTTCTCGTGCATGGCGTCCGACATGCACGAGACGATACGCGATCACGACGAGCCCTGTCGTCTCGCGCGCGCACGCGCTACCGTCACGCGAAGCGCTCCATGACGGCCAACGGCGTGCGCTTCGCATACCTCGAGGAGGGCAGCGGCCCGCTCGTGCTGCTGATCCACGGCTTTCCCGATACAGCACATACCTGGGACGCCGTGCGCCCTGCGCTGGCGCACGCCGGCTATCGCGCCGTGAGCCCGTTCACGCGCGGCTATCATCCGAGCGAAGTACCGAGCGACGCGCGCTACGACGTGGAGACCCTAGCGCGCGATGTGCTCGCTTGGATCGACGCGCTCGGCGAGTCGAACGCGAGCGTCATCGGGCACGACTGGGGAGCGACAGCTGCATACGCTGCGGCAACGCTCGCGCCCGAGCGCGTACGTTTCCTGGTGACGGTCGCGCTCCCGCACCCGGCGTCGCTACGGCCGAGCCCGTGTCTGCTCTGGGGCGGGCGCCACATGATTCTGTTCCAACGCAAGAACGCGGAGGCAAAGGTGCGCGCGAACGACTTTGCGCACGTGGACGAGCTGGTGCGTCGCTGGTCGCCGGCGTGGCAGCTGCCCGCCGAGGAAACGCGGCCCGTGAAGAACGCGTTCAGCCACCCGGAGAGCCTCCGCGCCGCGCTCGGCTACTACCGCGCGATTCGTTTGTCGCCACCGGCGACGCTGCGACACCGTATACGGGTACCGAGCGCGGTCTTCGCGGGCCTGGACGATGGCGTGCTACGCCTCGACGACTACGAGCGCGCGCGCCGCTACTTCGCCGCGCCGCACGAGATCGTGCACATGCCGGGCGGACACTTCTTGCATCGGGAGCACCCGCAGCGCTTCATCGACGAGCTGCTGCGCGTGCTACCGAAACCTGCCTAGCGTATCGCTCACAGTGGCACGTTCGCTTCGACCCACTCGAGGATCTCCGCAGCCGGCTTCTCCCAGCCCGGCTCGCCATACAGCCAGTGACCGTGGTCCGCGTATTCTCGGAACTCGCCGCCGACAGCTGCATACTTCTTGCCGGTCAAGCGCGTCACGCGCGCCGTCACCAAGCGATCGCGGCGCGCGGCCACGGTGAGCACGGGGATGCGAATCTTCGTCTCGTCGATCGCGTGCGCAGGAAAGTCGGCGAACACGTTGCGTGACTCCTGCACCATCGCCGCTTGAATCGCTGCGCGCTCCGCGGCTGGCACTTGGTTGAGCGCGACCGCTTCCGTGATCGCGCGATACGGATAGAGGCCGCGCGGCACTAGCCCGAGCGCATTCGCAACCTTGAAGCCGCGCCAGAACCTGCGCGTCTGGCCGTCGTGCACGCCCGCGGGCGGGGTTGGCGAGATGAACACCGCGGCGTTCGGCCGGTTGCGCTCGGCCAGCGTCTGCGCGAGGAGTCCGCCCATCGAGTGTCCGATCACCGTCACGCGCCGACCGGTCTGGTCTTCGATGCGAGTCAGCTCCTGCTCTACGTCGGCCACGTAGTCCGCGAAGCGCAGCGCGAACAGCGCCTTCGGCGGCTTCGTACGCAAGCGCAGCTCGGGGCGCAGCGTCGGCGTGAACACGGCGATGCCGCGCACCTCGTAGAAGCCACGAAAGTTCGCCCAGACATCCCCCGTGCAGCACATCCCATGAATCAACAAAAACGAACGTGTCATGCGCGGTGTTTTCCTCGTGCTCGGCATGCTGAACGTAGCGGTTAAGGTCGTGCGTGGGAATGCCGCCGCCGGGGTAGCTGCTCAGGCGGGTGACGCGGGGCTGGGCGGCTGGCAGACTGGGCACAGCGTTTATCCGGCCTACCGCCGGAAACACCGCCGCCAGGGGTAGCTGCTCAGGCGGATGACGCGGGGTGGGGCGGCTGGTTGCTCGGATCACGTCGCTGACAAGCCAGCGGTGGCATCTCTACCCGTCACCACGATCTGCACCCGCACGGGTGCGGGTTTGGATCCCGGCACCAGAAGCGGTGGCGCCGCTGATCCGACCAAGATCGCGCACCCGCGAGCTACGCGCCGCCGGCTAGGCAAACGGAGACCAGCCACGGATCGGCGCGATTGGACACCCGTGGGGTTCACGGTCACTCTCAACTCGATGTCCAAGACCGAGCCCCTGCTGCCGCCCCTTGAGTTGATCGCCAGGCGCACGCTCGCGCACTACGACTCCAACGCTGCGGAGTTCTGGGAAGGCACGCGAGATCACGATGTCACGCAGAACTACGCCGCGCTGCTCAACGCGCTGGGCGGCTCCGCGCCGCTTCGCATCCTCGACTTTGGTTGTGGTCCCGGTAGGGACCTGGCCGCCCTACGAGCCGCGGGCCACATTCCCGTCGGCCTCGACGGCTGCGCATCATTCGTGGCGATGGCCAAGGTGCACGGCGGCTGCGAAGTGCTGCACCAGAGCTTTTTCGATCTCTCGCTACCCAACCAAGGCTTCGACGGCATCTTCGCCAACGCCTCCCTCTTCCATGTTCCGCAAGCCGTCCTGCCGCGTGTTCTGCGAGAACTCTCCGCGGCGCTTGTGCCAGGCGGGGTGCTCTTCTGCTCCAACCCGCGATCATTCGATACAGACACCGAGGGCTGGCAGGGCGGGCGCTACGGGTCGTATCTAACGATCGAGAGCTGGACCCGGATCATCGCCGCCGCGGGCTTCGTGCTCGACCACCACTTCCTGCGGCCAACCGGGAAGCCAATGTCGCAACAGCCGTGGCTCGCGATGGTCTGGCGTAAGCCTCTGGCGCAGTGAAGCAGGCGTCAGTGCTAGTGCCTGCTCATCACGACGGCCGCCCACCGCACGTCCCGCAAAGAACCGCTCGGCTATCGATCAGCCTCTCCCCCACGCCGACCACTACCCCATGTAATCCGACGGAACCGCAGCGCTCGGTTGGGCTCCAGAATGACCCCCACCCGGCCTTGCAGTCTCATGCGCGACCGCGGCGCAGGTCGGAAATTCGGGTCCGGTGGATTTTTGAGCCAAGAAGAGGGTATCGCCGGCGTGGTTGTCTCCTCGCCGTCGATCTCGGTCGTCGTTTCCTTGATGCTGCTGATGGCGGCGGTCCGAAGAGCAGGTGGTGGTTCTCCGTAGAGCCATCGACCGCAAAGTGGTGACGCACCCCGACCGACGCTCGTCCAAGCGGCAGGGACAGCCAGGCCTTGCAACCCTCCAGCATCCACCGCGGCGGCTTCCGACCCGACTACCCCCCCCGGATCGCTACAGCGAAACGCTTGACCAGCCGGCACTCGCGGCGGTGTTTGACTGGCGCGAGGCTGCCGCATTGCCTTCGTTCGATAAGCTCCTGCGTGATCTGATGCGTCTCGGGCTCACCGACCGCATGCCCTGATCACGACGAGCGGTGCTCCTCACGACTGCGCGCTGCACGAAGCAGCGGCCTGGCCGCCTACAAGGCGCTGCATGCACCCGCCGGGCTTCACCGCCGCCGTCAGCGGCTGCGTCGCCTGGCACGCGCTTTGCTGAGGCCAGGGCTCGTGCTTAGCTCAATCCTAAAAAGGTGCGACAAATCGCAGTGGGGCACGCGTTTCGGCTCGCGACACCCTGGCAACGCTGTCGTGGGTCTCGCCCTGCTCGCCGGCTCATGCAGCCTTTTGGCCGCTGACCCCGCATCGGCTCAGAGTCACCAGCCCTCGGCTGCCGCACCAGCCAAGAGCAGCGCGGGGGCGGATGAAGGCGTCATCGTCGAGCTCGGCGTGGGCTTCGCTATCGGGGAGCGCGACGATGCCTACCAGAGGAGATTGGAAGCGTTCGACTTCAAATGGACCGGCTCCGCCGTCGGTCGCGTGAGCGTCGCCGCCGGCCTTCGGGTGCAGCGCCACTTCGCGCTGGGCATCGAATACTTCGGCCTCGATGGCACGGACTACAAGCGCAGCATCGACGGTGTCACGCAGAAGTTCGCGTGGGATAGCCGCGCCATCGGGGCCTTTGTGCAAGCCGACCTCGGGGGAGGGCGTCAGCGCTTCGGCAACTTGTTCCTGCGCGGCGGTGCCGGCCTCGCGTTCGGCTCCACCGCGTTCGACGCCATCGACATCGCAGCGCCCAACGCCGACGCCTCACCGAGCTTTCAGGCTCAGCCCGTAACCGTC
>DASVHQ010000248.1:0-12875 GCA_036382515.1 Polyangiales bacterium | reverse complement strand
CGCTGCGGCGGCGATGCGTGCGGCTCGTGGAGCTTGCCGAGGCTCGCGGCGGCGGCGCGCGGCTCGTAGTTGGCCGGTCGAGCCGCGGCGGCGCGTGGCACGTAGAACGGTTGGTGCGTGAAGGCGATGCGGTTCTTGTGGGTGAGCTGCCCCAGCTCGATCGAGATGGCCACCTTCACCAGGATCGTGGTGACCGCGATGCCGAGCGCCCAGACGCCAGCCGTGACCGTGACCTCAACCCAACTGGGGTGATACTCGACGACCTCGCCCAGCGGCGAAGGCGTGAAGCCCGGCACGATCATGCCCATGCCTTTTTCGACCCAGACCGCGATGAACAGGACCGCGCACAAGGGCAACACCCGGTCTATCTTCTGCCGGTAGGTGTTGATTGACATCAGGATCGTGACGGTCACGTTGGCCCCGATCGCAGGCCAGATCCAAGGCACGAGCGGCGCGTGCCCGTGCAAGCCGAACCACAAATACTGGGCGCTCGCGCTGTGACCGGTGGGGTGATAAAACTCAACGAACAGCTCGGATGCGAGCATGATCAGATTGACCTGCGACGCGACCGTCACCACCAGTGCGAGCTTTCGGAAGGTCTCGTCCAGCACCTTGTAGGGGGTGGTGCCCTTGATCAGCCACAGCACGAGCATGATGAGCGCGGTGCCTGCTGCGAAGGCGGACGCCAGGAAGCGGGGCCCGAGCAGCGCGGTGTGCCAGAACGGCCGCGCCGGCTGCGACGCGTAGAGGAACGCGGTGGTCAGGTGGATGGAGACCGCCCAGAACACCGAGAGAATCGCGAAGAACTTGTAGGCCGGGTGCGGCTTGCGATCCATGTACCGGCTGAAGAGCAGGTAGAACGGGATCAGCGTGTTGAGCGCGAGGTAGCCGTTGAGGACGATGATGTCCCACGAGAGCAGCGAGACCGGCCAGTTCAGCCGCCCGATGCCCGGCATGAGGTGCCAGAAGCGCTGCGGGCTCGCGATATCCACCGTCACGAAACACATGCACATCACGAGCGCGCCCACGGCGATGCCTTCGCCGATGAGCACGGCGTTGCGCAGGTCCATGTCGTGCATGATGTAGACGGGCAGCACGACCATCACGGCCGCGGCCGCCACGCCCACGAGGAACGTGAAGTTGGAGATGTACAGACCCCAGCTGACGTGGTCGTCCATCCCCGTGACCGACAGCCCGTGAACGACCTGCTGCGAGTAGGCAAAGCCGCCCGCCACGATCAGCGAGACCAGCACGGCCATGATCCCATAGAACAGACGGCCGCCGCGCGCGGCGACCCGCGTCGTGTCGATCAAGAAATCCAGGAGGTCAGACGCGCTCACTTCGTCACGCTCCAGCTCGCTTCGGCCGTGTTCACTGGATAGTCCTCAGCCCTCAGAAACAGCTCGGTACGCTGCCCACAGTGGTCCCCTGACCGGCCGTAGCCGCGATCGACGCCGGTTCAATTCAGATCGTGCCCTTGGATGGGATCGCGCGCTTCAGCAGTTCGGCGCCTGAGTTGCCCATCATGTCGACGACCGAGGACGGTACGATCACCACGGTCGAGTTGTGGCGCATGCCCTCGAGCAGGATGTTCATGGCGCGCAGATGAAGCGCGGTGGGGTTGTCGACATAGGACTGTGACGACTGGGCGAACATCTGCGCGATCTGGCGCTCCGAATCGGCCAAGATGACGCGGGCCTGACGCTCTTTGTCCGCCTGGGCTTGCATGGACATGGCGTCCTGCAATCCCTGGGGGATCTTCACGTCTCGGACCTCGACGGCTACGACCTGAATGCCCCACGGCTCGGTCCTGGCGTCGATGATACCGCGGAGCAGCTCGTCGACCTTCTCGCGGCCTGACAGCATCTCCGCGAGCTCGGTCTTGCCGATGACCTCTCGCAGCGCGGTCTGCGCGGCCCAGAAGATCGCATCGCGGTAGTACTCGAGCTCCAAAGCAGCTTTGGCCGGGTCGACCACGCGCCAGAAGAGCACGGCGTCGACGTCCATTGGCACGGTGTCTTTCGTCAACGTTTGTTCAGCGTTGAACGGCGTCGCGACGGTACGCAGGTCGACCCAGGTGGTGATGGTGTCGAAGAGCGGGAACACCACGAATAGCCCAGGGCCTCGCAGTCCGTGGAACTTGCCGAGGCGAAGGACGACCGCCTTCTGCCACTGTTTGGCGACGCGTACGCTGAGCGCGATGAGCGCAGCGCAGGCGACCAGCACGCCGGCACTGATGGGGTCGCCGAGCACGACCTTGGCGAAACCGGCGCTCGCCAGCAGCGCCAGCACGAAAGCGATTATCACTGGGTGCAGAACCATCTGAGGGAGACTCCTGTTTCACCACGCGCGTCCCGAGCGGACGGGCTCGCGACGGCTGCTGAGAGTGTTTGGCAGGCTACAACGATTGAGTGATGTAGACTTCCGATAAGTAAGCACCGAATTGCGAATGTCATGGATCAATGACCACAAAGAAAGAGCCGGCCCTGGGGTTTTCGTGTTCGCTTACCCGTCCGTGGCTTGCAATTGCTCTGCAACAATTCTGAGATGGAGCAGAGGCCGAACGCGGCAGCCTACGGCCGGGCTCACACTGCGCATCGCGATCGGCCTCTGTCGCAGTGACCGGCATGCCGCGCGCAGGGCATGCCCTCCAGGAGCGGCTGGCGGCGGCTGGCGCGAGCGATGTCGGCCACGCGCTTGCCCAGCGCCGTGTGCAGAAGGCTCGCCGCCAACGGCTGCAGCGTCTACTGCACGGTCGGGCAGCCGTAGACCACGCGTACGCTCTTGGCACCCTTGGTTTCGAGCGTCGTGCAGGTGGTGCCCAGTACCACCACAGTCGGTGGCGACATGCTCATGTCGAGCATCCAGCCATTCGCGCCGGCTTGCTTGATCAGCTTGCCGTCGAGGTAGAGGTTCAGCTCCTGCGGGTTCGGCGGCACAGAGCTGAGCTGCAGGCGGCAGGTGGTGATCACGTTCTGGGTGATCACGCCGAGCACCGAGCCAAGGCCCGCGACTCCACCCGCAGCACTGACCGCGAAGTACTTGGGTGTGCCAGCGGGGTTCAGCTCTCCGCCCGCCTGCGCGAACGCATCGAGCGACGTCTTGTAGGCCTCGCTGCCGGGGATGCCGACCACGAAGGTCTGGATGTGCGCGTCGCTGAGCTTCTTGATCTCTGCCTCGGTGGCGGTGTCGTCGAGGCAGCGGGCCTTGGCGGCGCTGCCACCGAACATCGGGTCGCAGCAGTTGCCGCCGCTGATCCCGCAGGCGCCGTCGAGGTTGGTGGTGCAGCCTGTGGCAGCGCAGCTCAGCTGTGCGTTGCAGTTGGGACCGCCGTCGGTGGCCAGGAGGACGTAGTTGTCGCCCTCGAGCGCTGCGCCAGCGCCAGTCTTGAAGTAGTCGTAAGCGCGCTGCAGCGCGAGCGCGGTGGGTGTTCCTCCACCGGGGGCGCTTGCGTTCAAGAGCGCCACGATCTTGGTCACGTTGGCCGCGCCCGCAGTGACGGGCACGTTGATGCCCGGGGCGGTGGGCATCTCGCAGCAGTTGCTCACGCAGCTGACGGCGACCGGTTTCTTCGGATCGATGGGGTAGGGGAACAGCTCCAGCCCGAAGGCAACGTCGTTCTGTGCGGCGCTGAGCGCGCCACTGAGCGCCGACTTGAGCGCGCTCCATTTGTCGACCGTGAAGCCTGTCGGTGTGTCGGTCATACTGCCGGATTCGTCGATGACCAAGAGCACGTTGGCGCTGCGGGGAGCGGCGTCGATCGTCGACAGTCCGCAGCCTGGTCCGTAGACGCTACCGTCCGCGAAGACATATGCGCCGCTGGCGTCACCACCCCCGTGTGCGCTTCCGTCTGCGGCGCCGTCGAGCTTCAGCAGACCGCCATCGCCCAGCGGCTTGGGCACGTTGTGGGAAGAACAGCCGGCCAGTGCCAGCGCGCAGCCGAGCAGCGCGCGGCGGAAGGAATTCTTGGATGTCATCGTGCGATCCTCACTTGATGGGGAACACGCAGCTGCCTGAAGTGCACGGCACGCCGCTGCAACAGGATGTTGTCGTGCTGCAGCTCTGACCGTAGAGCGAGCAGGCTGGTGAGCCGCCGGTTCCGCCGGTTCCACCCGTGGTGCCACCTGCGCCACTGGTTCCGCCGGTTCCGCCCGTGCCCGGCGGGACGCTGCAGGTACCTTGTGTGGAGCCGATCGGCGCGATGCAACTCGAGCCGGAGCAGCAGTCCGCGTTGATAGTGCACGCACCGCTGCTGCCGACGCAGCTCGGGCCGCCCGAGGGTGGTGTGTAGCAGTGCAGCTTGCCGGTGCTGTCGGGCACGCACGGCAAGCCGCTGCAGCAATCGGCCGCGGAAGCACAGCTCTCACCGGACTTGCGGCAGGTGGTGCCGAGGCCGTTGCAGCGCGGCACGCCCAGCTTGTCGAGTTGACACACGCCCGAGTTTCCGACGCCACCGCAGCAGTCGTTGCGCGAGGACGAGATGTTGCACGCGTAGTTCTTGTAGTGACACACGTCGCCCTGCGGATTGCACGACATGGGATTGCGGCAGATGCCGACCGCCGCGCCAGTGGCGATGTCGCAGGTCACGTTGCCGTCGCCGGGCACACCGGAGCCGACGGCGCCACAGCAGTCGCTGGTCTTACGGCACAGGTCGCCGTTGACGTGGCAGCCACTCGCGGGTTGGCAGATGTTCACGCCCGTCGCGGCGTAGGGCGCGCACAGGCGACTGCAGCAAGTGCCGCAGCCGTTGCACACCGTGCCGTCGACCTCGCCGCTGCAATTCGAGGCGCCGGAAGGTGGCTGCGCGCACGTGCCGAGCGTGGCGCCGGTCGCAAGGCTGCACGATGAAGAGCAGCAATCGGTGTTGCGCAGGCAGGTGTCACCGGTTTGCGTGCAGAACGACGCGCCGAGCTGGCACTTGCCGCTGCTGCACAGCTGCGAGCAGCAATCCGTGTCGGAGGTGCAGGTGTTTCCCGCAGTCCTGCAGGCGGTGTTCAGCGCCGCGCAGGTGCCGCCGGAGGAGCATGTCCCGCTGCAGCAGCTTGCGCTCGAGGTGCAGGCCCCGTTGTCGGAGATGCAGGCTGTTGCGGCGCACACCTTGTTCACGCAGCTGACGTTGCAGCACTCGGTGGAGCTGACGCAGGCCGCACCCGCGGGCGAGCACTGCGCGAGGTTCGAGCTGCAGGTGAGCGTCTTGCCGTCGCACAGGCCCGAGCAACAGTCCGCGCCGGTCTTGCACGTGTCGGCCAGGCGATGACAGCTGAGTGTTGGGACGGTGCCCGCACCACTTGTGCCTGCGCCGCCCGTCGCCCCGCCGGCACCGGACTGGCCCGCCCCGGTGCCCGATGCGCCTGCGCTTCCACCGGCCTTGCTCCCGCTCGCACCCGAGCCCACGACTGCGCCGTCCGCGAGACTCTGGCCGCCATCCAGCCCCGAGCCTGGTCCGCCATCACGGTGTGCCGCGCCCGTCGGGCGATCGGCACTACACCCGAGCCCCGCGATGAGGCCGATGGCCATGCCCAGACCGATCCCAGCGCTGACGACGTATCTCATGATGTGCTCCCCGGCTGACATGGCACACAGCAGCGCCCGCAGCTGCGTGCGCGAGCGTCTGCTGACTTGCTTCCCAGTACGGTGGCGGATCACCGGTCCGCAGTTGAAAAAAACGAGCGACGCCGCGTTCAGGCGTTCCGCCTGCAACATTCGCGAGCAAGCGACGACTGCCCGTGAGCCGTTCACAACATCAGCCGATCGCCGAGGGCCAGGCCGAAGTTGCCCGCGTTCGTGTCGCGCAGGATGAAGCCGTTGAGGCCCGCATAGCCCAGCTGCAGCTCGGCAAGCAGCGCCCCGGGCCCAAGGAAGAAGTCGGCGCCGAGGGCGAAGTACGCGCCGGCCTTCGAAGCGGTCTCCTGGTCGGGCCCGTACGACTGCCCTCCGCCGCTGGCCGTGACGCGCGTTCGCATCAAGTACACTTGCGTGTAGCCCATGTACTGGCGCTGGGTTGCCGCCGAGCCAAGCGAGTTGAACGCGTTGTTCGGCAGCGCCGGGATTCCGCCGGAACAGCCGGCGGGGTTGCCGTTCGATGCACAAAGATGTGCGGAGGTGCCGTTGGCTAAGCCGGATTGGCCACCGAACGTGTAGAGCTGATCGTTGGATGCGCCCACGCCGAGGCCGGCGAGCGCGCTCTTCAGGCTGCTGGTGGCAATGAACGCGCCCAGCGTTCCGTTCGCCTGCAACTGACCGGCCTGCAGGCTGCTGTCGATCGTGCCGCCTGTCGTCCGGCCGCTACCGACGAGGAACCACACATCGGTGGGGGTGCCCGATTTTCGGATGATGCTCGAGTTCTCGGCATCCATCACCCACACGCCAAGTTCGGCGCGCGGCGACGACAGCGTGCTGCCACCGGCGGCCCAGTCTGCCACGGTCTGCGCTTCGGTCGCGGGATCCACTGTCACGGCTGCAACCTCGTAGGTGTCGAGATACGTGCCCGAAGCGTCGCGCCCGCCGAACCCGTAGAGGTAGTACTTGGTTGGGTCCGTCGGTTTCTGCACGGCCACGGTCGAGTGCGACTCGCGCGACGTGCCGAGCTTGCAGTCGGTCGTCGTGCAACGCACCGCCCCGTCGACCGCGTGCCACACGCCCACCGAGCCGGGTGGCAGCGGCGTCTTGCCCGCCGTGGTCGTCATGGTTCCGTCGTCCTTGAGCTTGCACTGCGTCGGGTTAGCGGTGCAGTCGCAGACCCCAGCCGCACAGCTGAGCTCGCCCAGCAGCTGCATCGTGGAGGCGCCCGAGCCTGCGGTCGGCGACCGGTAGACCCGGTAGCCGTGCGCGTTGGCGATCCGCGACCAGGTCAGCGTGAGCACGATGCCGGCCGTTCGGTTGGGCAGCTGCACGACCGGCAACTGCACCGGCAAGAGCTCGCCGCCGAGGGACTCTCCGCCCGGATTGCTCGGGTCGTCATCCGGCGACCTCGACCGAACGCAGTGCCACGGCGGTACCCGTGCCACTCGCGGGGGTCAGGTAGAGCCGCGGTACAGTCAGGAAGCCAGCGCCAGCCACCGTCACCGCTGTGGGCTTGGTGGGTGAGACGAAGCTCGGCGCGATCGAGGTGAGCAGCGTGCCATCGAGCGTGGCCGTGACACTGAGGTCACCGTCGAGCGTGCTCGCACACTCGTGCGTGCTCGTGACCCTGATCTTGTACTTGCCTGCCGCGAACGTGGGCTGCGACGTGCTGGCATCGATGCCGGGAATGTGCGCGACGATGCGGTTGGGCTTCGCGGCGTTGGGGACGACGGTCAGATCCGACGGCGAGGGTGCGCGTAGCAGCACGAACGCGAGCAAGGTGTGCCGCACGGGCGTTTGCTCGACGGCTGGGGTTTGCGGCACGGCCGTGCTCGGCTGCGCAGCTGACAGCAGCTGTATGTCCGACGAGTACTGCGACGGCTCGGCACACGCCTGCCTGGCGAGGAAGCCAGACGGCAGCGGTTGTGCGGGCGACAACCAGTGCCTGAGCGCGAGCTGCAACGACGCTTCACACGTCTGCAACACCTGCTTCGGCACGCACTGCGGGCGTCTGAAGCTGGCAGGCGGCGGAATGGGCTGTTCACGGGATCGCCGCCGGCCGCCTCGAATCGCACGGCGACGGTCAGAGCAAACCCATCAGCGACAACGACAGCGACGAGGGCCGCGCCAAGAACCGACGCGTCCAGTTCGTGATCATCAAGGCCGCGAAGTAGACCTGACTCGGTGCGCCGGGGCCGCGAGCCCCGGCGCGAGCATTTGCACCCATGCCTCGGGGCGGGTTGCGCCTTGCTCTCGCAGGAAGCGCAGCGCGTCGTCACTCGCCGTTTGTTCGGCCTGCGGGCTCGCCGTGCCCAGTGCGCGCTGCAACCCCAACAGGCGCAAGCGCATCAGCGCCGCGTGCATGGCCATGCCGCTCTTCTGGTACTGCTCGTGGGCTGCCGCCAGTGCCTCGCACGCACCGGTGAGATCGTGGTCGAAGAGCCGAAGCGCTGCTGTCAGCTGCCACGCCGTGGCCTGGCTCGCGCCGAGCTCGCCTTGCGCGCGCAGGCGTCGTACCGCGCGCCGCACCAAGCGCCGAGTTCGTGGCTGCTTGCCCGCCGGGTCGACTTGCAGTGCGGCACACGCGGGCAGCGTGCCGGGGTCGAGCAGGGCGTGCAAGACGGTGCGCTGATCGGCCTGCACGAGCGCCACCTCGCCTTGTCCCTCGTAGAGAGCGCACAGCATGCGGTCGGACTTGGCCAGCTCCTGGAGCACGCCGCGGCTGGGCATGCGCGCGAGCAGTCGCTCCTTCCGATCCAGCAGTGCATGCGCGCCGGCGACGTCGTCCACCACCAGCTTGCGCATGACCGAGTCGCCCCCGAGCAGCGCGAGATCGTCGCCCGACTGCAGCGCGATGCGCGCGCTGCGTTCGAAGATGTGCGCGGCGTCGCCGAGGCGTCCCATCGCGAACAGCGCATGCGCCTGTGCGGCGCGGGCAGCCCAGGCGCTGGCGGCGTGGGCCTGTCCTTCGGCATCGAGGAGGTGCTCCGCTTCCTCCCCCAGCTCCAGCGCATCGTGCAAGGACCCAGCCTGCAGTCGCGTGTACGCGACGAAGCTCAGCGCCGTGCTCGCGAGCACAGGGTAGCTCCCGGCGGTGTGTGCGAGTGCCACCGCCTGATCCGAGAGCACCCGCGCACGCGTTCGTCCAGCTCTGGTCCCGCCGAAGAGCGCGGCCAGCATGCCCAGTGCGAGCGCGCGGCGGCCAGGATCCGCCGAACGCAGGCCACGCGCAGAGAACCCGCTCATGAAGTAAATGCCGCGTGCAAAGTCGTACGCTGGAACCAGCCCCGCGCCGACGAGCCAGCGATCCACGATGTTGCCGTAGAGGCTCGGTCCCGCGGTCTCTTCGTGTTCCTGCGCGGTCACGGCTGTCAGGGTGTGTGCGCTCGCGCCGCGCAGCCACAGCCAGGTCAGGCGCACGCAAGCCGAAGCGAGTGCCAGCACACGGCTGCGTGGCCACGGGATCCCCGCTTCCTCGAGCAACTTCGCAAGCCGCGGCAACCCCTGGTCGCCGTGCCCACTCCCGAGGTAGTGCATGGCCGCCCGCAGCTGCAATTCTGCGCTGCGTTCGGGCTGCTTGCATGCGTCGCTGGCCTGGCCGAAGGCATGGGCCGCGTCGCTCCAACGGCCGGCGAGCGAGAGCGCCTGGGCACGACGCGCCTGCAGGTCAGAGGCTTCGACCGCCGCGCTGGGTAGTGCCGCAAGCGCATGACCCAGAAACGTCGCGCAGCGCTCGAACGCGAGGCTCGCCGCGGCATTGTCTGCGGCACGCACGGCGTACGTGCCGGCCAGCTGCGGCTCACCCGCGGCGAGCCAGTGGTCGAACAACACTTCGGGATCCGCGTCGGGTCGATTGGTCCACGCGGTGGCGAGCTCGCGATGGTAGCGTTGCACCGCACCCTGCGGCAGGCTCGCGCGCACCGCGGCCGCGATGCGATCGTGGTAGCACTCGTAGCTGCGCTTGCCAGATTCGCGCAGCATGCGCGCATTGCGCAGCACGTCGACCGCGCGGTGCGGGTCGTCCGTCGCGGCGGCTGCGCGCACGGCCACCGCCACGGGCGTGGGTCGACCCGCGACGGCGAGCACCTCCAGCAGCGCTTGCTCCGTGCTGCCGAAGCTCTTCGCGCGCTCCGCGAGCATGTGCTCCAGCGTGAATGAAGCGGGGTTCAAGGGCCGGTCACCGCGTGCCGCCGCATGCGTGGCCGCTCGCGCGAGCTCCGAGATGAAGAACGGATTGCCTCCCGACTCGGCAGCCACGGCCTGCCCCCAGTCCGTGGCTTCGCCTGGCTGCAACGCAGCGTTGGCGAATTGCAGCGTAGCCTCGCTCGATAGCGGCCCCAGCACCAGGTCGTGGAGGCGCATGCGCGGATTCTGTCGCGCCGCGTCGTACACGCGAGCCAGTAAGAGCGCCGTGTCGTCGTCGGTTCGGGCGCGCTGCGCGAGCACGAACAGAACGGGCGGCGGATCCGGATCCCCGAACAGGCGTTCCAGTAGCAGCGTGGAGTCGTGGTCGAGCCAATGCAGGTCGTCGATGTGCACCACCAGCGTCTGCCGGTCGCGGACGCGCGCCAGCAGCTCCGCGAGCGCATCGAACGCGCGCTTGCGCAGCTCGCCGGCGTCGACGTTCGGTGAGGTGCCCCGCGCAGCCACAGCCTCGACGCGGCAGAGCACCGGGAAGATCAGCCCGAGCGCCGCGACATAGCGCGGCAGCAGGCTCTCCACGTCCACCTCGCGCAACTGTCGCAAGTGCCGCGTCAGCTCGTCGATCACGCGATCGAAGGCCTTGTACGGCAGGTTCTCGCGCTCGTAACAGCGCCCCGAGAGCACGAGCATGGCGCTCTTGCCACGTAGCTCGTCGAGAAAGGCCTGCACCAGCGTGCTCTTGCCGATCCCCGAGTCGCCCTGCACGCACACGACGGTGGGCTGGCCGGCATTGGCCGCAGCCTGCGCCGCGTGCAGCAGGGCGAGCTCGGCGCTGCGGCCGAACAGGGTCACGGTCTCACGCGGCTCGCGGGGGTTGGGTGCCGGGATGGAGCTGCCCAGCTGCGCGTGCAGCTGACGCGCGAGTGTTGCGGCGTCGGGCCGGCGTCCAGGATCGCGCTCCAGCAGGGCCGCGCAGAGCTCGTCGAGGTCTGGCGGGATCCCCTCGGCGAGGCTGCTCGCGCGCGGCGCAGCGTGCCGCTGCTTGCGCTGCATGATCGCGACCACGTTTCCGTCGAACGGCAGTTGGCCGGTGAGCGCTTCGAAGAGCATGACGCCCACCGCGTACAGGTCGCTGGCACCGGAGCACGGCCTGCCGCCCGCCTGCTCGGGCGCCATGTAGTGCGGCGTGCCGGCGATCGCCGTGTCGCGCGTCTGGCCGCTGCCGCCTGGCTCCGGATCCGCCAACAGGCCAAAGTCCAGGATCACAATTCGCCCGCCGCCGTCGGCGGCCAGCACGTTGCTCGGCTTGAGATCGCGGTGCAGCTTACCCGCGGCGTGGATGGCTTCGACGCCGGAGAGGATCTGGGCGAGCGCGACGCGCGTCCGGCGCAGCTCGAGCTGGTCCCCCGGCCGCACCCACTCGTCGAACGGCCGGCCGTTGACCAGCTCCATGGTGAACAGCCACATGCCGTCGTCGGCGAAGAGGTCGTGCAGGCGCACGAGGTTCGGGTGCATCACATGCGCGAGCCCGCGAAACTCGTTCTTCATCCGATAGATGCCGTTCGGACTCAGGTGCGACAGCGTCTTGAGCGCCACCTCGCTGCCCCGTGAGCGGTCGAAGGCCTCGTACACCACGCCCATGCCCCCCGAGCCGAGCCGCCGAAGCAGCTGGAAACGCCCGTCGCACAGCTCGAGACCCGGGTGCAAGTGCTGAGTCACCGGCCAGGGCGTGAGCCGAGCGGCCCGTTCGAGCAGGGCATCGAACGAGTCGCTGGAGTCGTCCTGAGATCCGGTGTCGTCAGTCACGCCGCGCGACTCCTGGGCGAGCTTCGACCCTGACATAACCGGCGGGCGCTGCCAACCGCTAGCGGTGCCTCACAGGGCTGCGCGCGCGCGATCCGGCGTTCGCTTCATGTTATAGGTGGGACAAGATGGGCAGCGAGCTCGACGCACAGATCCGGCATGCCTGCGAGAGCGCCGATTACGCGCTCGCCGCTACCTGCTTCATCGAGCATCACGGCGGCGAGATCCTGGCCTTTCTGGGCTCGCGCCTGCGCAGCCGCAGCAGCGCCGACGAAGTGTTCGCCGTCTTCGCCGAGAAGCTATGGGTGGGTCTGCCGAGCTTCGAGTGGCGCGCGAGCGTACGCAGCTGGGCTTACCGCCTGGCGCGCAACGCCGCCAACGACTACCTCGCCGCGGCGCAGCACAAGCCCGGCCGTCACGTGGCACTCACCGACAACCCAGCGCTCTCGTGTCTGGTCGACCGCGTGCGCACCACCACGGCCGTGTACCGCCAAACTCCGGTCAAGGATCGCATGCGCGAGCTGCGCGAAACCTTGCCCGCAGACGACCAGATGCTGCTCATCTTGCGCGTCGACCAGGGCATGGACTTCCGTGAGCTTGCGGTCGCGATGGCGCAGGGCGACGCCGTGCTGTCCGATGTGGAGGTCGACCGCGAGGCGGCGCGCTTGCGCAAGCGCTTCGAGCGCGTGAAGGAACGCCTGCGGGACCTCGCCCGGCAAGCGGGTCTGATCACATGAGTCAGGCCGGAAGGGCGACCCGGGCGCGCATTCGGCGCGCAGCGGTAAGTGCGGCGCAGGCTGCGGCGAGCGAGGCCGCGAGCGTGGTCCGGCCGCCACGCCGCGACGCCCGCTTCCTGGTCGCGTCCGCGGCGCAGGCCGACGTCACACCGGATCTACTCGACGCCGTGCCTGCCGTGCGGCTCGATGTTGCCGCCCTCGAGCACGCGCTGTCGTTCGCGTTCCTGGCGGGCAGCTCGGGTGGCGCGCTCGGCTCTGCGCTCTGCCACGCTGCCGTGGCGCCCTCCGACTGGGCGCCCGACAACTTTGCCGACGCGTTGTTCATCGACGAGCTGATCTCCGGCTGCTTTGGGTTCTCCATCGCAGGCAGGCCCGCGCCGATCGACCGCCCTCAGCTGCGCAAGTTGCTCTGTCAGCCGCCCAAAGACCTGCCGAGCGTGCTGCAACGCCAGGCCGTGCTTGCCGAGCTCACCGAACGGCCGCAGCTCTTGGCGGCGCTCGAGCGCGTGTACCAGGCCATCGTCACGCTCTGCGGTCTGCTCGACGACGAGGGCTCCGATTCCCGTCTCGACATGACGCAGTGGCGCCTCGATGTGCTCACGGCCCTGCGCGACGCCATCCTCTCACTCG
>DASVHQ010000247.1:0-2436 GCA_036382515.1 Polyangiales bacterium | reverse complement strand
CTACAACCCGAACGGTCACTCGTTCGTGTTGCACAGCGCGCACTTCAATATCGATCACAAGTTCAGCGACAGTCTGACCGCCCACATCGGCATTGATGCCGGCCGCGACGCCACGATCAACGGTGCGCGACCCTACGGCGGCGGGCCGTTCGACGTGCTCGAAGCCTTCGCCACCTACACCGGCGGCAAGGTCTCGCTGACGGCCGGTAAGTTCGTGACCTACGAAGGCATCGAGGTCGCGCCCGGGCCGCTGAATCCCACGGTCACTCGCGGCTACCTCTACTACTTCGCCGAGCCGATCACGCACACCGGCTTCAAGGTGCATTACCAGGCGACGGACGAGCTCAACATCGGTTTGGGCATCGTCAACGGCTGGGACAACCTCGTCGACGACAACAACATGAAGACCTTCATCGGTCGCATTGGTTACACGCCGAGCACCTCGTTCTTCGCGGCGTTGTCGGCCACCTACGGCGCAGAGGCCCTGCACAACGACAAGAATCAACGGCTCTCGCTCGACCTCACCGGTTGCTGGACCGTGACCGACACCCTGTTGCTCAACTTCCAAGGCAACTTCGGCACCGAGCCCAACGCGGGCTACAAGAACCAATCGTCGACCGCCATCGATTCGACCGCGAGCTGGTACGGTGTTGGCGTCCAGCCCGTCTACACCTCGGGTGCCTGGAGTCTCGCAGGTCGCCTCGAGTGGTTCGCCGACCCGAACGGCGCTCGCGTTGCCGCTGCCGCGGCGGGCGCGAAGGGCAACTACGTGAACGTCACGCTGGCTCCGGGCTACAAGCTGGCTGACGGCTTCCGGATCCGCGCCGAGCTGCGCGCCGACATCTCCACGGAGAAGACGATCCCGCTGGTGGCGCGCGGTGCGGGCACCACCATGTTCACCGGCGCTCTGATGGCCGACTACCAGTTCTGAGGAAACACGCGATGTGCGCGACGGCGCGCGCGACCACGGCTGCCTCGTTCGCGCACGACAGGGTCGCTGCATCGCACGGGCGCGCAGATCGCATCGGTGCAAGAGGCTCGCTGCTGGCCGGCGCCGAATGCCTGAAGCCGGAGAGGAGGGTTCGAACCGAAAGGACGAGCCCTCCTCTTGTTGTTCGCGCACAACGCAGCGCGCAACGGACCTGCGTTTTTGGCTGGGAGGCGGGCCCCGGGATCTGGTATGCGTCGCGCCGCGTTGCTCTGTGCCCTGAACGGGAGCAGCGACCGCCTCGGAACCGGCGCTCGCGCGCGCCCTCGTCGTTCCGAGCATCGGAACAGGTTGCCTAATTTCATTAGGCTTCACTGGGTGGTTTGCCGAATTTTAGTTTGACATGACCGGCTTGCGCCTCTAAATGTTCGGTGCTTACAGGGACCGCCATGCGAGCCAAGCGCGACCAACGAGGCCTCGACGAGATCGACCGGCGCATCCTCGAGATGCTGCAGGCCGACTGCAAGGTCGCGCTCGCCAAGATCGGCGAGCAGGTCGGCCTGTCCGCGCCGTCGGTCGTGGAGCGCGTGCGCAAGCTCGAGAACGAGGGCTTCGTCGAGGGCTACCACGCGCGCTTGAATGCGCGGCGCCTGGGCCTCGACGTCACGGCGTTCATCTCGGTGTGGACCTCGCACCCGCGCGTGATCAAGGACTTCGAGAAGCATCTGTCGGAGTTCGACGACATCCTCGAGTGCCACCACGTCACGGGCGATCCCACGCTCTTGCTCAAGGTGAAGACGCGCAACACGCAGTCGCTCGAGCGGCTGATCAGCGCGCTGCGCTCGATCAACGGCATCGAGCGCACGGAGACGAACGTCGTGCTCTCGACGCTGGTCGAGCGCGCAGGGCTGGGGAGCAAGTCGTTGAAGACGGGGAACACGGAGCCGCCTCCCTCGGGCGACGCCGAAGACGAGCACAACAGAACCCGGGTCGCGTCGTCAGCACGCTGACACTCGGTCGCCACTTGGTCGCCACTTGGGGTTCGGTTTTTTCGGAGCAGCGTGATGGAACGACATCTCACTACGGAACAGAAAGAGGCCCTGCGAACGGCTGCTGCCGAGCACGGGCTCTATCGCCACGCGTACGAGCACGACGCCTGCGGTATGGGCTTCGTGGCGCACCTCAAGGGCGAGAAGTCGCACTCCATCATCGCCGACGCGCTGACTGTGCTCGACAACATGAGTCACCGCGGCGCCTGCGGCTGCGATCCCGAGACCGGCGACGGCGCGGGCATCATGACGCAGATCCCGCACGAGCTGTACAAGGAGCTGTGTGCCGAGCAGGGCTTCACTCTACCCGAGCCAGGGCGCTACGCCGTGGGCATGCTCTTTCTGCCGCTCGACGGGGAGAAGAAGCACAAGGCCAAGGCGCTGATCGAGCGCATTCTGGCCGAGGATCGACAGCCGCTCTTGGGATTCCGCCCGGTGAAGGTGAACCCGGAGGCCTGC
>DASVHQ010000246.1:0-2312 GCA_036382515.1 Polyangiales bacterium | reverse complement strand
GTGTCGCCTGGGCAAGGCACGGCCTCGAAGCCCTTGTCGGTGCCGAGGCAGCGCGACGCGGTCTTGTTGTCGATGCACACCGGCCCGAGGTCACACGAGGCCTTCGTGTCCGGCACGCAGTGGTCCTTCGTGCAGACGAGGCCAGCCAAACACGCCGTCGACGTCCACGCGGTGCCGTCGGCATTGCAGACTTTCTCCTGCTTGTCGCCGGAGCAGGCCTTGGCGCCCGGGGTGCACGCTTGCACGGTGCCGGCGCCGCTGCTGAGCTTGCACTCGCCGCTGCTGCTGTCGCACTTCTTGCCGACGTCGCAAGGGTTCAGCGACCACACGCCGCCGTTGATGCAAACCTTGGAGAGCGCGTCGCTGACGCATTGCTTCTCGCCCGAGGTACAGGTGCCCATGCACGCCGCACCGTTGCTGGCGGCCGCCGTGAGGCCGCTCGCGCTGCCCTTCACGCCACCATCGCCAGCATCGCCGGTGCTGGCCGTGCCGGAGTCGGTCTTCGCGGTGGAGCCGCTGCCCGCGTCCGCGGTTGCGACCGCGCCGCTGGCCGAGCACAGCTCGCTCGCGCCGCACTGGCTGATCAGCCACTCGTTACCATTGTTGGTGGGCACGCAGGTACGAATCAGGCTGTCTGATACGCACTCGCTACGGCCACGTTTGCACTCCGTCTTGCAGCCCGCCAGAAGCGCCAAAAGCGCGACGGAGATGCCCACGGTTAACCCGCTCAGACGTAAGATCTTCAGCATAAAATAAGCCCCTTTTTCAGTGAACAGTGAAGACAACGGCGGCGACAGTAAGCGCAGACTCGCGTGGGGGCCAAGTACTTGCGACCCATGAGCGTCTCATTTGTGGGACGCCCGCCTACAACGGCGCCACGCTCGCGGCACCCAAGTGTTGTGACGTTCTGCCGTGCCAGCGAGCCGCCGAAACGCCCCGTGCGGCCAAGTGATCGAATCGGCACGCTTTTCGCTGCGCTTCTTCTTGACTCTTTTCCCTGCCAGCCGTAAAAGACACGCCCTTTTTGCGTGCCGACGCAGGCCCGCGTCCGTCCGACTAATGCATGTCCGTAGGGGTGTGTGTAAGTCGCACGGGATCTCAGCGTAATGACAGGAGTTTCTGTTGCTGGCGTAGCTCAATGGTAGAGCACCTGTTTTGTAAACAGGCGGCTGCAGGTTCAAATCCCGTCGCCAGCTCCACCCCTGGGGAACACCGTAACATACCAGATTTTGTGAACGAATTCGGAGGGTTGCCCGAGCGGCCAAAGGGAGCAGACTGTAAATCTGCCGGCTTATGCCTACAGTGGTTCGAACCCACTACCCTCCACCGTCCGATCGCTGCGCGAGGCACTGAGAGCAGGAATCACGAAGCGGATGCAGGGAAAGCGCAGTGAGCGCGGTGAGAGAACAAGCAGTGCGGGAGTAGCTCAGTTGGCAGAGCGTCAGCCTTCCAAGCTGAATGTCGCCGGTTCGAACCCGGTCTCCCGCTCCGGGAAGAGACAAGAAGCAAAAAAGCGAACAAGTCCGAGAACATACGCCCAGGTAGCTCAGTGGTAGAGCACCTCCTTGGTAAGGAGGAGGTCGGGAGTTCAATCCTCCTCCTGGGCTCTGCAGACAGACACGAGACACGAGCGCGGCGCGCTAACGACCCGCAGACGATCCTAGACACATTTTGCGACAGACCCGCGAAGCAGCCCCTGGCTGTTCGCAGACACGGAGACGGAGGACGCGATGGGCAAAGAGAAATTCGTACGCACGAAGCCTCACGTGAACGTTGGCACCATCGGTCACATCGACCACGGCAAGACGACGCTGACAGCGGCAATCACCAAGGTGATGGCTGACACCTACGGCGGCGTGGCCACTTCGTACGCCGACATCGCCAAGGGCGGTACGGTCCGCGATGCGAGCAAGATCGTGACGATCGCGGTCTCGCACGTGGAGTACGAGTCGGCAGCGCGCCACTACGCGCACGTCGACTGCCCAGGCCACGCCGACTACATCAAGAACATGATCACCGGCGCGGCGCAGATGGACGGCGCGATCCTGGTGGTGAGCGCGCTCGACGGCCCGATGCCGCAGACCAAGGAGCACGTGCTCTTGGCCGGTCAGGTCGGCGTGCCCAAGATGGTCGTCGCGCTGAACAAGACCGACGCGGTGGACGACCCGGACCTGCTCGACCTGGTCGAGATGGAAGTTCGCGAGCTGTTGACGAAGTACAACTTCGGCGGAGACGACGCGAAGGTGGTTCGCGTGTCGGCGCTCAAGGCGCTGCAGGGCGATCCGAAGTGGATCCAGTCGATCAAGGATCTG
>DASVHQ010000245.1:0-9160 GCA_036382515.1 Polyangiales bacterium | reverse complement strand
CGGCAGGTTGCGATGAATGCACAGCTTGCAAGTCGATCGTCCCGCGCCCGGACCCCGTCCCCAACACGCCGTTCGCCACCACAAGCTCTTTCTCTCGAGGCAGACAGCGGTTCTCGACCTACCGGCCACCGCCTGCCATGCGCAGCGGATCCCCAGCGTGCTACGGTCCCACGCACATGCGCACGAAAACCAAGGTGCCCGCGGCGTTCGAAGGTGGCTGCCTGTGCGGAGCGCTGCGCTACCGCTGCGAGGGCGAACCGCTCACGCTCTACACCTGCCACTGCACCGACTGCCAGAGGCAAACCGGCTCGGCCTTCGGCATGTCGCTGATGATCCTGCGCGACAAGCTGCAGCTCTTGCGCGGCACACCGCAAACCTTCACCAAGCGCTTCGCGGATGACGGCCGCGAAAAATACGCCAAGTTCTGCGGCGAGTGTGGCGCGCGCGTCTGGGTCGAGTTCTCGCAGGCACCGCAGGTCGCGAACATCAAACCCGGCACGCTCGACGACACGACGTGGCTCGAGCCCATCGGACAGATCTGGACGCGCAGCGCCCAGCCCTGGGTGAACATCCCCACCGGTCCGCTGTGCTTCGAGGGCCAGCCCGCCAGCATGTTGCCGCTGATCGAAGCCTGGCAGACACGCGGCCGAAGCTGAGCGCGCGCCCCGCTTGCGCGCAGACCCCGCAGCTCACTCGCTGACGCGTGGCGTCGGTGTGATCAGCGCCGCCTGCGACAGACGCTGGTCGTAGAGCATCGGCACCAGCAGCAAGAGCGGCGCGCTGCGACCCACGGCCGACACCACGAACACCTCGCGATACGTCAGCCCGGCGTGCGCCAGCAAGAGGCCGCCGCAGAGCGCGCCAGCCAGCTGAAACAGCCCGCCCAGGCTCGCCGCCACCGCTAGAAACTCGACGCGGTGCGAGGGGCGCGCCGCTCGCAAGAGCAATTGGAAGCTCGCGAACTCGTAGCCCGCCCAGGCAACGCCGCTGACGATCTGCACGAGCACCAGGCCCGTGATGCTGACGAACGCGCCCCAGCCCCACGCCACCGACGCCACGAGCACGACCGACACCATCAGCATGCGGTCGAGCCCGAAGCGTGCCGCGATGCGATGCGCGAACGGAAACATCAGCGACTTCACGGCCAGCTGCACGGCGCACATCAGCGCAAAACCCCAGTAGCCGAGCGCCATGGTCTTGAGCATGTAAGGCGCATAGAACGGGATCGAGATCTGTGCGCCGAACATCAGTAACCCCAGGCCCAGCACCAGCCGAAAGCGCTCGCCACGCAACGCCGAGCGCGTACGCGCCAGCACGCGCAAGAGTGAATCGCGCGGCGCTGTCGACGGATCGAGTTGCAGCGCGAGGGCGCCCGTGGACAACGCACGCGCGAGCAAGCCCACACCGAACAAGACCGCGTAGCCATGCGACACGCTCGAGCCCAGCTGCGCGCCGTGCAGGTGATGACCACCCCACAGGAACGCCAGCAAGAGCGCGACCGACACCGCCGCAGAGCGAATCGCAAAGTAGCGCTCGCGATCGACCTGCTCGGTGAGCGCACCCATCCACGCGCCCCACGCAGGCTGGGTCGCCATGCCTGCCACGAAGTACAGCGAGATCAGCGCGAGCAACGGCCACACCGCCTGCGAACCGGTCCACGCCACGGCTACGAGGCCGACGTGGCTGAGCGCCTGCAGCGCCACGCCCAGCACCACGAAGCGCTTGCGGGAGCCGAGCAAGAGCACGAGCGGCCCGGTGCACGCCTGCGCGAGCGCACCAAAGAGCAGCGGCGCGGTGACCAGCACGGCGAGCGCCGTGTCGGTGTGGCCGAGCGCCACGGCGCAGGCGCCGAAGTAGCTCTCGCTCACGCCCACCATGACGGCGGCTAGCACACCGTCCAGGATCGACAGACGCAGCGCGCGTTCGACCGACTGCAAAGCTGCGCGCTTGCGCATGACACCGAAAAACAACTCGTGCCTCGACCGGGGTTGTGGTGCGTGGTCGCGCAGAGCCGAGCAGGCAGGGCGGAGCGCGACGCTGGGCGATAGTGAGCACTATTGCGGCGCGGAGCAACGCAGCCGTGCGCCTGTCGTCACGGCCGTTGCTCGGCCTCGCCCACGACGTGCCGAAGAGCTCCCGCTCCGCCGAAATCTGGCGCTGCGCGCGAGCCGGCGTTACGCAGGGCTGTGCCCCCACCCACGCAAGCTGGCGAAGCCGTGTTCGATCGCCGTGAGGCCGATGACGAGGCAGCCGAGCCCACCGACTTCGTGAGCGAGATTGGCCGCGCTCGAGTCCGAGAGCTGCTCCTCACCGCGCGCGTGACCGCGACCGAACCGTACGCCGAGCTGCACAGCCGGCGCAGCTGGCGTCCCGCGCTGGCTCTGGCGTGGGCCTTGAGTATCGCTCTTGTTATCGGCTGGTCCGGTCATGCCGTTGAACGTCTTTGGCTAGCTCGCAGCTCGCTCGACGGCGTGCCGAGCGAACAGCCGCTCCCAGCGCGTCGCTTCGTATCTGCCAGGAGACCTCTCGGTAGTGATCGGGAGATGGCGCCTCCCACCGAGACGGCCGTACTCGCCGAGGTGGCGCCGCAACCAGCCAATGACCTGCGAAACATATCTATTGCGAGACGCGAAGCGCCTGCACAATTCGGAGGTCGATCCGCGGGTGTATCCAATGAGGAACACGCTCCGGATTCCGCATCAGGTTTCCTGGGTCAATCCGAGATCGCGATACTTGATACTCTTCGCACACAAGCGATCCGCCATGCGCGCAAGGGCAGCGGCGGACGGACGCTCGCCTTCAAGCTCGAGCTCGCCGATGGCACCCGCGCCTACTTCAAGCCCGAGCAACAAGTATCAAGCGCGCATTGGTACGCCGAGGTCGCGGCCTACTACCTGGACCGCGCACTGGGGCTAGGTCGCGTGCCGCCCGTCGTCAGCCGCCGAGTACGCTGGGATCAGCTGCAGTCGGCCGCCGAGGGCGACCGTCGGGTGCCGGAGGTCAAGGTCTCGGCCGACGGCAGCGTGCGCGGTGCATTGATCTACTGGCTGCCCAAACATCTGGTGGCCGCCGAGACACCGCCGGGCTGGGAGAACTGGCTGCGCATCAAGCCGTTTGCACGTTGGGCCGTTTCGCCTTACCAAGCATCGACGAGCTACGGCGCCGCGCTCGCCCACGCGCACGATCAGATCGCGCGCGGGCAGCCCGGGGACGCGTACTACGACGACGTTCCTTTGCCCGCACGCCCTGAGTTGCCCGCCGAGCTCTCCGACATGATCGTGTTCGACTTCCTGACCCTGAACTACGACCGCTGGGGCGGCGACAACACCAACGTGCTGACGCTCGGTGTGGCTGGGCCTTTGATCTTCCTCGACAACGGCGACGGCTTCTCGGTCGGCCCCGCACGTCGCGGGTTGCTCGATGCGCGGCTCGCGCCGCTGCAGCGCTTTCGCAAGCGCACGGTCGAAGCGCTCAAGGCGCTGGACGTGCGCGCGCTCGGCGAGCGCATGGCGCACGACGCACTTGCGCCGATCCTGGATGCCCACATGCTGGAGGGCTTGGAGCTGCGCCGGCGCGCGCTGCTCGAGCACGTCGTCGAACAAGTGCGTCGCTTCGGCGACGCCGTCTACGCCTGGTGAATCGCATGCAAGCCAACACCGCGCGCGCGGCGGGCTATCGTCAGCCCGCCGAATGGGAACCACACCGCGGCTGCTACACCGCGTGGCCGGCGCACGAGTTCGCTTGGGGCCCACACCTGGCGGCGGCGCAACACGAATTCGCGGACTTCGCGCGCGCGTTCGTGAGCGATGCAGGGCAAGAGCCGCTCAAGGTGTTGGTCGACGACGCAGAGGAAGAAGCACGAGCGCGCGCAGCGATCGGGCCGCTGGCCGCGCGCATCACTTGGTTGCAGATTCCGTGCGGCGACGTGTGGCTGCGCGACACGGCGCCCGTGTTTTTGGTCGGCCCGATGGGCCCTGCGAGCGTGCGCTTTCGCTTCAACGGCTGGGGTGAGAAGTACATCTATCCGCACGACGCGGAGCTGTCGGCACGGCTGGCGCGCCTGCACGACGCGCCGGGCTACCTCTGCGACTTGATCATGGAAGGTGGCGCGCTCGAGGTGGACGGGCAGGGCACGTGCTTGACCACGCGCAGCTGCTTGCTGAACCCCAATCGCGAGGCGCCCAGCCCGGCGATGGTCGAGACCAAGGTGCAAGACGCGCTCGGTGTGTCGAAGCTGATCTGGCTCGACGACGGCCTGCAAAACGATCACACCGACGGCCACATCGACAACATCGCGCGCTTCGTGGCACCCGGCGTCGTGGTGTGCATGCAGGCGCACGATGACGACGATCCCAATCGTGTCACCTTCGAGGCGATCGCGGAGCAGCTCGCCGCAGCGAGCGACGCGCGGGGCCAAGCGCTGACGGTCGTGCGCATCCCGTCACCGGGCAAGGTGCTCGCCGCTGATGGCGGCGTGGTGCCCGCCAGCTACATGAACTTCTACATCGGTAACCGCACGGTGCTCGTGCCTGGCTTCGGTACGCGCTGGGATGCACCCGCGCGAGCCGCGCTGCAAGAGCTGTTCCCGGATCGTAACGTGGTCATGTGCAGTGCGCGCGCCCTCCTCGAAGGCGGCGGCACGTTCCACTGCATGACACAACAGGAGCCCGTGGCGTGACCTCGCTCCACTCACTGACCCTCGGCGTCGCGCAGTTTGCGATGCAGGAAGATGCGGCGAAGAACATCGCCCGCGCAGGCGACCTGGTGCGGCAAGCGCATGCCTGCGGCGCGCAGGTGGTGCTCTTGCCCGAGCTCTTCGCCACGCCCTACTTCCCGCGCGAGATGGATCAAAGATTCTTCGCGCTCGCGCATCCGGTGGAGACCGATCCATCGGTGCGCGCCATGAGCGAGCTCGCACGCGAGCTCGAAGTGGCGATCGCCGTGTCGTTCTTCGAACAGGCGCAGGGCGCCTACTACAACAGCCTCGTGATGCTCGACGCCGACGGCGCGAACCTCGGACTCTACCGCAAGACGCACATCCCCGACGGCACCGGCTACGAAGAGAAGTTCTACTTCAAGCCAGGGGACACCGGCTTTCGTGTGTTCACCACGCGCTACGGCCGGATCGGCGCGGGTATCTGTTGGGACCAGTGGTTTCCGGAGTGCGCGCGCGCCATGACCTTGCTGGGCGCCGACGTGCTCTTGTACCCGACGGCGATCGGCTCCGAGCCCGTGACGGGCCGCGACACCGCTGCGGCGTGGCGACGCGCGATGCTGGGCCACGCGGTGAGCAACACGATCCACGTCGCAGCCGCCAATCGCGTCGGCAACGAGGCTGGGCAGCTCTTCTACGGCACATCGTTCATCGCCGACCCGTGGGGCGAGGTGAAAGCCGAGCTCGGTCGCAGCGAAGAAGGCGTGCTGGTGCTGCCGCTCGATCTCGAGCAAGCGCGCAAGGACCGCGCGTGGATGGGCCTACTCACCGACCGTCGCCCCGAGGCGTATCAAGACCTGGTGCGCGTGCGGCCCGGGCACGGCCGCTGATGCTCAGTGAATCAAGCCGACCGGGATGCTGACCGGGTCAGCTTTTTCGGGCGGCGCACCGCTGCTGCGCAGCGCACCAATGCGCAGGCCGTGCTTCACGATCACCGCGCGCTCGGCCGCGGACAGCTCGTGCCACGAGCTGAGATATTCGTCACGCAGGTTGGCGGGTGACAGAAGCCCGTCGAAGAGCAAATCGACGCGCTCGGGCTTGGGGCCGGTGCCGATGCGCAACGCCAGATCGCTCGGACATGGCGCGTGCGAGAACAGCTCGAGCTCGAGCCCCTCGTCGGTGAGCCAGGCCGAGAGCAGCAGCAAGCAGCGCGTGAGCACCACCGCAGAACGCCGGCCAGGGAAGTCGTCGAGGTAGCGACGCACGGGGCCGGAGCGCGGGTCGGCACCACGCTGCAGAAGTAGCAGCTGCGGCTCGACATCGACGATGCCGTAGTCCCGGCGCGCGAGCCAGGTGCGCACGACGGGTTCCTCGGTCGTGCGTAGCAGGTCCTCGCGATGCGCGTAGCGAACGCGATGGCTCACGTCCAGCACCACGTACTCGCTGCTGTGGTCGGGTGGGGGCGCGCGGTGCAGGTCGTGGCGCTCGATCAGGTGCGGCAAGAGCGCATCCGGTGCTTGCACCGAGGCGCGCGCGGGCAGCTGCTCGACCATGTGCGCGGCCTGCGCGCTGAAGGCGTCGCGCTCGAACGCCTCGCGCTCGAAGTCGCGCGACCACGGCAGACCACCTACCAGCCAGCTCGCACACAGCGCAGCTGCCGCCAAGAGCTGCAAGAGCCATGGCTGGGCCGCGGCGTGCTTGATCCAGCCGACCAGGCGCTGCAGCCCGTCGAGCGCCGCCACCAGCAGCACCGGCACAGCCGGCGTGAGGTAGTGCGAGTACAGGCCCGTGATCGTGGGGAAGGTGGAGATCAGGTTGATGGCGAAAACTGGCAGCGCGATCAGCAACCAGCGCGGCGCGAGCAACGGCAGAAACAGCAGCGGCAAGAGCACGCGCGGCAGATACGAGAGGCGTGCGGCCGTCGAGAAGTGCGCGAAGACCAAAGATGGGTGCGTGAAGAGCGCGCGCACGATGCCGAAGGGGCTGCCACCCCACGGCCCGAAGTGCAGGTCGAAGCTGGTGTGTGCCGACCAGTAGTGAGGTCGCAGCACGAGAAACTGCACCAGCAGATAGCCGACGGCGAGGCTGCTGACGGCGACGGCCGACCAGCGCAGCTCGCGCGCCGCGAAGAAGGCCACGACACCGAGCAGCACGGCCAGCAGCGCGAAGTCGGCGCGACACAAAAGCAGCGCCACGCTGCAGACCAAGAGCGAGAGCGCGTGGCGACGATCGATGGCTTCGAGCGCGAGCGTGAGCGGCAGAAGCCCGAGCGAGCCTGGATGAAACTCGTAGGTGGCCACGTGACCGAGGTTCGGATAGAGCAGGAACGCCACGGTCGCAGCCAGCGCGCCACGATCACCGAAGCGGCGCGCAGCCATGTCCGCTAGGGGTAGGGCGCAGAGCGCGAGCGAAAGGCCCTGCGCGAAGAGCAGCACCGGCACGGTGCCAAAAGAGCGGCCAAGCACACCCAGCGGCCACAGCACCACAGCCACGTGCGTGCCCAGAAAGTGCGCGTTCACGATCGGGTCCCAGAAGTCGCCGTGTGCGAGGCCCCAGGCTTGTCGGGCGTAGAGCGCCAGGTCGTAGGTGCGGTTGTGGTAGGTGAAGTAGCGTTGCAACGCCTCGATGCTGGTGAGCGCCGCAAATGCAGCGCTCAGCACCCAGACACTGATGCGCGTGCGTAGAGCCATCCGGGCGAGCATAGTAGCCGACGTGAACGGGCTTTACGCGATCGTCGATCCGGAGCACTGCGCGGGGCGCGAGCCGCTGTGGGTGGCCGAGGCGATCCTGCGCGGCGGCTGTGCGGCCCTGCAGCTGCGTGCCAAGCGCCTGGGCGAGGCCGAGCTACGCACGCTCGGGCGAGCGCTGCAGCAAGCCTGCCAGCGCGCGAGCGTGCCGCTGTTCGTGAACGATCACGTGTGGCTGGCGCGCGAGCTAGGGGCGCAGGGCGTGCACCTGGGGCAGGACGATCTGCCCGTGGCCGAGGCCCGGCGCCTGCTCGGGTCAAGCGTGATGATCGGCCTTTCCACGCACTCGCTCGCGCAGGCGCACGCCGCCGAGGTCGCTGGCGCCGACTTGATCGGCTTTGGCCCCGTGTTCGCGACCCAGACCAAGGCGCGGGCCGAGCTCGTGGTTGGTCTCGCACAACTCGCCGAGGTCTGCCGGGCGGTGAGCATTCCGGTGGTAGCGATCGGCGGGATCACGCTCGACACAGCGCAGGACGTGGCGCAAACCGGTGTGCAGCTCGCAGCAGCCATCAGTGCGCTGTGCGGCGCCGTCGATCCGGAGCAGGCGGCGGCGCGGATGCATCAGGCGTTGCGGCGCTAGCTGCAAGGCGCCGCGCATCCGGCTCGGTGGCGGGTTGGTTTGAGAAGCTCTCATTGTCTCAGGGCCGAGAGCGAGGGAGAGAGAGAGCTCGTGCTGACGAACGGCGAGTTGGGGTCGGAGCTCTGGGCGAGGGACGATCAGCTCGCAAGCTGTGCATTGATCGCAACCTGCCGGGGCGTGTTGGGAGGGCGGCTCGCTCCCGGGCTCGGAAGAGTGTCCTCGGCACTACCGCCACGGCTCCGCGAGGTGCGCCTTGGGCCTGCGAAACGAGCCCGGGAGCGAGCCGCCCTCCCAACACGCTCCAGTAGCGGTGTCGGAGCTTGCACAGCCTGATCCCGCATCTACACAGCAACGTGTCGCCGTGCTGGTCGACCGACGCTCCACGGAACGATCGGCTCGAATCGATGGGAGACAGCCAGTACAGTGGAGTTGACCGAGAGCCACGTGCTCGGGCTGGACGGAGGTACCACCTTCGAATTCAGGGTCACATCGCTGAATCTCGACGGCGAGCCGACGGCTCCATCACCGATTGTACGCTGCACACCGACTCAACTCACGCGGTACTACGTCTCGGGTTCAACCGGCAACGATACCAACCCGGGCACAGCGCTCCGTCCGTTCAAGACCATCCAGGCAGCCGCGGACTGGGCGGGGGCCATAGATCCCATACACGGCGGTTGGCTCAGTGTCGCAGCTGGAACGTATACTTACCCGTTCTATGCGTTACCGACCGGCAACTTAGAGCGAATACGGGTCTCTGGCGGCTACACGGTCGGGCCCTTCGGCACTTGGACCCAAACAGGTGCTCCGACGTCTATCCAGCTGACGAGCTTCCTGCCCACGGGCAAGAACTTCGTCGACGGGCAAGAGAGCACGGCGGGGCTCATCGTGGCCGAACGTCGATTTGCGAAGTTCGATAATCTTCAGATTGTGGCGCAGCCGTCGGCAACGGAACAACGATGCTCTGTCGCGCTTTTCGCCGGCAACGTCGTGCTGCAGAGCGTGAGCATCTCGACGACTGGAAACGTCAACGCACGCTGCCGCGCTGCGATCCACGCGCACAGTGACAGCGGGCTGGGCGCCGTTCGGATTCGTGGTTCGTCAAAGATCACCGGCTTCGACATGCAGGCGAGCACTGCATCCATCTATCAGCTGCGCAGCATCGGTATTGGTGGAACG
>DASVHQ010000244.1:0-7455 GCA_036382515.1 Polyangiales bacterium | reverse complement strand
TCTTCGGCCGCTTCTCGGACATCTTCTTGTGCGAAATCCTCAAAATACCACGCAGTATTCCTGCGGTTTCGCACAAGAACCTGTCTCGAGAATCGACTCGAAGCCCTCGGTCCGGCTTTCTCCGACAGGCTCCTAGCGCTGGCCGCGAGCCCGGTCAGCGCTCGGCATGGTGTGCTGCGTGCGACCGCGCGGAACAAGCGCCGCGGCCTCTCTGGGGCCCGCGCCGCTCATGGGCGTCTGCACGGACCGGCGTTCGCTGCACCCTCCAGCCGACGCCATCGGCGGCCGTGCGCCTGCGAGCTCAGATGGGTGGCGCGTCGCGCGTGGGTCACGGCTGGTGAGCGGGATCGTCCGTCGAGGGGAGCTTCTTCAGCTCCAGCATGCCGATGCGGACACAGCGCTGCACGACCCAGGACAGTGAACGGTCCAGCCGGTCGGCCTCGTGCTGGAGGTCTTTCAGCATGGTTTCGGGGAAGTACAGGCTCTGCTTGCGCTTATCCGTGCTCATGAAAACCCTCCCAGCGACGCAAAGTAGCGCAGGTTCACGCACATTGCGAGCAGGACCGTGACCTGCGGCGACGTTATGCACCACGAAAGCGCCGCTCTATCCCAGGATGGGGGCGTGTCTTGCAAGTGCAACATCACGTTCCGACCCGACGGTAGTCCTTGGCGCGGCGACGCATGAGCTCGAGCGCGCTCTTGTCGGGCAGGTGCTTCATGATGCCCGCGACCAAGCGGTTGACCGGCCCGGTGACGCGCACGACCTCGCCTCGCATCACGGCATCGATGCCCTCGCGCGCGACGCTGGTCGCGTCCTGCCACATCAGGCTGGGCATGCGCGCGACGATGCTGCGGGTGCCCATGACGTCGTGGAACTCGGAGTAGGTGAAGCCCGGGCAGAGCGCCAGAACATGCACGCCGGTGCCGACCAGCTCGCCTGCAAGCGACTCCGAGAACTTCACCAAGAACGCCTTGGCTGCAGCGTAGAGCGTGCTGGTGGGCGAAGCGGGCAGCACGCCTGCGAGCGACGACACGTTGATGACCCGGCCGTAGCCACGCTCGACCATGCCGGGCACGCACAGATGCGTCAGGTGCGCGACCGCCGTGACCAGCATCTGGATGAACTCTGCGTGTTCTGCCCAGCCCACTTTCACGAACGGGTCAGCGACGCCGCGGCCGGCGTTGTTGACCAGCACGTCGACGTGCAGACCGCGCGCGCAAAGCTCGGCAAAGAGGCGTTGCGGGGCCGCGGGGTCGGTGAGATCGGCCGCGATCACGTGGACCTGCACGCCACGGTCCGCTCGCAGCTCGCTCGCCAGCGCCTCCAGGCGGTCTGCGCGGCGCGCCGTGAGGATCAGGTCGAAGCCGTCCTTGGCGAGCTGCTCGGCGAAGGCCTTGCCGATGCCTGCCGAGGCGCCCGTGATCAGTGCCGTCTTGCCGTTGGCCATGCTCTCACCTGCTTTCGTGGCTGGGTCTAGCATGCTTCGCCACCTGGCCACTGGCTACGAACGCGGGGCCTCAGTCGAAGATCGCCGTGGGATTGAGGATGCCGTTGGGATCGAACGCGCTCTTGATGCGGCGCTGCAGCTCGAGCTTGTGAGGGTCTTCGAGCGAGGCGTAATAGTGCTTCTTCGCGCGGCCGATGCCGTGCTCGCCGCTGACGGCGCCGCCGAGCTCGACGCCGGCTTTGAGCAGCGCCTTGGTCACCTGAGTGCGCACCGCGGGCTCAGCGTGGAACACGGCCAGGTGCACGTTGCCGTCGCCTGCGTGGCCGCAGCCGACCACCAGCGCTTGATGCTCCGCCGCGATCTGCGCGGCTTTCTCGATGTAGCGCGCGATCGCGGCGCGCGGCACGACGGCGTCGATGATGTCGCCTGCGCCAGCGGCCTTGCCCGCCCAGAAGCTCTGCTCGCGCGCTTCGATGAGCTGCCGACCCGCCTGTGATGGCAGCATGAACACGTCCATTGCGCCGAGCTCCACGCACTTCTCACCGAGCTCGGTGGCGTCGCGCTCGACCGACTCGGCATCTCGACCTTCGTTGACGACGAGCAGATACGCCATGGCCTGCTCGCGCAGCTTCGGATCGATGCCGAGGTCCATCTTGGAGCGTTGCAGGATGCTCGCCATGGTGAGCAGGTCGATGTACTCGAGCATCATCGGCGCAAGACCCGTGGCGACGAGCTTGGGGATGGCGTGCGTGATCTCGGCGAGCGTCTTGAACGGCGCGAGCACGGTCTGGCGATGTGGCAGGCGCGGCACGAGCTTGACGATCACCTCGGTGACGATGGCGAGCGTGCCCTCCGAGCCGATGACGAGCTGCGTGAGATCGTAGCCGCTCGAGACCTTCACGAACTTGCCGCCGGTGCGAAGCACCGTGCCATCGGCGAGCACGAGCTCGAGGCCCAGCACGTGGTGACGCGTGACTCCGTATTTCACCGCCTGCATGCCACCGGCGTTGGTGTTCACGTTCCCGCCGACCGTGGCGCTACTCTCGCCGGGCATGATCGCGTACATCAAGCCCTTGGCTTCGACCGCGGCGTAGAGTTCGGTCAGGCGCACGAAGGGCTCGCACACGGCGACCTGGTTTTCTTCGTCGATCTCGAGGATGCGATGCATGCGCTCGAGCGAGAGCACGATACCGTCAGCGACCGGCGTGCAGGCGCCCGACAAGCCCGTGCCTGCGCCGCGCGCGACCACGGGCAGACGCTGTTGATTCGCAAACGCCAGTACCTTCGAGACTTCTTGCGTGTTGGCCGGACGCACGACCGCGCGCGGTACGACCGCTGCGACGGTCAAGGACTCGTCGCGGGTGTAGTCAGGGTCGATGGCGTCCTCGACCAGCACATGCTTTTCGCCGACGATGCGGACGAGCTCCGAGACGATGTGGTCCACTAGACCTCCTGACACGGCAAAGCGCTGCGAAGACGTGGTTGTAGCATCCGGCAGCGGGCCGCCGGAAGGGCGCGCGCGGACGCGCTGTTGACCGCACCTGCGCAAGCCTTTATGAGCGAGAGATTCGTCTGCGCATTGCGCAGGCCGAGACCGCTAGACACCGAAGCCAAGGAGCCGACATGCCCACCTTGATCCCGAAGCCGACACGCATCGCCTCGGCTGGCAACAAGCCGAAGTTGATCGACGAGTACGTGGGGCGCGTGACCTCGCAAGAGAGCAAGTTGAGCGTGGCCGTGATGCAGAGCCCGGCCGGCTGGGAAGAGCCCGGGCAAAGGCCCGAATTCGACGAGTACACGCTGGTGCTCGAGGGCAGCGTGCAGGTGGAGCACGCGGGCGGGACGCTCGAGGTCGGCGCCGGGCAAGCCGTGCTGGCACACGCTGGCGAGTGGATTCGCTACAAGACGCCCGCCGGAGCGAAGTACGTGGCGATCTGTCTGCCGGCGTTCAGCCCGGAAACCGTGCACCGCGACGCCTGAGCGCACGGCATGGCGCGGCTGAGGCCCAGCCGGCAGAGCCCGCGGTAGCAAGCGCTGTGGACGACCAGACGACACGTGCCCAGACTAATTACAGCGTTGCAGAAAATTGGTCAAGCCGCCCCGGCGCTCGCGCGGGCCGCGCCGCGTGCTCGTCGTGTGGGTGTGGGGCGCGGCCTCTTGTGCGCGTGGCTGTGCGTTGCGACCGGCTGCAGCCTGGGCAAGCTGGCCGCGGGGCAGCTGTCGCTCATCAATGGCCAGCGGGAGCTGGGGGGGGCAATCGCGAGCTCGGCCGACCCACAAGAACGCGCGCTGCTCGCGCAGGTACCAGACGTGCTCGCCTTCGCGCAGGAAGTGGTGCGGCTGAACGTGGGCAAGAGCTACACGGGCTACTTCCGGACGTCGCGCAAGGGCATGACTTACGTGCTGACTGCGAGCGAGCGCACACGCCTGGCCGCGTACACCTGGTGGTTTCCAGTCGCGGGCACGGTCGAGTACCGCTCGTACTTCGACGAGGCCGATGCACGAGCCGCACAAGCTCAGCTCATGGCGCGCGGCTACGACACCTGGGTGAGCCCGTCGCGAGCCTACTCGACGCTGGGCTTCTTCCGCGACCCCGTGACGACGACCATGCTGCACGACGGTCTACCGGGCCTCACCGAGGTGCTGATCCACGAGCTGGCGCACGTGCGGCTGTACGTGCCGGGGCACACCGAGTGGAACGAGGCACTGGCAACGTTCGTGGGGGAAGAAGGCGCGCGGCGTTACTTCGCACGGCCGCGCTTCGCGGGCACGGGTTTGGCCGCACAGATGCAAGCGCACGCGCGACGCAGACACGAGCTCGACGTGTTGATCGCCGGGGCGTGCAACGAGCTCGAACGGTTGTACGGCAGCAGCGCGCCCGACGCGCGCAAGCTGCACGACCGACAGCCGGTGTTCGACGTGCTCGCGCATGCCGTGTCGCGACTGTATCCGGACGACGATCCGGCTAGCTGGCGCATGAACAACGCGCGTCTGGTGCACTTTCGTCGCTACAGCGCAGGCAGCGCTGTGGTCACTCGGCTGTGGGACGAGAGCCGGCACAGCTGGCGCGCGTTCTGGGCGCTGGCCGACGCGCATGCGCGGCAGCTGGACTAGTGGTCTGACCGAGGGTTTTGATTCGACCTCGCGTCCGATCTGACGCCGCCCGCGGCGCCGCTCTCCTCGAAAGGGGAGCTACCCTTGCTTCGTCGACCGGCGCCACGCTCAGCACCATCTCGAACACGATCTCGGATCAAAACCCCTCGGTCAGACCACTCGTAGCTGCCTCGCGCGAGGGCTCAGAAGCGCAAGCGCACGGCTGCCCAGGACGCGGCCGCCGGAGGCAAGACGTCGAGCCTGGCGCGCCCGAAGCGCAAGCGCTCGAGTTCGAACTCCAGTTGATGCTGGTGCAGCTCGATCTGATGGAGCGAGTGATTCACCCGCGAAAGCCAGACCGCGCCGATCGCTGCCACGCCAACGCCCGCGACGACCGCGAGCTCGGTCCACGCAGGCGTCGAGCAACCGGAATCGCACCCGAGCGTTCCGCCAGCAGCGACCGCGAGTCCCGTCACGACAGCGCCCACACCGGTGCCGATCAGCAGCCACGGCCACAGCCGAGGCGTGCCGGCGCGCCGCGCTCGCACGCCCAGCAGCTCCGCCTGCAGCTCGCTTTCCCTCCCGCCAGTGACGTCCGCCGCCGACAGCTGCGGGGACGGTGTGGCGTCGAGGTCGGCGGACGCCTCCACCGTCGGGGCGGGGGAGGCCAGGGTCTGCGGCGGCGGGGCCGATTGCGCGTGCACCGGCGTCGGCGAGAGCCCCACGCACGCGAAGACGAGCGCCAGGGCTGACGGATACACGCGCGCAGCGCTTGGCAGTCGACCTGGGCCCGATCTCATGAGCGTGGACTTTAGTGGAGTGCGCGCGACAGGGGAACGGGCCTGGCGCTGCCTGGCCAGGCCGCGGACACGGGTCATGCGGGGCTGCGCTCGCGCAGCCAGCCCGCGAGCCGACGACGGAAGTGGAGCGAAGCCGCGGCGCCCGAGGCCGTGCCCGAAGCGCGGCGAACGGCATCGCCGAAGATCGCATCGCCCAAGAGCGAGATCGCGACCAGCTGCAGCTCGAAGAGCGTGTCTTCGTAGCTCGCAGCCGGCTCGTGCGCAGTGCGCAGCGTGTGTGCGGCCTGCGCGAGCCGCTCGAGGGGGTGCTCGGTCGCGCCGCGCGCGGGCCCCGTACGGCCGGACAGCATCAACCACGCGAGCAGGCGTGCGAAACCACGCTCGCCGTACACCTCGGCGACCATGTCCATGAGCGTTTCGCGATTGGCGTCGTGCTTGCCTGCCGCAAACGCTGCCAGCAGCTGCTCGTTCAAGGTGTTCGTGGTGTGATGCACCACAGCGGCGACCAGGCCTTCGCGGCTGCCGAAGTGGTGCAGGATGGCGGGGTGCGACACGCCCAGGGCGCGTGCGAGATCGGTCAGCCGCAGCCCTTCCGGGCCCACCTTCATCAGCTGCTGCTCGGCCGCCTGCAGGATGCGGCGGCGCGCTTCGTCCGCATGCAGACGGCGACGCGGCGGTGTGGCGGGCGCAGCTTTGGCGCTCTTCCTCGCGCGCTTGGCGGTGGCCATGCCGCGGTTGTACTTACCTTAGTGTAAGCAGTAAAGGTGGCCCGGTGCGGGCCGGCGCTTTCCGGACAGACATCGAGCCGCGCCGCGGTCGTGCGCGTGGCAAGTTCGATTCGAACGCGGTCCGCGATTTGTCACGCAACCGGCGTTGGCCGGCTACACCGCTCACGCTGCGACTGCGTGATCTACGACAAGCGATGCAAAGCCGCTGGCACGACGCTCCACGCGTTCATTGACACAGCTGCTGAGTGCAGGCGCCGCTCGGGTCGGTGCAGATGCCGCAGCTGGCGTTGCAGCACACCTGGCCCTTGGCGCAGCTGAGCTTGCCGCAGCTCACGGCGACGCCTGCGTCGGGCTCGGCGACGCAGCCGCATTGCGCGCTGTCCCAGACCTTGCCCTTTATGCACAGCACGTGGTCGACGCAGACGCAGAGCCCGCCGCAGTCAGCGCCGCCCTTGGCAGGGTCGCAGCTGTCGCGCGGGTCGTCCTGGCACTGGCCGCTGCCGGGGCACGGACGCGCCGCGATGCCACCGCACGTGGGGTTGTCGACGCATTGCGGCAGTGGCGGACAGGGCGCCCGGATGCACTGCACTTGCACGAGCGCGCAGTGCTGGTACGCGGCGCAAGCCGGACTGCAGGCCGGTGCGCTGCCCGCGTCTATCGCGCCAGTGCCACCGGCGTCGCCTGCAGGCACGGTTGCGGAACCGGCATCGTGGTGGGCCTGGTGGGCCCCAGCATCGGCGGGCAGCTGCCCGCCGCCAGCGTCGTGAGCCGAGCTGCCCGCGCTGCCGCCGCCGCCCGTACCGTGGCCCGCATCGCCATACGCCCCGGGCAGGTTGGCGGCGCCGCCGTCAGCTGCGCCCGAGCCGCCACCGCCATCGATCTTCCGCGGACAGCCAGCGAGTGCGAACGCAAGCGTGAGCGCGATTGTGCAGAGTGTGCGTCTGGTCATGCTGTGCCTCGCACGGGGTTGCCCGAAGGGAGAAGCGCGCCGCGTGCCGCGATGGCGGGGCGCGACGCTACGTACGGCATCAGGGTATCAGGGCCCTGCCCAGCCGCAAGCCGCTCAGAAGGCACGCAGCGCGAGCACCTTGAAATGGTCGCCCTCGGGGAACCCCAGGAGCTGGTTCTGTTGCATTAGCGCGCTTTTTGGCTAGTCGTGGTAGGCCCAGCCGATGCGCGTCAAAGGGTACCGCTTCCCTACGGACGTCATCCTGCAATGCGTGCGTTGGTGCCTGCGATTCGGCCTGAGCTACCGGGACCTCGAAGAGATGCTCGAGGAGCGCGGCGTGTTTGTGGACCACACGTCGATCTTCCGCTGGGTCATTCGCTTCACGCCGCTGCTGCTGGCCGCTTTCAAGAAGCGCAAAGCACCGGTGGGCGGCCGCT
>DASVHQ010000243.1:0-24024 GCA_036382515.1 Polyangiales bacterium | reverse complement strand
GCTGGGCTTTGCGACCAAGGATGTCAGGCACATCATCTGCACTCACCTTGATCGCGACCACGCCGGCGGGCTGCCAGACTTTCCCGATGCGTCGGTACACGTGATGACCGCGGAGAGAGATGCAGTCGAGAACCCTCGCGGCCCGATGGAGAAGCAGCGCTATCGGAAGTGTCACTTCGAGCACGGCCCCAAGTGGGTTACTCACGATGTGACTTCGAATGAAGAATGGTTTGGGCTCCGGTGCATTCATGAGCTTCCCGGCTTACCCCCGGAGATTGTGATGATTCCGCTGAACGGGCACTCTAGAGGCCATTGCGGCGTGGCGGTCGATTCGGGAAACGGCTGGGTTCTGCACTGCGGCGACGCCTACTATGTGAAGCAGGAGCTCGAGCGTGCGCCCATCGGTGTCCGGGCCTTCAGGCGTGTGGCACACGAGGATCATGCCGAAGCCATGGCGTCCATCGACAAGATTCGACTGGCGGTTCGTAACGGCAAAGGGACCGTCACGACGATCGCCGCGCATGACAAGTACGAGTACAAGCGCATCTTTGGCAAGAGACTCGAGTAGGAGGTTCGTGTGTCGATCTTCCGTGCCGAAATGTCCACCTCCATCGAGATCAACGCCACACCCGCTCGTGTCTGGGAGGTCCTGACCGATCTAAGCGCATACGGGCAGTGGAATCCGATGATCGTGCGAGCTGAAGGAAGCGTGCAACAAGGCGAGCGGCTCAAAATTCGCTTTGCTCCCAAAGGTTCACGGGCCCACACATTCTTCCCCAAGCTCTTGGTCGTCGACCCGCCGCGGGAACTGCGTTGGCTTGGCTACCCGCGCCTTCCCGGGATTCTCGACACCGAACATTACTTCGTCATCGCGCCAGCCCAAGGCGGTACGACCACCGTCATGAGCCACGGTTCGGTGGTATATGGGCTTTTGACGCCGATCGCTTCCCTCTTCTTGAGTGGGACAGCGCGCCACTTCGAAGCGATGAATGAGGCGTTGAAGAGCAGAGCCGCAGCTGTGGGGTGAAGCGTCATGGCTGTTGCAACAGTCGAAACCCATGTGTCAACCGACGGGCGGCTGCACTGGACTGTCGCGGAGCTGAGAGCCTTGAAGCAGAGCGAGCTGATGGAGCTCTTTCTGCGGCTCGATGCTCCGTCCATGACGAACATGAACGGAGAGTTCCGAGGACATCTGCTCGATCAGGGAGCGTTCAGACTGATCAAGGTGTCGCTCGCCTACTTTGCGCTGCGCGCCCCGTTCGTGAACGGCCGGTGGCAAGGCAAAGGCTTCACCACGACGTCGAACGACGAAGGACACGGCTACAACCGCTATCTGCAGCACGGCAGAGACAGCTACATCTTGCCAATGAAGACGAAGATCGCGAAGTCGGTTCTCGATGGACGTGCCTGCTTCGAGCTGGACTACACCGCCTACGGCTCGCAGGCAGGCCTCGTCAACATGATCGACGAGGTGCGCAAGGTGAACGACGAACTGTACCTGGGCATCGGCTTCTGCGGATATTCCAGACAGCAGCGAAGGATTCCGTTCTTCTTCGCGCTCTCAGGACCAAGGCGCCCGTTTGCCTCGGTCAGCAAGCCCAAGAGGGAGCGGCAGAGGAAGTTCAGCAGGTACGAGTGACGGTGTGTTCGGATAGCAGCTCAGCATCGCGCTGCGTCACACCAGGGGCTTGTGATTGGTTGACGCGTGATTGGTTGACGCGCACCGATTCGATGTAGCGGTGAAGGCCGGCTTGAGTATGATTGGGGCATGCTCAACGCTCCGCCCCACGTCATCCTCGTCACCGGCTGTTCAACTGGCATCGGCCGCGCAATCGCGCGCGAGCTGCACGCACGCGGGCATCGCGTCTTTGCCACCGCGCGCAATCCCGAAAAGCTCGTGGACCTCGCGCAGGCTGGGATCGATACGCTCGCCCTCGACGTGAACGATCCCACGTCGATCCGCGCCGCGGTCGACGCGACGATCGCGAAGGCTGGCCGCATCGATGTACTCGTGAACAACGCCGGCGTGAACATCTGCGGGCCGCTGATGGAGGTGCCGGAGGCCGAGCTACGCAGCGTGCTCGCAACCAACGTGCTGGGCTTGCTCGCGGTGACGCAGGCCGTGTTCCCGCACATGGCCGATCGGCGCAGTGGACGCATCGTCAACCTGGGCAGCGTGGTGGGCATCTTGCCCACGCCTTTCGCTGGCATGTACTGCGCGAGCAAGAGCGCCGTGCACATGCTCTCGGAAGTCCTGCGCATGGAGCTGCTGCCCTTCGGGATCGACGTGGTGGTCGTGCAGCCGGGCGGCGTGAAGTCGGAGATCGCTGCGAGCGCCTCGCAGGGCATCGAGCGTTACTCGCAGGACTCGTCGCGCTACAAGCCCATGTATTCGGGCATCGTGAAGCGCGCCAACTCGTCGCAGGACAACCCCATGCCCGCCGAGGAGTTCGCGCGCGAGCTGGTGGCGCAGGCACTCGCGCTCGAGGCGCCTCGCTTGATCCGCCTGGGCACCGGCGCCGACACGCTGCCCAAGCTCGCCGAGCTGCCGGGCCCCGAGCGTGACGCGCTCATGTCCGCGGTGTACGACCTCGCCAAACTGACACCCTGAGTCAACTCGCGCACGACCTGCGGCGTGTGTGGCTCACGCATTGCGCCCCCAGTCAGAGCGCTCCAAAGCGACCGAGCGCAATGAACACGCAGAGCGCGCCGATCGACCGAGCCGATCTGGAGCGCGGTCGCCCGAGCGAGCCGCTCGTCCGCGCTTGCGCGCTGCATCACCTGGTGGTCGGGCGGTCGTCGAAGACGGTCACGCAAAGCCGCTGGACGCTTCGTTCGCGACCACCAGGGAGCTGATCGAGCACGGCCTGCCCACGCTCGCAGGCGAGAAGTCGTAGCTGGGCGCGCCGATGCCCCTCGACGAGCTCGAGCTGCTCTCGCCCATCACCCATCCCTGCCGCGTGATCGCGCAGGCCACGAACTACGGCGCGCACGTCCGCGAAGTCGGCCTCGATCCGGCAGCGCGTTCGTCGAACGTCTTGTTTCGCAAGTCGTCGGCCGCGAGCGCCGGCCCGACTGACGCCATTGTGCGCCCTGCGCATGTTCGCTTGCTCGACTACGAGATCGAGCTCGGGCTGGTGATCGGTGCGCCAGCGCGCTCGCAGACCGCGATGAACTTGCGAAGCCAATGTGCGTGACAGCCGTCGGCGAAGATCTGGTAGACCGTCAGCAAACGCGATCAAAACCATCGCGAGCAAGATCGACGCAATCGCCATGAGCCGGCTTGTAGCACGCGAACCGCAGCTTGCCCGGGGCGCGAGCCCGCGCGCGCTCCGGCAACCAGAAGCACGGGGCCGCTCGCCGCGCACAAAACGCGCCCAGCATAGGCAAAGCAGTTACCATGGGGCCGGCCATCGCCAGTCAGCGAGCCGCGGACAGCAATGCCTAACACTGGGTCATGGTGACACGCAGCGCTGGCGAGCAGCTCGAGCAGCGAGCGCCGGTGCTGCTCGTGGCAGCGCTCTGGCTGGACGTCGCGCTGGTGTGCTGCGGCGTGCGCGCGGCGCTGCTGTACCTTGCGCCGCGCTGGGTGCGAGCGCCCGATCTGCCGAGCATCCGGCAGCTGTTTTTGAGCAGGACGGCCGGCGCCTGCAATCCCGAGCCGCTGGAACAGCTGCGCTACGTGCTGGCGATCTGCCTCGCGCCCGTGCTGTTTGCGCTGCTGCACGCGCTGACGACACGTGCCTTCGCACACGCGCGCGCGCCCGCGCTGCTGCGCGCAACCGGCTCGGCGTTGCTGTTCGGTGCCTACGCCGTGCAGCTGTGCGTGGTCGGTTTCTTCGCGGCCCAGTGGCTTGCACAGGCGGATTCCGGCATCGCGTATGTAGAAACCTCGGAGCTGCTGACAGCGCTCGGCGGCTCGATCCTGGTGCTGGCGATCGTGGTGGCGATCGTGGTGCTGCGTGCTCCACTCGCCGAGCGCGTCGTCGCGTGGAGTCGGGGGCCGGGCCGCGCGCTACCCGTGCTCGCAGCCATCAGCTTCACGGTGTGCGAGCTCAGCTCCGCCGTCTACACCGAAGGCACCTTCACGCTGGCGCCTGCCACGATGCGTTATCACCTGCCGTTTTCGCTCGGCGAGTTTGCCGCCGTGCTGAACGGCCGGACACCGCTCGTCGACTCGTTCCCGCAATACCAGAACCTGCTGGCGTTGCTGCTGGCGCCCTTCTTCAAGGTCTTCGGGCTGAGCATCACGAGCTTCAGCCTCGGGATGGCGCTGCTGTCCATGCTGACCTTCATGTCGGCCTTCTGGGTGTTCCAGAGCTTCGCCGGCTCGGCGTGGGCCGCGCTCGTGGTCTACGTGCCCTTCGTGTGGATGGCGCTGTTTCCGGTCGGCCTGCAGCACGAGCACACTTTCACCTATTACGCAGTCGGACCGCTGCGCTACGTCGCGCCGTTCGTGGTCGCCGCCGTCAGCTGCTGGGTGGTGCGCAAGCCGACGTTCGCGCGAGCTCTGCTGCTGGCGCTGCTGGCAGGCGCAAGCGTCCTGAACAACCTCGATTTTGGTCTGCCGGCGTGCGTGGCTGCTTGCGCGGTGCTGGTGCTCGCGAATCCCTCGCCGCGTTGGCTGCACCCGCGGCCGGTGCTTGGCTACTTGCTGCTGTTCGCTGCGAGCTGCGCGCTCATGCGCGGCGGCTACGCGCTGTTCGCGTTCGCGACGACCGGGCAGTGGCCGCAGTGGTCGAAGCTGCTGAGCTTTCAGCGCATCTTCGCGCTGAGTGGTTTCATGATGCAGGCGATGCCGGCAGCGGGCCTGCACCTCGCCCTGTTCGCGACCTTCATGGCGGCGATCTTCCGCGGCTATGCGCTGCGCGCCTCGGCGACCACGGCGGACGCGACCGCTGCGACCGCGAGGATGCGCGCAGCGCTCTTGGTGTACGCGGGCGTCTTCGGCTCGGGCGCCGCGATGTACTACGTCGGACGCTCGCTACCCAATGTGCTGTGCTCGATGTTTGCGGCTTGGGCGCTCGCGCTGTTCTTGCTCGTGCTCGATCAAGCGAGCGTGTGGCTCGGATGGAGCCGAGCGCTGCGCGCAACAGACGCCGATAGCGCCAGCCTCCGCTCCGCCACACGCGCGCACATGGGCCTGCTGGTGCTGCCGACGCTGCTCTTGGCTTGCGGCGCGGCGAGCTGCCTGGCGCTGGCGCAGACCAGCGTTTCGCCCATCGCAGAGCTGAGGCGCTTGCGCACCGATCTGCCGCAGCTGCATCACTTCGAGCAGACGCTCGTCCAGCTCGTGCGCGCGCACAGCGTGCCCGACGAACGGGTGTTCATCATCTATCCGCTGGGCCAGCTGGTGGCCAACCAGGCCCATGTCCAGAGCTTGTTCCCATTCGTCAGCGGCGAGTCACTGATCGTGAAATCCCAAGTCGACAATGCGCTCGAGCAGCTGCAACGGTACCGGATCACCAAGGTGTTCGGCAGCATGCCGATCGAGCTGGAGCAGGCGCTGCGTGCGCGCGGCTTCACGCGGCAGGATGCGGCCGTGCTGGATGCGCCCGGCATGGCCATCGCCCACAGCATCAATCTGCTGGACGACGTCAGCTTTGCGTTCTGGGTGCAGCGTTGATGCTCGCCCACGACGCAGCCCACGACCCATCACTCGACCGGCTTGCGCCAGCGGCGGGCGCATCAGATAGCGGCACAGACGCTCCAGCTGCTTCTTGTCGCGACCGTGCAGGGAGCGCTACGGACCAACCTCGAAGTCGATGGAGCCGAGTGACTTGGTGCTCGTGCCGACGAGGTAGTAGGCGATGTAGCTTCCAGCCGGAAGCGGCCAAGAACTGCTTCCCGCCGCGCTTGCATCGAGCAGCACGGTGGCCGCCGTCGGCTTCGACGTGGGCGTCTGGGTACCTCCGATGTACTGCCAGAGCAGTGGCTGCGGCCCGGGAGGCGTTGGCCCGCTCGCGGTGTAAGGGAAGACAGCGATCCGGTCCTTGGGGTTGTCGCCGGGTCCCGCCTTGAACGAGAGCGAGATGGCTTCCCCGTCGGCGTAGCTCGGCTTCAGCGTGGTCATGACCAGATGGCCCGTGCAGCCACCCGTGCCCGACTCGGGTGCCTCCGGTGGATGCAGCAGCGCAGGCTGCCTGAAGTCGAAGAGCTCGAGCAGGGCGTCGCTGTTGGCGTCGCGTGCGGTGAGCGCGGGCACGTCGAACACAGTCTCGATGAGCCGCGTTACAGCCATGTGGTCTTGAACGATATGCGATACGTGGTGCGCCCGGGCCCAGGGAGAGATCACCACCAAGGGCACGCGCGCGCCGAGCTCGTAGTAGGGCTTGTCCTTGTCGATCGGCCGCGCGACGCAAGCGTGCTCCGGCGGCGCTACGTGATCGGCGAAACCGCCAGCCTCGTCGTAGGTCCAGACCAAGGCGAGCGTGGGCCAGAGCGGGCTTGCGATGGCATGCTCGTAGATGTTGCGTGTCCAGGCCTCGCCCCGCTGCACGTCAGCCGTAGGGTGCTCGTCCTCCACGTTCTCGACGCCGTCGACGAAGCTCACGGCCGGCAACGTCCCGTTGTCGAGTGCGGTGAGGAAGGCCGCGAGCTTTCCCGTCCCGGGGTGACCGACCTGCCAGTTCAGCGTGCGGTCGAAGAAGTACCCATCGCTGTACACCCCCCAGCTCGCTCCCACCTTATCCAACGCCTGCATGATGGTCTGGGTGCTGGGGTCGGGGAAACCGCCGCCGGTCGATTTGACGCCATCGGCGGTGCCGAGCAGCAAGAAGTCCCGGTTGGGAAAGGTACCGCTGCGCACGGAGGCAAAGTGCCGGTCGTTCAGAGCGTAGGTCGATGCAAGCCAGTAATAGAAGGGCAGGTCCGAGCTATCGTAGTAGCCCATCACGAAGTGACCGTCGGTGCCGGTGGTTCTGGCGGCCGTGCGCACATAGCCGTCCAGGGCTCCGCCGTTGATCTCCGCATGCATCGCATCCCACTGGTGATCGGGATCGTGCCCGACACAGGTGGTGTCAGAGTGGAACGGGCTTACGAGTTTGCCGCTGGCGTCCAGGTTCTTGAAGCTCGGCGGGATCGCGGCGGTTGCCGGCTGGCCCTGCTCGTGCAGCTTGCCCAGGAGATGATCGAAGGCGCGATTCTCCTTCATGAGCACGATGATGTGCTTGATCGGGATCGACGCACGCTGCTGCTCCGGAAGCCCCAGCGTATCTTGCACCCGCGCACCGGCTTGAAACGTGCACGCGTGCCGCTGGGCGGCCAGCGCGTCCTCGGAGTGCAGCGGGCAGACTCCCGCGTCCTCGGCCCAGAGCACCTCACAGGCTCGCGCTTCTTCGAGTGGCACTGCGGCATCTTCTTCTTGGACGGATCCGTCACGCCAACTCGCCGCCGCATCCGTTGGCCCCGCGCCCGGGTTGTGCGGCTGCCCCGTGTCGCTGCACGCGATTAGCATCCCGGCGAGAACGAGCGAGGCACGCCTGACGGACCGAGGAGGCAGAAAGAGGTGATGCATTGCAACCTTGACCAAGCGCCCGCACACGAAGAGGAGCGCTCCGGCGCGGCGCCCAAGCCGGCCAAAGCTGGAATTTCCGCGAGGCGATGTCAAGCGAAGTCGGCAGCGACGTTGGGGGGTGTCGAGTCGGAACGCGGCGGTAGAGCGGGCACTGAGCCCGGCGGCCTTGGATTGTGTGAGGCGGTCGATGTGGCCTGTGACCGGAAGCCTTCATCACGCTTCACACGCAGCGCAGCGTGTGCTAGCGGCTGCGCGAAGCGGCCCGTGGGAGCGTGCACTCCACTCGATGCAGCCGCACAGGCTCGCCCGAAGTGATCAAGGACAGTTGCGGTCAGCGGCTGTGACGCCCACGGCCTTCCTGCAATCTACGCTGCGCTACAAGCAACTCTTCTGCAGCGCGTCCGCATCCTTGGCGGTGATCTTCACCGCCGCCGCGGCGAAGTCGTTGCGCGTTACCCACGCATTGCACGCAGGCAGACCGCTCGACTGCTTGCCCAGCGGATCGCAACACTGGCCTTCTGTCGTGACCGGGCCCAAGGCCGGATCGAGAGCAGCTGTCACCGGCGAATGAGTGCACTTCGTGGGCTCCTTGTCGGGATTTCCCTCGTAGCCGACATGGCAACCCCACTTGCTCTTCTCGTCGGCGCTTGCCGGGCAGAGGCTGTCGGGTAGCTTTACCCAACAGGATTTGGTCTTCGGGTCGCTTGCACACGCGCTCGAATCCTGTACGGGAGCCTCGCGAGGAGTTGTCTTGCACGAGCTCTTCGGACTCGTGACGTCCAAGACGGCGCCAAACGCGAGCAGCTGGCACGTCGTCTGTCCGTTCAACAACGGGATTCCACTGGAGTCGTTGGCTTCCATCGGCACGTAGGCGGTCAGCGTCCCGCCTCCCTTCCACCCGGAACCATCGGACTTGATCTCCCCAATGCAGTCGAGTGCGGAGTCGTCAGTCGGCATCTTGTCGATGGTGAAGCCTTGCGTGATGACCTCCCAGTCGACCGAGCCACCAGCATTCAGATAGGGGAGATAGGTGTACTCACGGTTGGGATTCATGCTCCAGACCGGGACCACCCGATCGGGTTCCTGCTTACTCGCGTCGATCACGGAGTCGAACTCTTTCGACTGCCAGCGCGCGGGATTGTTGAGCGACGCGACGGCAGGTGCAGCCTTGTCCGAGTAGAAGCTGTAGGTGCCGTCGCAGTTGGAGCGGCCGATGCCGATTCTTAGTTTTCCGGGTCCAGAGACGGATTTGCCGCCCTCACGTGGGCCCTTGAATTGCCAGAGTACATTCAGTTGTTCGTTGTTGATGCGAAAAATATTGTCCGCGTTGATCGCGCCCAGCCCGAGAGACTGAGGTTGATTGGTTGTCGCCTGGTAGGCGACGCGGTACTCGATCGTGTCGAGCGGCCCATCGCCCTGGGCCTTGATGCGCGTCGAGTTCGCGACTCGATAGCAGCATTTGCCTTTGGCGGCGTACGCGCCGTCGAGCGGTCGCACCGCCGGGCACTTGGGGTTGACCGGGTCCGGCCCCGTGCTGATGCCGCCGTTCGGTCCACCGTCACCGGCATCCGACACGTGTCCGCCATCAGGCCCACCGTCTCGTTGGATGGTCGCCGCGTCGGCGGGGTTCGAAGCGGACTTGCCACACCCGACTTGCGGTGCACACAGCGCACTCAAGAGCAGCAATCCTCGGACGAATCTCTTCTGCATGATAACACCTCTCGTCGGCGGACATCTGCATCGCTACGCCATCGAGAACGCTGCCGTCAAGCGCTTCACCTGCACGATCAGCTCAGAGGATGCGGGGGTCACAGGCGTTGGCCACGGTGGTCCTCGACCTCGCATGAGCGCAGTCGTATTCACCCTTCGTCGGCGCGACGAACCGCGCTGCGACAACCCAAGGAAATGGTCCATGCTGCACGTTGAACGCACCGGCCTGGTGCTCGTCAGTCTCGCGCTCGCGCTCGCCAACGTATCGTGTGGCTCCACGACCCATCCTGCAGCTCAGGCTGATTCGGGTGCTCAGCAACAAGACAGCGGTACCGCCTGCCCACAAGGCATGGTGTTCGTCGGCGGCAAGTGCGTGTCTGCCACTTCAGGCTGGACGCGCGTGTCACCCGGCGGTGAGACGACCTGCGCGCGTGGTGCGCCGTACTCGTTCTTCGTGCACGTAGGAAAGACCAACAAGGTTCTGATGTACTTCGCGTTCGGCGGATTTTGCTTCAATGCGGAACTCTGCAAAGTGGGAGCAACGAACCTCGTTCCTGCAGTCGACGTCGACGAGCAGAAGTTGGCGGCGTTGGGCGGGATCTTCGACCTCACGCGCGCAGACAACCCATTTCGCGATTGGTCGATGGTGTACGTGCCCGAATGCACTGGAGACTTCGAAACCGGAAACAACGTGATGGACTATCCGGCGCTCAATGGCTCGCCGGCGATCACGGTTCACCACAAAGGTTTCGTGAACGTGACTGCGGTCCGCGAGTGGACCTACAAGAACTTCGTTTCGCCGGAGCGCATGTTCATTACCGGAAGCAGCGGCGGTGGCGACGCCGCGCTCATGCACTACCCGTACCTGCGCAAGCACTACGAGAACGTGAAGAACTGGACGTGCCTCCTGGATGCCTCGTTTGGGGTCACGACGGACTCGTTCTTGACCACTGGGAGCGCAGGTTGGAAGGCGTACGCTAACCGGCCTTCTTGGATTCCCGCGATCCAGAACGCAACTCCGATCCAGCTGACACAGAACCTCGCCGAGATCGAAGGTCAGAAGCACTATGGCTCTGGCGTTCTTGCCGAGCTCGGCACTGCGTACGACACCTTGGAGTCCATCACCTATCAGCTCATGGGTGGTGACATGACGCAGTGGCACGACAAGATGGAGGCCCACCTCAAGGATGTCTCGACCGCGGTCCCAGAGTCCTTCAGGTCATTCATCCTATCTGGGACGGATCATATCATCCTGAACCAAGCCACGTTCTATCAGTACAGCGAGGGCGGCGTGTCAGTGCGTGACTGGGTCGCCGATCTCGCAGCTGGCAAGGATGTGAACAACGTTCAGTGCGATGCTGCTACCAAGAACTGCATGGTCGTGCGCCTCAAGTGACGGTGGCGGCGGCTGACAATCATCGAAATCGGTCGGCACATCCCACAGGAGAATACGTGATGTTGGATTACCTCAATCAGCCTCGGACTCTGGTGATCGAGTGGCTCATCGGTTTCGTGATCGCGGGCCTCGCCTTGTCGGTGAATCAGCGGAAGACGGCCGACCAATCCTGCTTCGGTAGCAACGCTGGTTGGCAGACCGAGATCGCGATCTGGAATCTTGGCGCGAGCTTGATGTTGATCGGGGTACTTCTCTCCAAGACGGGCGTCGAGGCAGCGCTCCTACCTGGCTTGTTCGTGTTGTCACTGGCGTTCAGCATCAATCACCTCATCGCGCTTGCTCGTCATAAGGAACGGCGCTACCCGACGAACGTAGCCGCGGCGGTGGCGAACGGTGTCGGAGTTCTCGTCTTGGCCGTTCACTTCATTCGTTCGTTCTAGAAAGGGTCCCCATGCAGATGAAGCCTATCGTTCTTGTCGCGGTCTTGCTGGGTGCGCAGCTCGCGGCCGGGTGCAAGAAATCTTCGCCCACCGCGCCCGCTCGATCAGATGCCGGAGCAAGAGACTCCGGCGCCGCCGACGCAGGGAGCGTCACCCACCCGGACTCCATGGTCGTCGAGCCTAGCATCACCTGTCTCGGCAGCTCCATGTGCGATACGGGCATGATCTGCTGCGGAAACACGGCGAAGATGTCCACGTCGTGCGCAAGCGCGTGCCCAGTTGGAACTGCGCAACTGTGCAAGAAGGCCGCGGAGTGCACTCATGGCGGTGCGTGCACGCCCGTGAAAGTGAGCGGGATCAGCGTTGGCGTGTGCCTCGGCGGAGGCGCAGGCGGATCGGGCGGCACCGGTGGATCGGGCGGCACCGGTGGATCGGGCGGGACCTCCGGTGGTGACGATGCGGGTGGGCCGGACGCTGGCTGACTGACGCGCGCTGCATCGATCGAGGCCCGGGTCGCGTTTCCCAGGCGAGCACGATCGAGTGGCGAACCTGTGCTAGGGTGATGGCGGAACCCCACTTGTGTGGGGTTCGCGCATCCCATGGCAACTCAAGCGCGCAAGTACCTCAACAACGACGACAGCGTCATCCCTCTCCACTTTCCGCGGCTCCTGTTCGAGGTGGCATCCGAGCAGTGCGCCGACCGCTCCGGCCTCCTCAGTGGCACTGGGATCACGCTGCCCATGTTCGAGAGTCCGGACGCGCGCATTTCCTCGCGTCAGTACGCGCGTCTGTGTCGCAACGCCCTCCGACTAACCGGCAACTCCGGATTGGGCATCGACGTGGGCAGTCGCGTTCAGCCGGCGAACCTCGGAATGTTGGGTCTGGCCGCCATGAGCAGCCCAGACACGAAGACCGCCATCGAGTTCGGCATCAAATACTATCGAGCAATCGCCCCGTTTTGGGACATCTCGATGCAGGTGACGGACGGCATTGCGCGCATCACATTCCGCGAGGGTGTCTCGCTGCAAGCACTGCGGGTCATGGCCACCGAGATCGTGCTGTCGGGCTTCGCAAGCCTCGGTCGCGCTCTGCTCGGTCGCGAGGCACCGTGCATCAAGCTCGAACTGGACTATCCCAAGCCGCCGCATGCACGCAGGTACGTGGAGCTCACGAGCGCTCCCGTGAGCTTTGGACGGCCCACGACCCAGTTCGTACTTGAAGAGGCTGCGCTGCACGAGCGGCTTCGCTTTGCTGATCCCATCACCGCGCGCCTTGCCGAACGCCAGTGCGCGGCTGACCTGGCGCCGACCGCTTCTGCCGACGGGCTCGTGGCGCATGTTCGTCGGCTGCTCGAGGCTTCGCCAGGTCGGTATCCCAGTCCGGAAGAGCTGGCGCGAGCCCTCCAAACAAGCGAGCGCACCCTTCGGCGTGATCTGGTCGACATGGGCACTTCGTATCAATCGATGATCGACATCGCGCGATGCAAGCACGCCACCGAGTTGTTGACGGGTACAGACATGAGCATCAACGAGATCGCTGAACAGCTTGGCTTTTCCGAGGGCCGTGCGTTACGTCGTGCATTCAAGCGCTGGACCGGCCACACGGCTGCGAAGTACCGGAAGGAAGAGCGCCACAGCTCGGCGCGCGAAGCGTAGCGAGCAAACCGGCACGGGTAACGTCAGGCGTGCCGAGTCGCCGTGACCGCGAGGCTCGTGAGCACGCTTCTGCTCAGTCGTTCCAGAGTCATAGGTCTTGGCCGTGCATGTCCTCGACCCGTGTAGGTGGATCGTCTGGAATGGCACCCATGGTTGCACCGTTGTTGACCGCTTCCGTGCGCCGGGGCGGGAGCTGATGCTCTCGTATCCTTCGATCTTGTAGTCTCTGACCAATCACCCATGACCCGCGCTCAGCCCTCGCTCAAGGGCGAGTGCGGGGCCTACGCAGACGACGTGCTGGGGTACCCGCTCAACTGCGGCTGCTTGGTCGAGCCGTTGGTCGATGGCGGGGCTCCGCAAACCTGTACCGCACCAGACCCCGCAAAGGCAGCGTGGAACCCCAACCGCCTCAATGATGGAGGGACCTGAATCATGCGAAACACTTGGTATACCGTTGTCGGCTTGGCGTGGATTACGGCTTCGGGGTGCTCCGCCGCGAGCAAGGCCCCCGGCGCCGCCGTTACGGACGCGGGCGATGCAGCTGTCGACGGCCATGTCGACGGCCATGTCAAGGACCTGCCGGATGGTCCCGTGATGCTGCCGCGGGGCGCGCCGGGCATCGAGTTCGATGACATCCAGTTCGGTCCCGGGCTACGCAAAGTGATCGTGCCGGCTGGGCGCACCGGCAGCGTGGTGTTGATCGATCCCGACACCTCGGCCATGACCGAGATCAAGGGGTTGCAAGGCAGCGACAAGTACACACCGGTTCCGGGGACAGGCACCGTGCGTTCAGGCACTCGCTACGGCTCCACGTCCGCTACGGAAGCAGGCCAGTACGTCGCCGCCCTCGACTGCACGGCCAAGACGCTGAACATTCTCGATCCAGTGGCCGCCACCATCGTGGCGTCGGTCGCGCTAGGTGGCGCGTCCGACTACGTGCACTACGTTGCGTCCATGCACGAGCTGTGGGTCACCAACCCGAACGCCTCGGGGATCGACCTCTACTCCCTGCCCGCAAGCGGAACACCGACCCCCGTGAAGCTCGGTTCATTCGCGGTCACAGCTGGCCCCGAGTCGTTGGCCATCGATGAAGCTCGCGGGCATGCCTATACCAATACCTTCTTTGGTGGAAAGACCGACGTAATCGACCTGAAGACGAGGAAGGTCGTCGAAACTTGGAGCAACGGCTGTGTGCTCGCGCTCGGCGTGACCATGGACGAAAAACGCGGCTTCGCGTTCGTGTCGTGCGGTGACAGCGGAGACGTCGTGGTGCTCGACGCGAAGAACCACGGTGCGACCCTATCGCGCCTCAATGGCGGGCACGGCACGAACATCCTCGCGTACAGCCCGAGCCTCAAGCACGTCTATTCCGCGAGCGGCAATACCAAGGAAGTCTTCGTCATGGCCGTCGCCGATAGCGGCGAGCTTAGCCTACTCGGAAAGCTGCCCGGTGCTGACCGCGGCTTCTCCGTAGCTGCAGACGATCGGGGCCACGTCTGGGTCATCGATCCGGACCATGGACAAATTCTGCGCGGCACCGACAAGTTCCCGGTTCGCTGAAGCCACCGCGCGTAGTCCACGCCGGCAGCACTCGCCAGCCTCCACGGGATTCGGACCGCGGGGCTTGCGATCGCTGCCGAGCGTAGCGTCGTGTCGTTTCAAGAGCGTGCCGCGCAAGCACCCGGCGCTTTGGGATCGTCCGACCGCCGATCGCCGCGATTGCTTCCAGCATAGCCACGCCCGCACGCCAGCTCTGCTAACGCAGCAGCTGTGCCGTGGAGTCTGTGATGACACGGGCCTCTCGGCCGCGCAGCACATGCAGCAGCGGCGTGGTCATGAAGGTGGTGAAGAGCGCCATCAAGACGAGCATCGTGAACAGAGTCGGCGACACCACCCGCAGGTCGAGGCCAACGTTGAGCACCACGAGCTCCATCAGTCCGCGCGTGTTCATGAGCACGCCGAGTCCCGCTGCGTCTCGGGTCTGTAGGCCTGTCAGACGCGCGGCGACGAAGCTACCGCCAAACTTCCCGACGGTCGCGACCAGCACGATCAGGGCGACGATGGCCCAATGATCGAGGCCTGCCACGAGCCCGATCTGCGTGCGCATGCCGGTGAACGCGAAGAAGGCCGGCAGAAATAGCACCACCACCACGTCGGTGAGCTTGTCACCGACCTCGTGCGCGAGCGCGCTGTCGTGGGGAATCACGGCGCCAAACAGAAAGGCGCCAAACAGGGCGTGGATGCCGATGGCCTCGGTGACGAGCGAAGAGAGCAAGAGGCCCAGCAGCAAGAGCGCCATGGCGTCCTGCGAGACGCTGCCTGGGCGCCGCTGTAGCCAGGCACGGATCCGCGGGCGCACGGCCCCGAGCATGAGCGCCACGAAGCCCAAGGTGAGCAGGAGTGTCTTGACGGCGTCTTGTGGCGTCGACTTGGCTACGCCTACAACCAGCGCGAGCAGGCACCAGGCCGTGACGTCGTCGACCGCGGCGCAGGTGAGCGCGATGACTCCGAGCGGGGTCTTCTGCATGTGGCGGTCACTCAAGATGCGCGCTAACACGGGGAACGCCGTGACAGACATGGAGACCGCGATGAAGAGCGCGAAGGTGAAGAAGGGAACGTCGCGCGACGACAAGAGCGGGTACAGATACAGGGCCAAGAGGCCACCGAGCACGAAGGGCACCGTGATGCTCGCGTGCGACACTGCCACCGAGGCCTGGGTTCGCTTTCGCAGCATGTCGGTGTCGAGCTCGAGCCCGACCAGGAACATGAAGAGCACCACGCCGACTTGCGCGATGATGCCGAGGAGCGGCGCAACGCTGGCCGGCAAGATGAATGCCGAAAGGCTGGGCGCGGCGTGGCCAAGCAACGACGGGCCCAGCAGGATGCCGGCGATCATCTCGCCGATGACGGGCGGCTGCTGGATGCGGGCGAACAAGGCGCCGACCGCTCTGGCCGCGACGATGATGACCGCCAACGCCAAGAGCACGTGAGGCAGCGCGCTCGGTAACGCGGCCGCGCTACCACTACCAGAGCCAAACGGCACGGCGCCCGCAGCCAGCGGCGGCGCGCTCAACGTCTTGCCGATCGAATGAACGAACGAAAGGGCAGCCACGCCCGCACCGAGCATCCCGAGATAGCCCGCGACCGGCTTCCAGCGCATCGCTCAAGCGTATGTACCTGTGGTGGACCTGGCAATGTCGACCGCAGCCCTGCGGAGCAAACCCTTGACTGACGTCAACCATTCCTGCGGTTCGGCGCAGCGTGCAGGACGGGCCAGTGTCGCGCACATGATCCCGCCAGGCACCTTCGCACGCCTTGTCTCTTTGCTCCTCGCGAAAGGGAGCACAGAAGCCTTGAATAGCAGCGGCAACGTCGAGGCCACAGCGCGCTCTGTGCCGGGTGCAGAATCGTCCGGTTTCAACATGTTGCGACGCAAGCGCGCTGCGATATTGGTGATCGCGGAACCGCGGATCGCCGCGATTGCCTCCATCGTTAGTGCTTGCAGCAGATCAGATGCCGCCGGCCACGCAGCCCACACCCGGCGTGAAGCACTCAGCGCCCGGGCAAGTGCAGCGCTGGATCTGATGGCTGCCGCTGGGGCCGCAGCCGCACATGCCGATGCCGCTACCGCACTCGGTCGGGAAGTTGCTCACGGCCCCGCAGCAGAGCGAGCTGGAGACCGTGCCGTGCGTGCTCGTACAAAGCGTAGCCGGATCGCTCGCGCTGCCGCCAGCTGCGCCGCCCGCTGCGCCGCCCGCGCCGCCTGCGCCGCCCGCTGCGCCGCCACTCCCAGCCGCGCCACCTACGCCGCCACTCCCAGCCGCCGAGCCTGCAGCGCCGTTGCTGGCTTTGCTACCCGCTGTGCCAGCGTCGGCTGATGAGCCGTTAGCGGTCGCGTTCGCACCGCTCGCACCGGCCGACCCCGCTGCACCCCCGAGTGTGCCCGCGCTGCCGCCAGTGGTTGGCAGGCTGGTGTGCGCGGAGCAACCCCACGCCAGTGAAACCCAGCACAACCACGTCAAAGAGCTCGTGCATCGCATCGACATCGCAACCTCCTCATAGGTTCATTGACAGCGCGCGTTGAAGCTCAGTGGGACGCGGCGGCCACGGATGGCGCCGCGAAGCGTTGGCTCAGGTCGGCAGAGTCTGGAAGACATCACCGGGCCTCGAGCAACTCGCGTGCCAGTAGCCTGCCGCGTGGAAGAGTGGTGCGCCCGCGCCTGCACAGCCGCGTGCCACCTGTGCGTGGACCGCCAGTCGCGAATGGTTTGCGACTTGCACAAACGCCGACGCCCGGGAGCTCGCCGCGCGTTTACGGCCCGACGTTCGACACTTTTCCCTCGTTGACCAGCGTCGCGATCCAGTCCGTGAGCTTGATCGTGCCCGCGTCGGCAGGCGTGCTGCCTCCGGCCTGCAGCAGCGACGGCGTCACGTTGGTGCTGCCGTTGTCGAGCGTCGCGGTGGTCTCGACGGAGGTGTGCTGCGTGCCCGCGAAGAGGAACGCGCCGAAGTTCGGCACGCCGGCGAGCTTCATCTCGACGTCCTTGAGCCCCTCCGTGTACATGGCTCCGGAAAGCAAGCCGGTGGGCGAGATGCTGTCCTTGCACATGCCGGGATTTCCGTAGCCGAAGAAGAGGCCCATGATCTGGTCCTGCGTCGACGAGACCACGCCGAACGGCGCCGTCGGATAGGTCTTGGTCAAGTGCTTGACGAAGTCGAGGAAGTAGGTCTTCGGATTCGAGCAGTCGCTGCCGCAATCGGCGAGGGCCCCCTCCTTCCCCCAGAGATCCGCGAGCTGACTCTGCGCGCACTCGGCCACATACGGCGCCTCCATGGGCGCGCCGGAATCGGCCAGCACGTAGATCGGCGTGGATGATCCGAAGGCCCGGGTCGCTTGCTCGTAGTTCGCGTACGCGCCGAAGGCCCCGGCGCTGGAACCCGTCAGCAGCACCTTCTTGGTTCCGGGGAACGTGGGGACGATGCGCTCGAGGTCGAGGTGCACATCGGTGTATCCGACGAACTGCTGCGGCCCGACCTTCGGAACCATCCCCTTCGGGTTGGCGCCGGCGAAAATGTCTCCGGTGCAGTACGGGACGTAGACCATGTTCCAGCCAGCGACCGGGTTCTTGGAATCGCGGCGGTTGAACAGTCCGGCGTCCGCCTTGGACGGCGCGCTCCCGGAGCCCGCCTTCCAGCTGACAAACTCGGAAGCGCCGAAGGTCAACGGGGTCGCAGCCGCCGTGCAAAAGAACTGGTCCATGCAGGCCCCGCCGGCTTCGAGGTAGATCATCAGCTTGTCGGACCGCGGCGAGGCGAGGTTCACCGCGAAGCCGGTCTTCGACCCATCACGGCAGTAGGCCCCCTCCACCGGCACCCACACCCACTCGTTGGACTTGAGACCCGTGACGGGCGCACCGCTTCCCGCGTCGGCGACCGGGCTGGCCGCGTCGACGCCTGCATCGCGAGAAGGCTGGGTTGCGCTGTTGCTCGAGCTTCCGCATCCGACGGACGCCGCAGCGACGGAGAAGCACAACAGGCGAGCGAGCGTCACGGTCGAACTGATAGTTTTCACGGGTTGCACCTACTATATTCTGGAGTTTCGCTTCACCGATACCCTGCGCCACGCACTCAGTGCGACGCAAAGGAATCGGTCGCCCGTATCACTCGCCCGTGGTCGGGATCGATGACCCACACGTGGCCCCGGTCGTCGGCGGCGGCCGAGAACCCACGACTCGCGCCCGGCAGCTTGCCGAGCAGCGTGAGCTTGCCGCTGTCGAGCACGTCCATCACGAAGATCTGCGAGGTCTTCCCGCTCGGCGAGTACAGGTGGTGCAGGCTGGGGCTGTACGCGAGGATGTTTGCCTGGGAGCCACCGTTCTGGCGGTTCAGGACCGCGCCCGCGTGATTGAGGTCGAGCGACACACTGTCGCCGTTTTCGCCGCAAATCACGAACGCGAAGCCGCGCGTCTCGTCGAGCGCCACGCCGAGGGCGTAAGAGCAAGAGTTCATGTAGGTTGCGACGATGGCGTGAGTCGAGAGATCGATCGCGTAGGTCTTGCCGCCGGTCAACGTGTTGGTGTAGGCGCGTCCCCGGGTCTCGTCGATCACGAGCGACTCTGGGCCGCCGGACACTGCGATCGAAACGAGCTTCGTGGGCTTGGGCGTACCGCTTTTGGGCAGCGAGTACACATCGAGCATTGATGCGCTCGGCCTGGTTACCCAGATCTCGCGCGTCGAGCCGACGTAGTGCACGTAGTCCGCCGGTCCGTCCAATGGGATGGACGACACCCGGAGCAATGTCGCCGGGTCGAAGATGTTCAGCGTCTTGGCGGTGCCGTCGAGCACAGCGACGTAGCGATCGGCTTCGGTGGCGGCGGTGGAGCCGTAGCGCGTACCCACGGGGATGAACCCGCTGGCAACCATGTACTTGTCGCTCTTGGTGAGGCCCTTCAGCTCGCTCACCTCGGAGGTGTCCGGGTCGATCAGCATCACGCTCCCGGTGCGTCCGGCGGGGACGATGACCTTGCGCAAATGAGGTGCCCACTGGATGTCGTCGAACTCGATCCCAGGCGCGCCATTCGGCAATTCGACGGGTCCGTCCTTGCCCATAGGTGGCGCCGCAGCGTCGTGGATCGAGGCGTCGTGGATCGAGGCGTCTGCAGCGCCCATATCATCGGCGTGCTTGGCCGAGGACGAGCAGCCGGCCGCGCACAACGCGCACGCAAGCACGCCACGGAGCAGCGGCGCCCAATGGTCTGCCCGTTCCAGTCTCGTGCGACCACACAGCGGAGCGTCGTTCATGTCAGGATCCTTTCGTCACCGTTGGCAGAAAAGCACCCGCGCTACTGACCGAAGCGTCGATGAAAGCCCACACCAGCATGGCAGGCTGCATGCTCCCAGCAGGTGTGCGATAATCGTGCACTGCGTGGATCCGATCGAGGACCGCTGCGGCCAACATGTGTGACTCTGGGTGCGTGTAAGGCACATGGACCACATGGACCGCGGCGCGTAGGACGCACAAACGCAACCGCTCCTGCGCGAGGTGCCCGATGACATCTTTGAGATGCCATCGGTCAACTGCACGGTGACGGGGGTTCATGTGGTGTAAAGCACCTCATGCCCGCCGATGGACGCGCAGCTGTGGAAGTTGCCGGCTGAATCTGCTTCTGCGCACACGGGGGTCACAGGCGATGGCCGTGCGGGTCCTCGACGCGGGAGCGTAGCACTCGTACACCTGCCTCCAGCGGCACGATCCAAGAAACGAGGATGTCGCCCGGTCAAGTCCCCGTTCAAGTCCTCGTTCAAGTCCCCGTTCAAGTCCGGCCGCCCAATCGCACTGCGTTCGGATCGTCCGGCTTACGCACTGATCAGTCGACCAAGCACATGCCACGATCAGGTTTGTGTTTACTGCATTGAATGGTCGCGCCACGTGTGAGCCGTTCCGCGAGGGTGGCTACACGTTAGGGTGAGCGCACATTGGAAGGTGGTTTGCAGCATGAGAGCACAGGAAGTCTTCGTAGCGATGGTTCTGCTTACCGTGGGGTGCTCAGCTGCCACTCCTCCGAGCGGCGGCGCCAACACCGGCACCGCAGGCACAGGGGGGACATCTGCACCGGACACCAAGTGTTCGACTATGGGCCAGCAAACCCAGTGCTACTGCCCCGATGGCCAAGCGACCGGCACCCAAAACTGCAACACCGACGGGGCGTTCACAGTTTGCGCTTGTCCGAACGCCGGCGCGGCGGGAAGCGGGGGCACGGGGGGGATGGCAGGCACGACGGCGCACGCGATGGTCAACGGCCCGCTCTGCCCGGCCCTCGCCAAGCTGACAAATTGCAAAGCGCAGGCCTATCAGTCGGAAAAGTTGCCGGCGAGCGTGCTCTTCCTGGTCGACCGTAGCGGCAGCATGGCGTGCAACCCACCGCCCACGCAGGACAGCGCCGCCTGCGAAATGGCTAACGCGCCCGCGAATTCCATGATGCCAAGCAAGTGGCAGATCACGACCGACGCTCTCAAGAAGGTGTTCGACAACCTCGTCGCGCAGAAGTCGACCGCCTCGGTCGGCCTGTCCTTCTTCAGCAACGACAATGTGTGCGGCGTGCAGAGCATGCCGGCGGTCGGCGTCAATCCGCTGTCGGTTCCGCAGGTGAGTTCACTGAAAGGTTCGCTCGATCTGACCACGCCCAGCGGCGGTACGCCGATGGTGGGAGGCATGGTGCTGTCTTATGCCTACCTGCATCAGGAAGCCACCCAGCCTGCCACCGGCTGCACGACGCCGCTCTGCGGTGCGCACGGCAACCGCTACGTAGTGGTGCTGACCGACGGCGCGGACTCATGCGTGCCGGACCCGAACAAGCCCGAGGACGCGGCCGATGCTAAACTCTGCACTGGCGCTGGCAGCTGCACCAACTACCTCGTGCAGAAGGCCGCTCCTGACGCGCTGAGCGCTAACATCAAGACCTACGTGATCGGCGCTCCCGGCAGTGAGTCGGCGCGCGGCTATCTCTCTGCGCTGGCCTACGCGGGCGGCACGGCGAAGAATGCCACCTGCAACCACGACCCGAAGTCCGCCGCGGGTGATTGCCATTTCGACATGGCGACCTCGACGGACTTCGCGGGCGATTTGACTAAGGCGTTGACGAACATCAGCGGTGCAGCCCTGGGCTGCGACTTCGCAGTGCCGCAGACCCAGAACAAGGTCGATAAAGACAACGTGGCCGTGCAGTACAGCCCGGGTGGCAAGGGCACGCCGACCTGCTTCGCCTACGACAACAAGCCCTGCGATGGCGGCGCCGATGGCTGGCAGTTCGCCAAGAAGTCGGACGGCACCGACGACCACACCCACATCGTGATCTGCGGCAAGAGCTGCAACACGATCCGCGCAGACGTGGCTGCGAAGGTGGACGTTGTCCTCGGCTGCCTGATTGTGAAGTAGCCATGCGAGTTCCCTCCATCTCCTTTGTCCTGTGTTTGGCGGCAAGCGCTGCAGCCATCGGCTGCAAGGCCAATACGCCATCGACCAACCGTCACGGTGAAACGCAGGCCGGCACTGGCGGCGCCTTCGCCGGCTCGGGGGCCGCCGCAAGCGGCGCCGGCGGAAGCACAGCGAGCTCGCAAGCTGGCGCCACAGGCACTGCCGCTGTCGGCGGCGCGAGCGGTAGCGCGGGCTCGCAAGGTCAAGCCGGTACGGGCGTCACGCCGGTCGACGCAGGCGCCCCGGTCGCCGCGGCGTGCGACGGCTACGACGCGCCTACCACGCTCACCAGCTGCTTCGTCGGAGACTGCAAAGACCCGATCCGCACCAACACCGACGTCGCGACCTGCGTCACCACGTGCTTCAACAAGGCCGGCGCACCGGCAGCATGCTCCAGCTGCGCCGGCAGCGCGGCTGCCACCACACGCGCAGTCAACTGCATGTCGCTGTGTGACAGCGGCGCGCCCGGTTGCCTGTCTTGCATGGCCGGCCAGGACTTCACATCGAACCTGCCCACCTGTGGCGTGACCAAAGCCAAGTACACGCAAAAGGACGGACCGTGCGGCTCGCCTGACGATCAAGAAAAGGCCACCGCGCTGTCGGCAGCCAACAGTAGCTGCGTCATGCAGTGCCAGACCGAGTTGATAACGGCCGATCCGACCACCTGCATGTCGAATTGCTACAAGACCCTCTTCCACTTCGGCGATATGTGCGCGGCTTGTCTGGGTTCAAAGACCATGCCCGCCAAGACCACGTGCACTGTCCCGTGCATCACCAACCCCACCGCCGCCTGCCCGCAGTGCATCTACGACGCGTTGGCTAAGACGCAGCCTGACTGCGTAGGCAAGTGAGTTCTGCATGTGGATAGCATCGTATGATTCCCGAATCAGTCAGCGCTGCGAGACGGCAAGCGCGGAGGTCACAATGGCGATAGGTCGTATGCGGGTTCTGGGCGTGCTGTCGTGGATGGCCGCGATGGCCGTGTTTCTGCAACTCGCCGCGTGCAGCGCTACCCCACCGGCCGGCAGGGGGGCAGGACAGGGCGCGAAGGCCGGCTCCGGCTGCTCCCCGGAGAACGTGACGCAGGCATGCGTATGCGAAAACCAGAACAATGCGCCCGGAAGCCAAGCTTGCGCTACTGGAGCGTGGACGGCGTGCCTATGCGCCGCCGCCAACACCGCCGGCACTGGTAGTACGGTCGTCGCGAGACCGGACAGTGGCGTCGTGGACGCGCAGAGTCCCACCGGCACAGTCGGCGACCCCCTGGCCAACAGCAGCCCGGTGCGCTTCGCCTGGCTTCGCACGACACCCACGGGTGGCTCATGCGAAGCTGGACACTATGTCGGTAAATTCGACGGCACCTACAACGCGGCCTTCGGTCTTGGGCTGCCCGTGGCCGCCACGGACTCGACGGACCTCGCCACCGGCAAGGTCCTACCGGGCCTCGAATTCACGCTGAACAAGAAGCCGGGCAGCGAGATATTGGCCATCAGTGGCGGCAAGATCCGTGGCACCGCCAACGGGCTCTTTCCCTTCCAGATCGATCTACTAGGCAACCTCGACTGCTCGACCGGCAAGTTCACCGGCACGATGGACGGCTACTACGAGTTCCCACTCACCGTCAAGAACCCCTTCTTGGGCACAGTCACGGCCGACTACAACAAGATCACCCACCAATTCATCAACGGGACGTGGACGTTGCACGAGCCCCAGGCCGACGGCGGCCTCCCTCCGATAGGGCCGCCACCCGGTGGCAGCGGCCACTGGAACGCCGACTTGACGAAGCCGTGATCCCCAGCCCGGGATTCGTCGTCCGCTCGAACCTGGCAGCAACCACGAGCTCTGCGGGATGCCGACCGCGCATCGCGTGATCGCCTGTCTCGAGAATCGACTCGAAGCCCCCGGTCCGGCTTTCTCCGACAGGCTCCTAGTCTCCTCTGGTCGTGGCCGCTGCGAGCGGCCCAAGCAGGCGAGTTGCCCGCGCGCGGGCACTCGCATGTTTGCTTGTCGGCTTGTCTGGGTTCAAAGACCATGTGGATAGCATCGTATGATTCCCGAATCAGTCAGCGCTGCGAGACAGCAGGCGCGGAGGTCACAATGGCGATAGGTCGTATGCGCGTTCTGGGCATGCTGTCGTGGATGGCCGCGATGGCTGTGTTTCTACAACTCGCCGCGTGCAGCGCCACCCCTGCTCCATCCGGGCACGGACAGAACGCGCCTGTCGGCTCCAGTTGCTCGCCGGAGAACGTGACGAAGGCATGCGTATGCGAACAGAACAATGGGCCCGGAAGTCAAGCTTGCAGTGGTGGAGTGTGGATGCCGTGCCAATGCGC
>DASVHQ010000242.1:0-9391 GCA_036382515.1 Polyangiales bacterium | reverse complement strand
GCCGAGCCCGACACCATCAGCCGCAGGCGCTGGCAGGCCGCCGTCATGGCTTGCTGTTGGGCCGCGTCGGCGGCATCCCAGGCCGCCGCGAGCTTCGAGTAGATCGTGGGCACCGCCATGAAGAGCGACAGCTCGTGAGAGTCGATCAAGCGCGCCCAGACCCGAGCTGCATCGAAGCGTGGCAAAAGCTCGCAAGAGCCGCCCGCGAACAGCACCGAGAGCAGCGCGTTGAGGATGCCGTGCAGGTGGTGCAGCGGCAGTACGTGCAGGATGCGGTCGCTGCTCGACAGCTCCCAGGCCTCGCCGATCGAGCGCATCTGCGCTTGCAGGATCGCGTGCGTGCTGAGCGCGCCCTTGGGCTTGCCCGTGGTGCCGCTGGTGTAGATGAGCAGTGCCGCGCGTGACGCCTCGACGTGTGGCAAGCCGCCTGCCGCTCCGGCCTCTAGCTCTGTCGTGCGCACACAGCGCAGCTTTCGTTTCTGCGCCAGCGGGGCCAGCGTGGCCTCGAGCTCGGGCTGCACCACCACGATCTGGGCCTGCGCGTCGTCGAGCACATGCTCGAGCTCGGGTGCCGGGTGTGTGACGCACAGCGGCACCGCGATGCCACCGGCGCGCCAGATCCCGAAGAGCGTCGTCACGTAGGCGGCGCTCGGCGGCACCAGGAAGCACACGCGCGCCCCGGCGAGATCCGTGCCGCCCGCGAGCAGCGCACTTGCGGCGCGGGCGCTGGCGTCGAGCAAGTCCTGGTGCCGCAAGTGCCCGTCGTCGGCGACAAGCGCGCTGCGCCCGGCATTCACCTGTAGCTGGGCGACGCTCGGGATGCTTTCCATGTGCGACACGCGTGGAGCGTAACGCTTCTCGGTCGCTGGCCTCAATGACGCAGGTCGCGCGGCGGGTCGGCCTCGCGCCGAAACCGCTCAAGGCCCCGGGTTCGTCGCGTCTGCATCGCCGCGCCCGGTCGCGGAGAAGTCGCGGATCTCGCCGCTCTCCGACACGAGCAGGAGGCCGTGCGCGATCGCGTGCGGGGCACGCAGCGCGGCCTCCTCGACGCGTTCTTGCAGCGTGGCGAGCAGCTTGCTTGGCCCGAGCGCACAGGCCAGCAGCGTGTCTCGATGCGGCACGCCCACCACGAACGGTGAGCCAAGCTCGCGCGCGAGCAGCGTGTGCAAGCCGGGCAAGAGCAAGCGCGCGGAGTCGAGCCCGTCTCGGCTTTCGGCAATGACCATGGCTCCGTGCGGCGTGTCATGCTGCAAGAAGCGCGCGCGTGCGCACGAGTGGGCGAGGTTGTGCAGCGCTTGCGCTCGCGGTGCGGCGCCATCCCTCGACCAAGAGTCCACCTCGTCCTGTCGCACGTAACGCGCGCGCTCCTTGTAGCGCAGCACGAGCGTCACCCACACCTCTGTCGTGAGGCGCAGGAGATGCACTCCTTGGCGGTTGCCCAGCGCTTCGATGAACGCGGGCCCCACCAGGCGGGGGAAGAGACGCTCGCGCGCGGCCGTCCAGGGCAGCGCGGCGTCGCCTTCGTTCGGAGACAGAGCCGCGACCAGGCGTCGCACCGCGCTCTGCACGGTCGCATCGGACTCGCCGCGCGTCACGTCGATCACGCGCGTCAGATCCAGCTCGATGCGTGTGCCCTGGGTTTGCACCCAGAGCTTGCGGTCGAAACGTTCAGCGACTTCGGCGCCCGGCAGCTGCGAGAGTTGCTGGTGCAGCTCGCGCACCACGCGCGCGACCGGCCCTTTGCCGCAGGCCTCGGCTTCGGCGAACGCGACCTCGTCGATGAAGGCGCGCCGCACGTCGTCGGCCTCGAGCACGCGCGTCACGCAGGCGAAAGGATCGATCGCGCCGTGTGCGCCCACGTGCAGGCAGTGCACGCCTTCTCGCATGCGATGTTCGGCCTCGCCCAGATGGTCGATCAGCACGAGCGCGAAGTACGCGCCAGCGCCCTCGACGAAGCGCCGCTCCTCGTCGTCAGTGTCGGGCGCGCAGCGCTGCACGGCCTCGCAGAGCATCTGCAGGGCGGCCACGCCGCGGGGCGGATCACATTCGACACCCTGGCTTGCGCCGAAGTGCTTTGCCGCGTCTAGAAGCGGGCCGGAACGAGACGCAAGCGCGTCGATCCAGTTGGCCACTCGACGCACAGGCTAAGGGCACGGATCGCGCGGTGCAATGGGCGGCGATCGCCGAACGATCGTTTTCTGAGGTGGGATCTGTAGGTCTGACCGCCGCAAAACGTAGTGGTTGCCGCAAGCGGTCTTGGGGCGTGGCTTGGGCGCCGGAGTTTTTCGCGCGAGCTGGCGGCTTCAGATTGACAGCGCGGCTCTCATCCCCGAGCTTTGCTGACCCTCCGCGAAGCACGCATGGCCGGCCTCAACCCAGCACAAAAAGCCGCCGTCGATCATCGCGACGGCCCCCTGCTCATCCTGGCCGGCGCCGGCAGCGGCAAGACGCGCGTGCTCACGCAGCGCATCGCCGCGCTGATCGCCGAGGGCGTCGCACCCGCGGAGATCCTCGCGGTGAGCTTCACGAACAAGGCCGCCGACGAGATGCGCGAGCGCATGATCGCGCTGGTCGGCAAGAAGCGCGCGGATGCGCTCGTGCTCTCCACCTTCCACAGCTTTGGCGTGCGCTTCGTGCAAGACGAGAAGACCGCGCTCGGTCTGGGCAAGCGCTTCGTGATCTTCGATCAGGGCGACAGCATGGGTGTGGTGAAAGAGGTGCTGCGGCACATGCGCGACAGCGGCGCCGCGCGCAAGCTCGACCCGATGGCGATTCTCGCGCGCATCTCGAAGTGGAAGAACGAAGGGCTCTTGCCCGACGCCGTGCCCGAGTCCGACTTCGAGTACGACGACGTGGCCCGCGAAGTGTATCCGGATTACGTGGCGCGCCTGCGAGCCATGCGTGCGCTCGACTTCGATGATCTCGTGCTCTTTCCCGTGCGTCTTCTGCGCGAGCAGGCCGCGGTGCGCGAGAAGTGGCGGCAGCGTTTCCAGCACGTGCTGGTCGATGAGTTCCAGGACACGAGCAAGGTGCAGCTGGAGCTGGTGAAGCTGCTGGTGAATCAGCAGCGCAACGTGTGCGTGGTCGGCGACGACGACCAGTCCATCTACGGCTGGCGCGGCGCCGAGGTCGGCAACATCCTCGACTTCGACAAACACTTCGCGGGCACGCGCATCGTGAAGCTCGAGGACAACTACCGCTCGTTTGCGCCGATCCTGGCGGTGGCGAACGCCGCCATCGCGCAGAGCGCCGAGCGGCGTCACGGCAAGGTACTGCGAGCGGCGCGTGGTCGCGGCGACCGCGTGCGGCTGTGCGCGGTGGTCGACCCGGCCGCCGAAGCCAAGCTCGTGGTGGGCGAGCTCGCCGAGCTCGCCAAGGAAGGCCGCGCGCACAGCGACATGGCGGTGCTGTATCGCTCGAACCTGCAAGCCAGGTTGATCGAGGAGGAGCTGCGCGCGCAGAACGTGCCCTACCAGCTCTACGGCGGCACGAAGTTCTTCGATCGCAAAGAGGTCAAAGACGCCGCGGCTTATCTACGAGCGGTGGTCAACCCGGCCGACGAAATCTCGCTGCGTCGCATCATCAACTACCCTGCGCGCGGCATCGGCGCGAAGACCGTGGAGCGCATCGAGGCGCACGCCCAGGAGCGCGGCCTGTCGTTTGCGCAAGCCGTGCACCAGATCGACGACGTCGACGGCGTGCCGGACAACGCGCGCGCCGCGGCCAAGTCGCTCGATGCCCTAATCAACGGTGCGCGCCACGCGCTCGATGGCGGCGGCAGCCTGCTCACCAGCGCACGCCACATCTTCGAGACGATCGACTTGCGCGGTGATCTGTCGGCTGCCGCTGACGGCGGCGTGCAGGGTCAGATGCGCTACGCGAACATCGAGCACTTCCTGCGCTGGCTGGGTCGCTACGAAGGCGAGGGCGGCAAGGAGCGCAAGTCCCTGCAGGGCTTCCTCGAACGCGTGACGCTGCGCGGGGACTCCGGCGACGAAGCCACCGCGGACGGTGTCGTGCTCTCCACGCTGCACGCCGCCAAGGGCCTGGAGTTCGGTGTGGTCTTTCTGATCGGCTGCGTGGAAGGTCAGCTTCCGCACAGTCGCACCACCGACCCCAAGCTCACCGAGGCCAATCCGACCGACGTCGACGAAGAACGCCGCCTCTTCTACGTGGGCGTGACGCGGGCGCGCGACCGGCTGTATCTCACGCGGCCCGAGAAGCGCCTGTTTCGCGGGGAATCGGTCAAGCTCACCCCGTCGCGCTTCCTCGAGGGCCTGCCCGAGGAGCACCTCGAAGCCTACACGCGCAAAGAGGTGGAGCCGCTCGACTTCTCGGAGATCGCAGAGCTGGGGCGCGCGTTTCTCGAGCAGCAGCGGCAGAAGTCGGCCTGAGGCTGCACGCCGGTCGAGTGGCACACGCGGCACATTGCGCCGCCGCCCGGGCGTGGGTAAGTATGGCCAGGGGAGTCGCACGTGGACCGTTCGTCCGAAAGGCAGTGGGCGGCGTGGTTGGCACAGCGCGCACTAGGCGCGCTGGCGGCACTGTGCGCAAGCGCGGTGCTCGCAGCCTGCGACGCGCCGAAAGCGGCCCTGGCGCAGGGTCCGGAGGGCATCGTCATGGAAGTCCATTCATCCGCGTTCGCCGCGCACGGCGAGATTCCGACCCGCTGCACCTGCGAGGGCTCCGACACTTCGCCCCCGCTCGCCTGGTCGGGCTTGCCGCAGGGCACCAAGACCCTGGCGTTGATCGTCGATGATCCCGACGCGCCGGACCCGGCCGCGCCGCGCATGACCTGGGTGCACTGGGTGCTCTTCAACTTGCCTCCTGCACCGGCCGTCTTGCCCGAGGGCGTGAAGGCCCTGCCGCTGCGCGCGCAGCAGGGGCTCAACGATTGGAAGCGTCTGGGCTACGGTGGCCCGTGTCCGCCGATCGGCCGGCATCGCTACTTCCACAAGCTCTACGCGCTCGACACGGAGCTCGAGCTCGAACGACCGACCAAGGCCGATCTCGAGAAAGCCATGGAAGGCCACGTGCTCGCCAAGGCCGAGCTGATCGGCACCTACCAGAAGAAGAAGCACTGACCGCGAGCGCGGCTTGTGGCGAGACAAGCGCCGCGCAAATGCTCCATTCTAGGCTCACGACGTGCTGCGCTACCTACAGCTGCTTCACATCTACGCAGGCTTGCAGACCTGCATCGCGCTCTTGATCTTCGGGGTCGCGGGTCTGGTCGCAACCTGGAGCGCGCGTCCCGGGGCAGTACCGCCCGCCGAGCACACGCGCCGCGTGCCCATGCGCGTCGACGGCCAGCTGAACGATCAGCAGCTCGCGCTACGCGCCTGGCAGACACTGCACCTGCCCCTGACCCAGCCCCCTCCGGACTTTGCGATCAGCCACGACCGCGCAGGTGATCTCACGTTCCGACTCTACACGCCCAACGGCGAGACGCAGGTCACCGTGCTGGCCCGCGAGCAGGCCCTGCGTGTCGCTGCGCAGCCCGCCGACCTCGGCCACTTCCTGCTGTCCATGCACCTGCAGACCTTCGGCCCCGTCGCGCAGGGTGGCAGCCGCTTGCTCAAGCTCTGGGCGCTGTACATCGAGCTATCGATCGTGGCGCTCGGTGTGCTCGGCATAAGTGGGCTCGCGCTGTGGCTGTTCCTCCGGCGCAACGAGCGCTGGGCGCAGCTCGCCCTGGGCCTGGGCTCCGGCGGCTTCGCCTTGCTCTATTTCTGGATGCGCTGAGCCATGTACCAAGCCCTGCGCAAGCTTCATTCGTGGTCCGGGCTCGCGGTGTTGCCGTTCGTGCTCGTGTACGCGTTCAGCGCGGCCCGGATGGCTCACCCGGAGCTGCTTGCCGAGCGCATCGACACGCGCACCTTCCAGGCCGAGTTGCGCGCCGACCCCAGCGATCCGCAGGCCGTGCTGCGCGAGCTGCGCGAGCGCCACGTCGTGCGTGGCGAGCTCAAGGGTGTGCGGCGCTCGGGTCGAACGCTCACGCTGCATGTGGTCCGCCCCGGCACCGAATATGACATCGAGGTGACAGCTGGCACCTCGGTCGCCAGCGTGCGCGAGCACTTCGGCGGCGTGGTGCGCATGCTGGACCGCCTGCACCACGCCGCGGGCCTGTGGCACGGCTTCGCGCCGACCAACGTTTGGGGCGCGTGTGTCGTGCTCGCGTCGCTCGCGCTGATCGTGCTGGCCCTCAGTGGGGCGTGGCTGTGGCTGCAGCGCCTGCGCGAACGCCGCCTGGGCTTGCTGTTCCTCACCACCAGCCTGGTCTACGCGCTGACCCTGCTCGTGCTCATCCGCTTGCAGTGAGCGCGCTGCGCGGCCAGGTCCGGCCGCGGAAAGTGCGTTCGTGCACGTCCGCGAGCGTGCCCTCGTGCTACACCACGCCCGATGATCGAGCACCTGATCGAGGCCATCAAGGCCACCCAGAACGCCGGCCCCTGGCTGTACTTCGTGTTCTTCGTGTTCGGCAACGCCCTGCTCTTGCCGGCGAGTGTGCTCTCGATCGGGGCCGGCTACGTGTGCGGCTTCGGTCCGGGCTGGTTCGTGGTGGCCCTCGCGCGTCCGTGCGCCGCCGCGCTCACCTTCAGCATCGCGCGCCGCTGGCTCGGCGGTTGGGCGCGCGCGCGTGCTTCGCGCGTGGCCTGGCTCGACGCCATCGATCGAGCGTTCCAGCGCGCCGGCATGCGCGTGGTCGTGTTGATTCGGCTCTCACCGATCATCTCGTCCACGATCTCCAACTACCTCTTCGGCCTCACGCGCATCGACTTTCGCCTCTACGTGCTCGGCTCCGCGCTCGGAGTGCTTCCGAGCACCACGCTCTACACGTACGCAGGCGCAGGCCTGCGCGCGGTCGGCGAGTTGTCGAAGATCAAGCACAGCGCCACGCCCGCGGAACAGGCGTTGTTCTGGTTGGGGCTTATCGCCACGGCGCTCGCCGCATGGCTAGTACAGCGCTTGGCGCGGCGTGAACTCCAGGAAATACTGGCGAGCCAAGGAAAGCCGGTGGCTTGAATTGCCGCAAGCGCGCTCTCTGCTAGAGTGCGCGCCGCCCGGCTTTCGCTATGCAGTACTCGACCTCTGCGTCCCGAACCAACGCTCTCTCCGCCGCGTTGACCGGCGCCAGTGCAGGCCTCTCGTACGGGGCGAGCGTGCTCGTGTTGATCGGTCCCGTCTGGCACTGGCTGGCGCTCGTGCGCACCGGGCACATGGCGTGGCAGGGCCACGCGCTCGCGGCGTTCGGCTATGCCATTGGTGGCGCCGGGATTTCGCTCGCAGCGGCCAGCTGGCCGGCGAGCGCTGCAGTCGATCCAGCACGCCTACGGATGATCCGGGCCCGGGTCGCGCCCACGCTCGGCCTGGCGATCGCACTCGGGGCGCAACTGCTGGCGCAGTGGTCCGTGCGGCGTTCGCGCGTCATCACTGCCGTCATTTTGCTCACCATCATCACGGCGAGCCTGTTGCGTTTGTGGGGTCGAGTGTTGCCAAGCGTGCTTGCCGGCTTCACGCGCTGTTGGCTCGCGGGCTCGGTGACGCTCACCTCGCAGCTGATCCTCGACAGGCTGATGCCAGACACCGAGCCTGTGTACAGGCTCGGTGCTGCGCTCGCGGTCCTGCTCTGCGCCGCCGCCGTTTCGTGGCTCAGCGAGCGCGCCAGGCGTGGACGGCCCGAGCTCGACGCGCGCCTTGCCGTGCTGGGCTCGCTGGCTCTGCTCGCGGGCGGGGTCGTTGCGTACGTGTTCACTGAGACGGGTGTGCTGCGTGCGCAGCTTCCGGCGGCGAGCGTAGCGGACAAGCGCCAGCCCAACGTCGTCTTGATCTCGCTCGACACGGTGCGGGCGGATCATCTCCCGCTCTACGGCTACTCGCGCGCCACCACGCCGGTGCTGAACGAGCTCGCACGGACGTCGATCACCTTCGAGCGCGCGTTCTCCGCGTCGAACATGACGCTCTCGACCCATGCCTCGATCTGGACGGGGCTCTGGGTGCGCGACCACGGTGCACGCTACGTGCCCGAGCCGCAGCCCCTGCCCGAACGCTTCCCCACGCTAGCGCAGACGCTGCACGGCCGCGGCTACCGCTGCGCGGCCGTAGTTTCGAACTTCGGGTTCCTGCGCCGCGATTGGGGTATGAGCGGAGGCTTCGACTACTACGATGACCGCGCCGCCGCTCCGCTTCTCGGCGAGACCGAGCCGTTCTTGTTGAGCTCCATGGTGCGAAGCCTGCTCGCTCCGTTCACCACGCGTCGGCAGCGCGAGCTCGTCTACCGCGACGCGGCGCAGATCACTGACGACGCCATCGACGCGGTCGACGCGGTGCGCGAGAGCGGCCGGCCGCTCTACCTGTTTCTCAACTACATGGACGCGCACTCGCCGTACCTGCCACCGGCGCCGTTCGACACGCGCTTTCCGGGCAAGCAAGCGGACTTCACCAATGAGCACGAGGAACGCATCGAGCGCGAGGTGATGCAGGGCAAGCGTTCGATCAGCGCGGAGGAACGCTCGCACATCATCTCGCAGTACGACGCAGGCCTCACGTTTGCCGACTCACAGCTCGGGCGCTTGTTCGCCACGCTGCGTGCGCGAGGGCTTTGGGACAACACGCTCGTGATCGTGACCTCCGATCACGGCGAGGCATTCGGTGAGCGAGACATCGTGGGTCACGGCTCGGCGCTCTACGACGATCAGATCCGCGTGCCACTGGTCATCCGTCCGCCCCGCGGCACCACCGCCAGCCGTTCGACGGCGCTCGCGAGCAGTGTCGACCTGCTGCCCACGGTTCGCGCCGCGATCGGCTTGCCGCCCGATCCGAAGCTACCGGGCCTCGACTTGCTTGGCGCAACGCAGGCGCCGCGTGTGATCTTCTCCGAGAGCTATCCCAACCCGTATCTACGGGAGCGCAACGCGCGTTTCCGCGCGAACCTGTTTGCTGCCATCGCCTGGCCGTACAAGATCACGGCTTCCGACGAGCGAAGAATCGAAGCCGCGGACCTCGAGCAAGACCCAAGCGAGCTCAAGGCGCTCGATCCGGGCTCAGCTCAGCTGCAAGCGGTGCGCGAAGCGCTTGAAGCTTGGCGTGCGCATACCGCTTCGAGCCAGGCGCGGGCCGTACCCAAAGCACCGGCTGCCGACGTGCGCGCTCGGCTGCGCGCACTGGGGTACGTCAAGTAGGTATCGCGCGGTGGGTGTGATCTACGGCTGCTCCACTAGGCGATCCGCGCTCTCCGCGCTACGCTCGACCCGCTCCTGCGCCCCTGCGGCAGCGCGGGAGATTTCGTATGCGGTCGGCTGTCTTAGCGCTGGTCACGCTGCTCGGCGTTTGTTGCACGAGCTTCGCGCATGCGCAGCCCCAGCGGTTCGCGTCGGCACAGGCGCAAGTGCGC
>DASVHQ010000241.1:0-3081 GCA_036382515.1 Polyangiales bacterium | reverse complement strand
ACGTACAACCTCGCGCCTCACCCTCGCAGCGCGACCAAGTCGCTGTTCGGCACCTACGTCTGGAACGACGCGGAGACCGAGGCCGTGCTGCTGCGTGACCCGCTGCGCAACGGTCAGCCGTGGCGCGATCACCTGCTGACGCTGATCACCGACGCGCCCGCCGCCAAGAAGGTCATCGCCAAGAACCCGACCAACGTCCAGGATGCACTCGACCAGGCCGGCGTCACTCGCACCTATGCTCTGCCTGGCTCGGAGCGCTGCTGGCAGTGCCACATGGGCTCGGACAACGCGAGCTTCGTGCTCGGGTTCACGCCGCTGCAGTTGCACCGCAGGCCGGTAGGGGAGGGTGGCGTGATCGAGCCCGCAGAGCGCGACGAGCTCAATCAGCTGCAACGCCTGATCGACTACGGGGTGATCAAGGGCATGACCTCGCCCAAGGATGTGCTGCTGCTGGAGGATTCACAGGGCACGCGCAAGCCCCGCAACGACCACGAGCTGCAAGCGCAAGGCTACATGCTCGGCAACTGCGCTCACTGCCACAACGACAACGGCTACCCGCTCAGCATCGCGCCGGAGCTCGACGAGCTGCTCGACTTCAGGCCGAGCAGCGAAGGCGGCATCTTCCAGTATCCGCTCGAGCGCTTCAGCCCGCGCATTCGCCGGGGAGCGGGCCAAGACCAGCTGATCCCGTACATCACCCCGTCGGTGGTCGATCGCATCCCCACGGACACCAGCACTGGCTACGAGAAGAAGGTGCTGATCACACCGATGGTGGATCCCGACGGCAACCCGTTCGATCTCGAGTCGACGATCTTCGCGCCCTGGCGCAGCCTGATCTACCGCAACGTCGACGCGCCCTTCAGCTACTCGGAGGACTCGGCCATCTTCCCGCACATGCCGATGGACACGCCGGGCTTCGATTGCCGCGCGCCGCGGCTGCTTGGCACCTGGATGGCAAGCATCCCCGCGCTCTGGAAGGGTCGCAACGACGTCACGGCTGATGCCACCACGGCGATGTTCTACGACCTGCGCCCGCAGCCGTACGAAGAGATCAAGCCCGATCCGAAGAACCCGGACAACGCTGACTGGAAACGCGCGCAAGAAGAAGCCGCGACGCGCGTGCGGCTGTTCCAGACCAGCTTTCGCTACACGCAGTGTCCGGACCAAGCCCCGGACATCGTCGACCCCGAGGTCGTTCACGGCTACGTTGTCGTGCCGCGTCCCTTGAGCGAAGTCATCGACAATCCGGATGGCAGCAAGAGCTCGGTGAATCTGCGCGTTCCAGCGCGTCCGCACTTTGCGGTCACCGACTTGACCGATCCGCCAGGTGCCTGGGGGCCGCGGCGCTCCGACTGGAAGACGGTGCTGGTGGATCGCAAGCTGGGTAGCACCGGCAGTCCCTACGAAGCGACGGCGGTCGATCTGGTGCAGAGCATCACGCTGACCGACGCACTCAAGAGCTTCGCGCTCACCGACTTGCCGTTCGGCCTGTGGGAGAACAAGCCCGGCTGCGACTTCTCGCAGGTCAAGCACGTGTCCGACTACCAGGGCGCGGCGGGCCACCCACTCTGGTTCGACGTGCCGATGAACGGCGTCAAGGACGGCAGCGAGCCCGTCTACGAGATCTCCCCCGGTGCCGAGGTCTTCACGACCATCTGCGCCAACTGCCACGGCCCGCTCGCCGACTCCAAGGGCCGGGTCGCGGCCACGATCGCCGACATGACCGGTGGCGAGACGCGCGTCGCGAACCTGCGCGATGGGATCTTCGGACCCGTCGACGATGCTTTGTTCGCGCCTGGCCACAACCGCGCGCTGGAGTTCGGCGCTGCCGCCAACAGCAGCGTGACCGCCGACGACTGGGCGGCGCGCTACGCGGTCTGGATGGGCCTGGGTGGCACGCAGCGCATCATTCCACCCGCCATCCTCGCGGTGGTTGGCAACAGCCTCGTGCTGGGGCACAAGCGCGAGGGTTTTGCCGCACCGGCCAGCGGCGCGAACATGCTCACGGTCGCACAGACTCTGTGCAACAGCATCCTGCCCGGCGACAGCTGGGACTTCGACGTGTCCAGCGGACAGATCGGCGCTTCGAGCAGCCCGTCGCATCACATCCCGCCCGCGGTCATCCCGGAGAACGGTGACTTCGAGATGTGGCAGAAGCTGTGCGGGCTCGACAACCCGCTGCCGGTGCGCGTGGTGAGTATGCCGCCGGGCCTGAAGATCGATCAGATCACGAGCACCCAGCAGATCCACATCACCACCTACACCGATCCGATCAGCGGCAACAGCTACGATGACATCGGCCTGTACAGCCGCTCGGGCTACCCCGCCAATTACCCGGTCGGGGATGACCAGGGGCAGATCCTGCCCAGCCTCGGCGCGAGCGTACGAGCGCCTTGGTGCTTCAAGAAGCCAACGGACCCGAACGACCTCGCAACGGCACAGGCGCTCGTTCAGCAGTTCGCGCGCGCCGGGCAGCCGATCCCGTTCTGCCCGGATCAGCTGTTCGCGCAGCAAGCCGGAAAACCAGCGTACCAGCTGACACGTGACGACGTGACGCGCTGGACCATGCGCGGTGCAATCAACGCCGGGCTGTCGGTGTTCGTGTACCTCGACGCACTGCTCAAGCACGAAAAGCTGCCCGTCATCCCCTACACCAGCTGTGACCAACTCCCGAAGAAGCCGTGAGCGCCAGCACGAGGCGCGCCGCGAGGCGCCTGTGCAAAGGTCGCGGGTCCGTCACGCAATGCTCGCACTTCGGTCGCGAAACTAGCGCGAAACTTTCACGCGTCTGCGATCTCATTGCCACGCGCGCCGGGCAGCCTACTGGCGATGCTGACTCGGAACGCACACCTCGTCCGACTCACCGGTGCGCTGCTGCTGTGCGCGCTCGGCACCAGCAGCGGCGGTGACTCGTCGGCGGCGGCTGAGCCGGTGGCGTCGGACAGCGCTGCACCGACCCCGCGGGCGGCGTGCCAGAAGTCGTCGGTCGTGCTGCTGACGATCGATGGCGTGCGCTGGCAAGAGGTCTTCGGCGGCGTGGACGCGGCCCAGGCGCAGGCTCACGGGCTCGCTGCGCACGAG
>DASVHQ010000240.1:0-11022 GCA_036382515.1 Polyangiales bacterium | reverse complement strand
AAATACCACGCAGAAGTCGCGAGCTTGCGCGCTGGCCCCGAGCAGGCTGAGCGTCAATAGCAGCGCGGCGGCGCTGACATACTGGCTTGTGGTCCACGGACAGCGCGGTGAGCTTCTCATCGGAGCCTCGCGAGGAAAAGTTGCACGACCACGTGAAAGCGGCCCAGGTCTTCGGTCCGGCCTGCGACCTGCGGGCCGGACGGGCCGCGATCGCTTCTGGACGGCGGGCACCGGCCGTCGGACAGTCTGCGCGGTGACGGAACCGCCAGCACAAGACCGTGTTCAGCCGGTGACGCCGGCCGGGCGCGATGCGCTCGATGCGCTGCGTGTGGCGGCGATCACGCTGCTGGTCGGCTACCACGTGGCGTGCTTGCGGGACGCCAGCACGAGCGGCGCGCTTGCAGGCCTGCTCAGCCGCGTGTTCGGTGCGGGTTGGGCCTGACACCGACGTCTTGCTCGCGCTCTCGGGTTTCCTCACCTGGCGCTCGCGCAGCCGCAGCGCCGGCGCCGCCGACTGGCTACGCCGGCGCGCCCTTCGCGTGCTCCCCAGCTATGCAGCGTTCTTGCTCGTGCACCTGCACCTGTTTCCGCAGCTGTTGGCTGCCAGTGGCGCGAACCTGGAGCAGCTGTCGGCCTATCATGGGCTCGCGCGCGCGCACGGCCAGGAGGGGTTTCGCACCCGCGCGACAACAGACGAAGTTTCATGGATTCATCGCATCCTCCAATCCTCCTCGACCAGCATTTCCTGGTCGCACAATGCGGCCTACCGCCAACTCGCCGCCTTGCGACACGACCGATCTCAGTGGCCACCACGGGTCCGCGAGCCCCAATCAGGGGCCGGCGCCTTGCTTGCAAATCGCGGAACCCGTGGCGTACGTTTCGGAACATGGTGTACGGTGAGCCTGCAGACCGTGCTGATGCGACGGCAGCGGCTAGCGACCACTGGTCTGTCTCCATCGAGGGCTTGCGTGGCGTCGCCATCCTGCTGCTCGTGATCTCGCACATCGGGTTCATGGGCCTGCCCACGCGGCTCGGTGGGTTGGCGTCGCGGGTTGGGAGGATGGGCTGGTTCGGCACCGACCTGTTCTTGGCCATCGCCGGCTACCTCTGCGCCAAGAGCCTCATGCGTCGCGAGGCACATACGGTTGCGACTTGGCTCCAGTACCTCGGCGCCCGCGCTCGTCGGGTGTTGCCGAGTTACTTCCTCTTCTTGCTCGTCTACCTCTACGCCCTACCAGCCCTCTGGCCGCATCTCTTGCCGCGCATCCCGATGCTCTACCCCTACCAGAGCCTGACGCAAGCGCAGGGCCCCGCCGCACCCTACCTGCTGACCGCGGCCGCAGATCTCTTCTATGCATTCAGTGGAACAGGCATCGGTGCAGCCCTCGAAGCCCTCTTCGCCATCGGTGTCGGTGCGCAGGCAACCCTGCTGGTCAGCGCCAGCATGGTCTTCTGGCGTGGAAGAGCCAGGCTCGCACTGCTGCTTGGTTTCGTGGTCCTCGCCCACGGCACCAGATTGTTGCTGCTGGCGCACCCGTGGCCTTACGTCATCTATGCCAATCCCATCACGCGCATGGAACCTTTCGCTTGGGGGGCGCTAGTGGCTCTATGCTCGAGCGTGCCGGCTGCCCTAGTCCAGATGAGGCGGTGGGCTCCGGTGGTTGCCTGGTCGGGCTGGGCGGCCGTTGCGGTTGTCTCCGCGCTGACGCACTCCTTGGACATTCACGCGACCGCCACGAAACTTCTCGGATACCCGTTGGTTGCCATGTCATCTGCGGCCTCGGTCGCCGCGGTCACCCTGCGAACGCGGACCCCGGAGCTGCTTCGCCGGCTCGCATCGCTTGCACCCATCGTCTACGCGATGTACTTCTTCAAGCTGCCGTGGCTCTCGAGCCTCTGGGGTTGGATAACACCTTCGAGATTGTCGCAGCCAACGCAGCTCGTGGTGTTGCTGCTGCTGGCCATCGCGGGGCTCTTGGGACTTTCTCTAACCTGGTACGTCGCTGTCGAACGGCCCCTCTTGAACTGGCTCTGCCCGCGGCGGCGAGCTTCTTCTGGTGGATGAGCTGCGCGATGTCGGCGACGTAGTCGATCAGCGGATAGCGCCAAAGACGTATAAACCTCGAATTTCCCCCTCGTGATGTCAAGCGCCGGCTGTCGCGGCGTGCTTGCCCCCCCGTGCTCTATCTGGTCGCGGATGCGCTGCGCGCGCTCGGAACCGACCACAGCACGGCTGGGTGGCTAGAGCTCGGCGCGCTCGGCCTCGCAGCATGCTGGCTGGCGGGCGTACTCTGGTACGCGCTCGTGGAGCAACCGCTGCATCGGCTGGTCGCGCGGGCTGGCGCGCGGCGCTAGCAGGCGCACGGTCCGATTGGCACGCGCTGGCCGCGCGAGTCACGCGTGAGGGTCGACGCTCGCCGCAGACCTCAGCGCGACGATGCGTTGGACGAGCGCGCTTGCGATCGGCGAAAATCCTTCTTTGGTGCGCACGATGTGCAAGTGATTTCCCTTGATATCCTGGACCTCGAAGTGCCCGCCAGTCAGGGTGCGCCAGCCTGTGCCGGGGGCCTCCTGCACCCAGCGTTCGGTCGCCCGGAACAGCAGCAGGTCGACATCGATGGCTGCCGGCTGGTAACGCAACGTGGCAAGCCCGTAGATCGCTCGCACGTAGTCGGTACGCCTTTCGACCGGAATGCGCTTGCCCTGTGCCAGCCATAGCTCCGATCGAGCAATCTCGCGCGCCCATGCCAGTGTGCGCACCGCCTCGCGCGCCAGCCGCGTGCCGGCGCGCAAGCCGAGCTCGCGCGGCGCACGCAAGCTCGCGGGATGGTAGGTGTCGATGAGGACGAGCAAGCTCACCGGCAGGCCGGCCCTTCTGCGCAGCTGCGCCACATGGTAGGCGACGAGACCACCGAAAGAGTGCCCGCCGAGAATGCACGGCCGGTCGCCGCACACCGCGAGCCATTCCGCGTGGCAGAGCGCTGCCAGCGCTTCGACGCTGCGCAAGCGCATGCGCTCGCCGTCGGAGCCCTGGTGCAGGTAGCCGTACAGGCTCTGCTCTGCGGGCAGACGAGGTGGCAGTAAGTGATCGGCCCAATCGCCGTGCACCAGGAGCATGGGCAACGTGTCGTCGCCGTTGTGCAAGCGTATGAGGCCACGAAAGTCGGTGGACACCTTCGCGGCGGTCGCGTATCCGATGCTTTGCGCTCGCTGCTCGACCAGCGCCTGCGCCAGACGCTCGACGGTGTCGTAGTGAACGAGCTGAGAGAAACGCACGGTGAGCCCGAGCCTCTCCTGCAGGTCCTCGCTGAGCTGCGCCAGGAACACGGAGTCGAGGCCGAGGTCGGCGAAACGGGCGAGCGGGTCGATTTCGGCCACCGGCAGCCGCGACAGCGCGCTGATCGCGAGCACGAGCTCCGCGCGGAGCAGATCGATCGGAGCACTGGCCGCGGAGGTTGGTGCAGGCGGCGGCGTGCTCGGCACGCGTCTGCGCTCGACGTCTGCAGCACGTAGGCTCGCGGCAGGCGGATCGACGAAGTAGCGCCGTCGTTGAAATGCATAGGTTGGCAGCACGGGCGCGCTAGTTGGCGGTGGCAGCGGCCCGCCGACCTCCAGCGCTGCGCCGTTGGCAAATAGCTCACCCAGACACTGCCGCAGGCGCGTAGACGCTTGCGGCGCGCCTTCGTCGTGCGGACCGAGCGCCGCCAGCGCGCGTTGCTCGCGCTTGTCTCGGCGCCGCGCCGCGAGCAAGCCGGTGAGCCCGTTGCCGAGGCCAACCTCCAGCGCGATGCAACACGGCTCGGTGAAGAGAGTCTCGACGGCGCGATCGAAGAGCACGGGCTCACGGATCTGTCGCGCCCAGTAGGTGGTGCTGCGCACCTGCGTCGGGTCGAGCCAGTTGCCCGTCACGCTGGAGAGGATCGGCCGGTGGGCCTCGGACCAGCGCAGCGACGAGAGCTCTGCCCGAAAGGGCTCGATCACGCCGTCCATGCAGGCACTGTGGACAGCCACGTCCAGCGGCGCGCGGCGATGCGCGACACCATCGATCTGCAAGCGCGCGATGCAGCTCTCGATGGCCGCGACCGGTCCACTGAGCAGCACGAGCTGCGGCCCGTTCACACACGCAAGCGCGACCTCACCCACCGCATAGCGAGCCGCGTCGCGCTCGGAGACACGCACGATCAGCGCGGCGCCGGGACCGGTGCTCTGCATCAGTCGACCGCGGTGGTAGACGGCGCGCACCGCATCCTGCAGATCGAGCACGCCCGCCAGGTGTGCAGCTGCCCACTCGCCGAGCGAATGGCCAAGGAAGCCATCGGCGTGCGCGCCGTTCTGCTCGAGCCAGCGCGCGAGCGCGACGTCGATGCAGAACACGGCGAGCTGGCTCTTGGCGTTATCGGCGCGCAGCGCGCCGACGTCAGCCTGTGGATCGGAAAACCAGCGTAGCAGATCGAACGCGATCAGCTCGGAGGCGGCGTTCGAGACGTGCGCAAGCGTGGCCTGAAACGCCTGGTCCGCCGCCATCAGCGGCGCAAGCTGCCCGGCGCGCAGACTGCCCTGGCCTGGAAACACGAAGACGAGCTTGGGCTTGTGCGTGGTCGCCACGCCGCTGGCCCAACGCTCGGGGTCGCGAAGCGCGCGCACAGCATCCGCCCAGCCGTCGACCGGGATCGCGCGACGCTGCTCGAAGAGTTGCTTGCGCTCGCGCAGCGTGAACGCCACGTCTGACAGCAGCGGCAGGGCGGCTTGCGTAGCCACGCGCGCCTGCATCCAATCGGCGAGCCTCTCGGTGTTCGCGTCGAGCGCCGCCGCATCTTTCGCGGACAAGATCAGGGTGTGTGGCTCGCTGCGTTCGGCCGTGGTCGACGCGAACCCAACCGGCTCGGCTTGCTCCAGCACCACGTGCGCGTTGGTCCCGCCGATCCCGAACGAGCTCACGCCGGCCCGACGTGGTGCGTCGCCGGTCGGCCACGGGCGCGCGGTTTCGCACACGAAGAAGGGCGTCTGCTCGATGCGCAGCTCTGGATTCGGGGTCTTGAAGTGTGCGGTCGGCGGCAGCGTGCGGTGCTCGAGCGCGAGCACCGCGCGAATCAGGCCAGCGACTCCGGCGGCCGCATCGAGGTGTCCGACGTTGCCCTTGAGCGAGCCGAGCGCGCAGTACTGCGTGCGCTGGGTGCCGGCGCGAAACGCACGCGTCAGCGCCTCGACTTCGATCGGATCCCCCATCGGCGTCGCGGTCCCATGACCTTCGACGTAGCCGATGCTGTCAGGTGACACGCCCGCCACGGCTTGTGCCGCGACGATCACCTCCGCCTGACCGGCCACGCTGGGCGCCGCAAAGCCGACTTTGGCGTGGCCGTCGTTGTTCAGCGCGGCACCGAGGATCAGCGCTCGCACGGGATCGCCGTCGCGACGCGCATCCGAAAGACGCTTGAGCACCACGGCGCCCGCGCCGTTGCCGAGCACAGTACCGCAGGCCTTGGCGTCGTATGGGCGGCACACGCCATCGCGCGAGAAGATCGCTCCCTCTTGATAGAAGTAGCCCGTGCGCTGTGGAATCGCGATGCACACGCCGCCCGCAAGACCGATGTCGCTCTCGTAGTTGCGCAGGCTGGTGACCGCCTGCGCGATGGCGACGAGCGAGGTGGAACAAGCAGTCTGCACGTTGATCGCCGGGCCGTGCAGGTCGAGCTTGTACGCAGTGCGCGCAGGCAGAAACGCCGGGTCGTTCTGCAGCAGCGTGGCGAACGAACGTGCACGGCGCATACGCACGTATTCCTCGACGGCGCTGCGATCGGTGAGCAGGTTGTGCAGCAAGTAGGTGTTTGCAGAGCTGCCCGCGAATACGGAGACCACCTGGCCGTGACCTTTGCGTGCGTAGCCCGCGGACTCCAGAGCCTCCCATGCAACCTCGAGCCAGAGCCGGTGCTGCGGGTCGGTCCCTGCCGCCTCGGCCGGGCTGAAATCGAAGAAGCCTGCATCGAAGTCCTCGATGCCATCGAGCACACCGCGTGCCCGCACGTAGTTGTCGGCCGCGCGCACGGCCTCCAGATCCGGATCCCCCTCGTCGCACTCTTGCGGCGTGAAGTGCGAGAGGGTGTCCCGTCCCTCGACGATCACGCGCCACAGCTCCTCGACGTTGCGTGCACCGGGGAAGCGTCCGGCCATGCCGATGATGGCGATGGCGTTTGTGTCCTCGGCCGTGGCGTTTGGGTCGGTCATGCGTCGAGCATCACGTCGACCGTGCGCGGGGAATGCGGCGGCGCAGGCGTAGGCTGGGCCGCTGCATCACGTGCTGCGAGCTGCGTGGAGAGCAGAAAGCACAACAACATGTTGTCGCGGTAGCCTACCTGCGCCGGCACACCCGTACGCCACTTGTCCACGAAGCGTTGCACCATGCGCGGCTCGAACAAGCCCACGCGCTCCACGGCGGAGGCCGACAAGTGCTCGCTCGCGAACGCCGACAAGCGCCCTTGTGGGAAGAAGGCCTTGAGGTCCGGAGCCTGGTAGGGCTGCTTGGGCCGGTCGATGATGGACTCGGGCAGCTCTCCCCGGAACGCCTCGCGCAGCAGGTGCTTCTGCGAGAGCAGCGGCAGCTTGTAGCGATCGGGCAAGTGGAAGGCCCACTCGACGAGCTCGTGGTCGAGGAACGGGTAGCGCCCCTCGATGCCGTGAGCGAGCGACATGCGGTCCCCTTGCGAGGACAAAAGATAGCCGTCGAGTAGAGTTCGCATCTCGAGGAATTGGTTACGCTGCAGCATGGTCCACTCGGAACGCGCCGCGGGCAAGATCTCCTGCAGACGTGAGGCCAGCCACTGGTCGTCGATGGCAACCTTGTGCTCGTGCCGCAAGTACGCGGCCAGGATGCGGTTATTGTGCACGCGCAAGTTCAGGCCGAGCAGCGCATTGTCGTAGCTTGACAGGAAGCCCTCGTAGAACATGCGCATGAGCCCGAACTGCTTGGGGTCGCGGTAATGTGCGAGATGTGGGTAGAGCGTGCGAAGCAACTGCGGTCGCAGCTTGGAGTCCGGATGCTTGGCCCAGAATTGCAGGAGTTTCAGCTCTTTGTAGGAGTCGTAGCCCCACAGGATCTCGTCGGCTGCTTCACCGGTGAGCACGACGCGGATGCCGCTGTCACGGACCTGCCGAGCCAGGAGCCACAGCGGCACCGGCGCCGTGCGGAACAGTGGGCGCTCGGCGTGGTACACGGCGGCCTCGAAATGGCGCTCGATGTCGGCGTCGTCGATGGTGAGCGTGAACGATCTCGCGTGCAGGCGCTGGTTCAGCTGAGCCTGGAAGCCCGATTCGTCGAACGCCGGGTCGCGAAAGGCGATCGAGAAGGTGCGGTAGGTGTCGCTGCGCAAGCGATCAGTCAGCAGCGTGATGACCGAGGAATCGATGCCTCCGCTCAGGTAGTTGCCCACGGGAACGTCGCTGCGCAGGCGCAGCGAGACCGCGCGGCTGAGCTTGTCGCGCAGCATGGCCTTGGCCTCGTCGAAGCTCGCTGGGAGATCGCCCGGCGGCAGATACCCCAGCTGGTGATAGCGTCGTCGCTCGGGCTCGCCACCGTTTGCGCCGAACACGAGGCAGGTACCCGGTTCCAGGGTGCGCACGCCGCGGTAAGGCGTGCGCTCGCCCAGGTTGTTCCAGAACAGGCCTAGCTCCAGCACGTTCTCGGGATCGAGCTGCCGACGCAGGCCTGGCACGATATCAAGTGCCTTGAGCTCGGAGACGAAATAGACGGCGCCCTGGTGGCTGCAGAAGAAGAGCGGACGCACGCCGTAGCGATCGCGCGCGGCGATCAGCCGCTTGCGAGCTCCGTCCCACCACACGAACGCGAACTGGCCGTTGCAGCGCGCAAGCGCGTCGATGCCCCAGCGCATCAGCGCACGCAAGAGCAGCTCGGTGTCGCTGCGGGTCGTGAACTGTTCACCCAGTGCCTCTAGCTCCGCCCGGAGCTCGATGTGGTTGAACACCTCACCGTTGTAGCTGATGCAGTGGTCGCCAATCGCGAAGGGCTGGTGCCCGGCCGCGACGTCGACAATCGACAGGCGCACGTGGCCAAGCGCCACGTGAGGCGTCACATAGGTTCCGAAGGCGTCGGGCCCGCGGTGCTCGATACGGCCGAGCATGTGGCTCAGCCGCTCCCGCCGTGCTGCTGCGGGCATTGCACCTCCCAGAATCGCCACGACGCCGCACATCTCAGATTGCGCTCGCTAGCGCACCGTGCATCCTACTGGAGTCGTCAGCATACCACGGGGTGAGTCTTATGGAATCGGAAGCGCTGCGCATTCGCGCGCTGCTGCTTGGCTTCGTGACCCGTAGCTTCAACGTCGCCGAAAGCGATGTGAAGCTCGACGAGTCCCTGATCGACCAGGGCGTCATCGACTCCTTCGGCTTGGTCGAGCTCACGGTCTTCATCGAGAAAGAGCTGGGCGTGACCATCCGCGAGAGCGACATGACCCGCCAGGCCTTCGGTTCGGTCAACAAGATGGCGATCTTCATTGCAGCTCGCGCGCGTGGTGAGCGATGACTGACGCAGTAACGCGCTGCGCGCGCTGTGCCTTGTCAGCGGCGTTTCCCAGCATCGAGTTCGATGAGCACGGCGTGTGCTCGTTCTGCCGCGACAAGATGATGGCGACGAGCGAGCAGAGTGCCATCGACCGCGCCAAGGAGCAATTGACTGGTCTGCTCGGCCAGCGCAGCCGCCCCTACGACGCGATCATGTGCAACAGCGGCGGCAAGGATAGCACCTACACCTTGAAGCTGGCCGTCGAGAAGTACGGCTTGCGGGTGCTGTCGTTCACGATGGACAACGGCTTCATCTCGCCCACCGCGCGCAAGAACATCGAGATTGTGGTGGACACTCTGGGCGTCGATCACCTCACCGTGCGCCCGTCGTCGCGCTTCTATCGCCGGGTCATCAAGGCCACTGCGCTTCTGCCGATCTACCAGGAGCAAACGCTGCGGCGCATCTCGGCCGGCTGCAACGCGTGCATCTCCCTCGTCAACACCACGGCGCTCAAGCTCGCGCTCGAGAAGTCTGCTCCGCTGATTCTGGCGGGCTTCACGCTGGGCCAGATCCCCGCCAACGCCATCATCTACCGCAATCACTTTCGGTTCTTCGAGGAGAGCCGCAAGGACAGCCTGGATCGTCTGCGTGCCGCCGTCGGCGACGAGGTCGACGACTACTACGGCATCAGCGATGCCGCGCTCGACCGCGTCGAATCCTACCCGTTCAACGTGAACCTGCTGTGCCTGGAAGAGGTGACCGAGGACCAAATCGTCGCCGAGGTCGAAAAGCTCGGCTGGCGCCGCCCGGCCGACGTCGACGGCTGCTCGTCGAACTGCCAGCTCAACACCTTCAACAACTTCGTGCACCAGCGCAAATACGGCTACAGCCCGTACGAGCTGGAGCTGAGCCACCTGATCCGCAAGGGCCTCATGACCCGAAGCGAGGCTATCGCAAAGATCGAGGACCAGCCGGTAGAGAACCTGCGCTTCCTGGCGCGCAAGCTGGAGCTGAGCGCACAGGAGCGTGTGCAACTCGGCCTGCCGGACTTGGAGAACGAGCCGTGAAGCGCATCGCGCGCGCGCTGCGTCGCGGCGTGTTGCTCGCGAGCGCGGTACTGCTCGCGCTGCTCGGCTGCAAGAAGGCTGAACCGCCGCAGGTCGAGGCGCCGAGCAAGCAAGCGTTCGAGCTCGCTCAACGCATGCTCGGCAAGGTCTACAAGCAACAGAGGTACGCCTACCCGTTGCCCTACCGGCTCTTCGTGCCGGCAGGCTACGACAGCAGCAAGCGCTACCCACTGGTGCTCTACCTCCACGGCGCCGGAGGCTGGGGCACCGACAACGTGCGGCACCTGAACGACGACGTCGCGCAGTTGATCTCGTCGCAGGTGCAAGCTCTCGAGGCGAGCTTCGTGCTCGCACCGCAATGTCCAAGCACCGACCAATGGGTCAATGGCGCGCACTCGGTGCCGTTCTTGAACTACGTGCAGGCCAACGTGCCCGAGTCCGATGCCGCCCGACAGACGCTGCAAGTGCTGCAGGAGGTCGAACGCGACTACTCCGTGGACAAGGCGCGCGTCTACATCACCGGCCCGTCGATGGGCGGCGCCGGCACCTGGGACTACATCACGCGCTACGCGGGGCTGTTCGCCGCAGCCATACCGATCAATGGCGTCAACGATCCGTCGCGCGCGGCGACCATCGCGACGCTGCCGATCTGGGCCTTCCACGGCGCAAACGACCCGGTCTCCCCAGTGTCGAATACTCGCACGATGGTCGCGGCGCTCCGCAAGCTCGGCAGCACGCTGCGGTACAGCGAGCTGCCGCAGGCCGGACACGACTGCAGCGCAGCTGCCTATCACGACCTCGACGTGATGCGCTGGATGCTGGCACAGCGGCGCGCAGACGCCGCCGAGCGCGCGGCGACACACTGAGCGAGCGGCCGCCGTCAGCGCGGCTTACGCGCTGGTGGGCGCTGCAGACTCGCGCGCTGGCGGGTGGCACGCTCCCGGGCTCGATCCAGAGCTGCGTCGGGCGCAGGCGCCGATGCAGCAGACGTGGCCTCGACGGCGAGTGCCCCCAGGTGCAAAGCCAGGGCGGCGATGCTGGGATGCTCGAACAGACGCACCAGCGGCACGTCGGTGCCCAAGTGCTCACGGATGCGACCGATCAGCTGCGCGCACATGAGCGAGGTTCCGCCGAGCTCGAATACGTTGTCATGCACGCCGATGCGCGTCTCGCCCAGCAGCTCGCTCCACTGCCCGACGAGCCACGCTTGCAGCGCATCACTGGGCGCTGTGAGCTCCTGCGAGCGCGCCAGCACGGGCTCGGGCAATGCCTTGCGATCCAGCTTGCCACTGGCGGTCAGCGGAAACTCGGACACGATCATGATATGGGTCGGCAGCATGCTCGCCGGCAGCCGCCCGCTCAGCTGGACGCGCAGCTCTTGCACGAGCTCGGCAGCATTGCCGCCCACGGCGGCGGAGGGCAGCACATAGGCCACGAGCTGCA
>DASVHQ010000239.1:0-24120 GCA_036382515.1 Polyangiales bacterium | reverse complement strand
AAGCGCTCCCGTCGGTCTTCGGCCGCTTCTCGGACATCTGCTTGTGCGAAATCCTCAAAATACCACGCAGTATTCCTGCGGTTTCGCACAAGAAGCTGTCTCGAGAATCGACTCGAAGCCCTCGGTCCGGCTTTCTCCGACGGGCTCCTAGGCGCCGTGCGTGCCTCGGTCAACGTAGCCAGACTGGTCAGAGCTGTGGCGCGGATGGCGGCGGCCACGCTGCGTTGGAGCTACGCGTCTCTGTTTTTAAGAAGCCTCGCGGCCAAGGGGGGGCTTGGCCGCGAAGCCACACCCGTCTTCGATTGCTCTAAACGGGCTAGTAAGTAATAACACATTTGGGCTATACGGACATCCCCGATAACGGTCCGCGCACACGCGCGGGCCGGTCGGGCGCCGGCCCGACAACGCAGGGTTGCGGAGAGTTGCGCCGGCTCAAAGTACCAAAGGTCGGGGGTGCGCGCTCGCGCCCGTTCGCCGGGCTGCCGAAGCCAAGGCGTCAGGGGTCTTCCAGCTCCACGCCCCGCTGGTGCGCGAGCGCGCTTGCGCCACGCATGGCGCGTCCACCGAGCCGGATGCGCAGCTGCGGTTGCCGCCCTCGCACGGCTCGGATCACCGACACCGTCGGTGGCAGCTTGAATTGCATCGTGACGGACCGAGCCAAGTCCCGCCGCCCAGCTCCAGCGCAGCCGAGCTCCAGCCTTCGTGCCGATCGCGCGGCGCGGCTGCAGCGGCTGGGCACACTGACCGAGATCAGCGGCAACGTGGGCATCTTGCACCACACGGGTGACGGTGTGTGGCATCAGCGGGATCGAACCAGATCTCCCGGGGCGCGTCCGCGCTGCGACCGCAGGCACCGGCCCAAACACGCTATCGCTCGTGGCTAGCCGCAGTTTTCGAGGCAGCTGCATCGCTGAGCAGCATGCGGCGCCAGCATTTCGTGCTTGAATAGCTGACAGCGATGATGCATTTGTCCCGACAACGACCCCACCGGAGGCGTGGATGAGAAGCGGCCGTATCTTGGTCGTCGAAGACGAAGCCATCATCGCACGCGGGATCGAGCTTCAGTTGCGCGAGCGCGGTCACACGGTGGTGGCCGTCGCCGACTCCGGCGCGCTGGCGATCACACTCGCTCAGCAGCACCTGCCCGACATCGTGCTGATGGATATCCAGCTGCGCGGGGCGCTCGACGGGGCGCGCACCGCGCGCACGTTGCGCGAACGCTTCGACATTCCGTCGGTGTTCTTGAGCGCCTTCTCCGACGACGAAACGATCGAGCGGACGTACGGCGCGGAGCCGTTCGGCTATGTGATCAAGCCCTACGAAGAGCGGATGCTGCACATCACTGTGCAGTCGGCGCTTTATCGTCGGCTGGCCGAGCTCGAGCATCGAACCGCCGAAGTGGAGCGCCGACGCGCCGATCGCGCGGAAGCCACGGCGCGGCTCGCGGCCAGCGTGGTGCACGAGGTGAACAACCTGCTGTCGGCGATCCGTTGCAACGCCTATCTGATCCAGGGGCACGACAGCCTGGGCGGCGACGTGATCGAGGCGGTGACCGACATCGCCACGGCCGTCACGCGCGGTGAAGCCCTGATGAACGACCTCTCGACGCTGGCGCGCGAGCGACGTGCGACACCACTGGCGATTGAAGTGGCAGAGCTAGTGCGCAGCACCGCAGGCCGCGCCGATTCACCAGCAGCGACTGGCGTCGCCAGGCCCGCGATCGCTGGCCTCGCCCCCGCCAGCTCCGCCGTCGCCAGGCCCGTGGCCACTGCGAATGCAACGCACCGCGGCACCGTGCTTGTCACCGACGACGACCCGGTCGTGCGCCGCGCGGTCACGAGGTTTCTCAAGTCGTGGGGCTGCCGCGTGCTCGATGCGGCAGCCCCGGTCGAGGCGCTGGCCATCCTCGAGCGCGAAGCAGTCGACCTCCTGGTGACCGACCTCGTGATGCCCGAGATGAGTGGCTACGAGCTGGCGCAACGGGCGCTGCGCCGTGCACCCAAGCTTGGCGTGATCTATATGTCAGGTTACCAACCGGAGACGCTGGCTTCGACCATCCCCGAGGGCGGGTTGCGCGATGCCGTCTTTCTTCAGAAACCCTTCGATGTCCCCGCGCTGAAGCGAGCCGTGATCGACATGCTCGATGCACGTGCGCTTGGCTGAGCATGTCTCGCGCCAGCCGCCGAACCCAGAAAGCAGCACCCATGATGACCCAACCGCATCCGCAGAGCGACCAACAAGGGCACGGGCACGTCGTGCCCGCGCGCGGCCGAGTCTTGATCGCAGACGACGAGACGCTGGTGAGCAGGCCGCTCGCCAAGCTGCTCATGAACCGCGGCTACAGCGTCACCTGCGTCGAGACTGGTTGGGCCGCAGGCGAAGCGGTGGCCACCGGGGCGTTCGATCTGCTCGTCACCGACATCGTGATGCCGGGCAACACCACGCTCGATGTGTTGCGTGCGCCCGAAGTGCGCACTGCAGGCATCCCAGTGATCGTGATCACGGGTCACCCGACGGTCGACACCGCGGTCGGTGCGCTGCGCCTGTCCGCGGTCGACTACTTCGTGAAACCGATCCAGCCCGAGGCGTTCCTCGCTGGAGTGGAGCGGGCGATCGGCCGGGGTAGGGCGCTCAAAACGGCCGGCGATCTCAAACACCGTATGGAGCGTGCCTCCGCGCTGCTCGAGTCGGTGCGCAGCACGCTCGATCCCGCCGGCGCGCCGCTGCTCGGCGCGAACGCAGACGTCTCCGCCAACGACGACGGCGAGGCCATCCGTACGCGTCTGCTCGGCCCGGAGTTCGCTGTACTGTCACCTCGGGAGCGCGAAGTGCTGGCGCTGATCGCACAAGGCGCTCGCACGTACGACGCCGCGGAGAGTCTGGGCATCTCCATCTGCACCGTGCGCAACCACCTGAAATCGGTCTACCGAAAGGTCGGCGTCAGCTCGCAAGTGGCGCTCGTTCGCAAGGTGTTAGCGTAAATGGGTCAGTCGCAGTGACCAGAGCTGTATATCGACACGTGCGTTCAAGCCTCCTAAGCTAGCGGACAATGGCCAGCGGCAAGCCGTTCTCGCAGCCAGCGAACGCTCTGCCCGAGGGCATCGCGCACGACCTCAACAATCCGCTCACGGTCGTTATCGCCAACATTGATGTCGCGCTGCGCGAGCTGGCGAGCCTGCGCGACGGCGGTGAGCGCTGCGTGCTGATCGAGGAGCGCCTCGGCGACGCCCGCATCGCTGCCGAGCGCATCCATCGCATGCTGCGCGAGCTGGCGCTTGGCAAGAGCACGTTGGCGATCGGCAGGCCGCTCGCCGTCGCACACGCTGTCCAGCCTACCGCCCGCAGTCGGGTCCTGGTGGTGGACGACGAACGGCTGATCACGAAGGCGCTGCAGCGCACGCTCTCGCTCGATCACGATGTCACCACGCTCAGCGACGCTCGACAGGCGCTGCTCCGGCTGGAGCGCGGCGAGCGCTTCGATCTGATCCTTTGCGATTTGATGATGCCGCAGATGACCGGCATGGAGCTGCATGCGGCGCTGCTGCGCATCGCGCCGGATCAAGCCGGTCGCATGGTGTTCTTGACCGGCGATGCGTTCACCGCACGAGCGCGAGCCTTTCTCGACCAAGTGCCCAACCGGCACATCGAAAAGCCGTTCGACACGCGCAGGTTGCGGGCGCTGGTGAACGACTGCCTGCGCTGAGCACGTGCCTCGCTCCGCACTTCAATCACGCGGCGCGTGAGCTAGTCTGCGGTCGCAAGCGGCAAGGCGATCGAGAACACGGCGCCCTGATGCGCGGCGCTCCGAACCGAGATCGTGCCACCCGCCTGCGAAAGCAGCTCGCGACAGATCGCCAGGCCCAGCCCCGTGCCGGTATCCTTGGTCGTGAAGAACGGGTCGAAGATGCGTTCCAGGTGCTCGGCGGCGATCCCCGGGCCGTTGTCGGACACCTGGATCTGCGCGCAACCATCGGCCTGTCCCACGACGACCGAAATCACATTGTCGCTCTTGGAGTCCGCGCGCAGGGCCTGCGCCGCGTTGAGCAACAAGTTGAGCACCACCTGGCCGAGCACCGACGCCTCGATCGCGACGTTGGGCGACGATTCGAGCACGACATTCAAGCGGCCCACGCGCTCCACCTCGGTTCGCACGATGCGTGCCGTCGCGTCCACCACGCGCCCGGCGTCGCAGTGGGTCGCTTTCTGAGCCGGCTGCGCCCGTCGACCTTGGCGTACACGTGCCACCAGCGCCTTGAGTTGCACCACGGCAGCCAGCGAATCCTCGTGCGCTTCCAGGGCGGTGGTGAGTGCTGCGCGGATCCGTTGTGGGTCGTCGGCGCTTTGCAACGCCTGGTCCAGCAGATCCGAGATCAGTGTCGCGTTGATCTCCAGCGCGCCCAGCGGGTTGGAGAGCTCGTGCAGTAGCTCTTCGTAGATGGTGGCCGCGGCGGCCGACTGGCCGCTGCGCAACAGGCGCATCTCGAGCCCGTGCACGGTACGCTGGATGTGCACCAGATCGATGGCCGTGCGCAGCACCTCGATCAGATCGTCGTTGCGCCAAGGCTTGACCAGGTAGCGGCTCACGTGGCCCTGGTTGATGGCGTCGATCGCCGCGTGCAGGTCGGCGTACGCCGTCATGATCATGCGGATCGTGCCTGGCCGCAGCTCCCGGGCGCGCTTGCAGACCTCGACGCCCGTCATCTTGGGCATGCGCTGGTCGCTGATCAGCACCGCCACGTCGTTCTGCGCCAGAATCTCGAGGGCTTCTTCGCCGGACTTCGCGGTCAGAACGGTGAAGTAGCCCTCCATCGCGTAACGAAACGCCACGAGGTTTTGATGCTCGTCGTCGACGTAAAGTACCGGATAGACTCTGTAGTCGAGCGCCATGAGACAGCCGCAGCGTGGGTTTCGAGTATAGATCATCCACGCAGCGACGGCAGATCTTTTCGGTCTTCCTCGGCTGGTACGAACGCAGGCGCCCGACGCCGTGGGCCGCGGCCCGCGTAGCCGTATGGGACGTTGCGTGAGCCCTCAGGGCCAGCGTACAGAAGTAGCCATGTCCAAGCCCAGTACCGTTCTGCGTGTGCGCTATCCTGACCTGCACGCGTTCGAAGCGCAGTGCTACGCAGCCAACCGACCTGCCGTGATCGTGGGCGCACCGCAGCATCACGCACTACGGATCTTTCGCTTTTCGCCCGACTACCTCGAACGGGCTATGGGTGAGATGGAGTTCCCGGTGCTGAGCACCGACACTGGTTTCCTGAGCTACGAACGGGACACTGTCAGCATGAAGTTCCGCGACTTCGTCACTCAGGCGTTTGGCAGCGAGCCGACCACGACGCAGCTCTACTTCAAGAACCCAACGAAGCTTCTGCCGCCCGGTCTCGATGACAGCGCCGGGCTCACGGGCTTGTCGCACTTCTTCGACCACTCCGTGATGCGCAATCTGTGGATCTCGCGCGGCACCATCACCGTGGGCTTGCACTTCGATGCCGCGGAGAATCTCAACATCCAGATCAAGGGTCGCAAGCGTTTCACGCTGTATCCGCCGGGGATCGGCGCTTACTATCCGTGCCCGATGTTCTCGCAGACCGCGCACATCTCGCGCGTGTTCCGCGAAGGTCCGGAGCTGGACGCCGCTCGTTTCCCACGCTTCGACGCGAGCCGCGGCGTCGACGTCGTGCTCGAAGAGGGCGAGATCCTCTATCTACCTGCGTACTGGTGGCATCAGGTCACGTCGCTTGGCGACGTCAACATCAACCTCAATACCTGGAGCTTCCCTTCCGTGCGCAAACAGATCTCGAACTGGAACCAGGCGCTGCGTGGTCACTACCAGGTGCTGGCGCGTCTGATCGCATTCGGTGACATCGTCAAGGCACCGAGACAAACGACCAAGTAGCGTAGGCTCTGGCGCCACGTACAAGACCATGCTCTCGAAAGCTCAATACGACCGGATCCGTTCGCAGCTCGAGTTTCGGCCGAGCCCCGCGGCCGCAGCGCTGACGCTTGCATTCCACGCGGCGCTCCTGCTCCTGGCTGTCGAGTTGCTGACGCGGCATGGCCGAATTGGCTACTGGGTCGCGCAGCTGCTGCTGCCTGTCGTCTTCTTCCAGGCTTTCTCCATGCTCCACGAGTGCGGCCACGGCAGCTTCAGCTCCAGCCGAGCGGTGAACACACTCGTCGGTCACTACGCCAGCGTGCTGTGCTTCCTGCCGTTCTTTCCCTGGAAGTACATCCACACGCAGCATCACGTGTGGGCCGGCAACGCCGACAAAGATCCTGGCCTCGCCCTGGTGAAGCGCGCGCGCGACACCGGCAAGCTCCCGCGGCTCCTTTTGGGTGCGTGGCGCACTTGGCTTCCGCTCGGCGGCTTCGCTCAGCACTTGGTTTACTGGTCTTATCCCGTGGTCGCGTTCCGGCGCGGCACGCTGCGAGGTGTCAGGCTGCTGCGCTGCGCCGTGTCGGTTCTGTTTCTGGCGTTCGCCTACATGGGCGCCAGTCGGCTATCGCCGAGCGTTGTGAGTGTTCGCAGCCTCGCACCTGCGATATTCTTGTACCTCGTGTTGGTGGAGCTCGTGAACATCCCTCACCACGTCGGGCTCACGTCGTTCCAGGAGCGACTGCCGCTGTGGAAGCAGCACCTGCCGACGCGTTCATGCGATTACCCGCCCGTGCTGTCCGAGCTTTTGGTGCTGAACTTCAACTTCCACATCGAGCACCACCTGTTCCCGACCTTGCCATGGTACCGGCTGCGCCAGGCCCGACGTCTGGTGAAGCCAGCGCTGGGGCAGGAGTATCGAGAAACGCGCGGGCTCGCCTGGCACGTCGCGCAGCGCAAACGCGGGCTGGTGGACGTTCTGTCCTCGACCGAGTGACCATCCTACTTCCGATCGAGCTTGCATGACCTATCAAGTCGGGAACTACATCGATGCCGAGAGCGAGGTGAAGCGCTTGCAGCAGCAAGCCAACCTGCTCGCGGATGCCGAGGCTGCTGCGTTCGTACAGTCGGGGTTGCCCGAAACAGGACGCGTGTTGGATCTGGGCTGCGGGCCGGGCTACTTCGCTGCGCGCCTTTCGGAGCGTCGCCCCGGGCTCACGATCTACGGGATCGACGTGGACGAGCTGTGCTTGAAGAAGGCGCGTGAGCACATCACGGCGATCAAGGGCAACGCGCGCCAGCTGCCGCTGCGTGCCGAGTCGCTCGACTTCGCGTACGCGCGGCTGGCGTTGCGCCACATTGCTTCGCCGCAAGACGTCATCGCCAGCGTCCACGTTGCGCTGAAGCCAGGCGCGCGCTTCGTGATCGAAGAGGTCGACGACGCATCGCACGTGGTCTTCCCCGAGCCTGCGCTCTTTGGCAAGGTGCTGCAGGCGCGACACGACGCCATGCAGCGGTCCGGCGGTGATCCGTACATCGGACGCAAGATTCCGAAGCTGCTCGTGGAGGCTGGGTTCACGGGCATCACGGCGATCCCGCTCGCCGTGTGCTCCACGCAAATCGGACGTGACCGTTTCGCGGATGTGGTGATGTCCGCGTTCGCAGCGTCCACGGCGTCGGAGCTCGTGACACAGGACGAGCTCAGTCAACTGCGAGCCTCGATCGAGCGCTGGAAGAGCGACGAGACTGCGTTCGGGATGACCACCGTGTTGGTTTTCGGAGGCACGAAGTCGGCGTAACCATGGAAGTCTTCAAGCCGCATCTTCACGCGTTCGGGCTCAAAGCGCTGGTGTCCGTTGCGCGCGATACCCTGGGCGCCGAGGGGCTCGCAGCGTTGCTGCAAAGCCTCGGGGTGCGCGCGCAAGACCTGGAGGACTCCAACGCGTGGTTCTCGCTGCAGTTCATCGAGGCGTTCACTGACGAGCTCGTCAAGCGAAGCAACGACGCGTCGATCCTGGATCGGATGGTCGAGGAGAGCCTGTCTCCGAAGGCACTCGGGTTCATCTACCCACTGGTGCGGGCATTCGGCACGGCGGGCTTCACCTACGCGCAGACCGTCCGCTCGACGCCGCGCTTCAACAAGATCGGCGAGTACCAGCTCGAGCCGCTGGGGCCACACAAGATCCGGTTGAGCTATCGCTCTCTCACGGATGCGCCCAAGGAGTCCTCGCGCTACATCTGCGATGTACGCACCAAGCAGCTCGCTGCCATCCCGACGCTCTTCGATCTGCCGCCCGCGAAGATCGAGCATCCGCGCTGCATGCTGCTTGGCGCAGATTGCTGTGAGTACATCATCGAGTGGCGCGAACGCCGTGCTCGCTCGCACGCCGTCGTCGGGGCGGGGCTCGGGGCCGCAGCGGTCGCGCTGCTCGGCTTCACCACGCCGCTATCGCCGCCCTTGCTCGTGGCGCTCACCACGGCGTTCGTCGTCGCCGGCTGGGCGCTGGGCCGCGTCACGGAGTTGCGTCGAGATGTGGCCGACCGCGTGCAAGATCTGATCGACCACCAGACGACGCTGGCTCGCAGCATAGGCGCTGGCGAGGATCGCTTCCGGGAGCTGCTGGAGGCCAAGGCCGAAGTCGAGAAGAAGGTCGAGGAGAGAACGTACGAGCTGAGGGAGACCAGCGACAAGCTGGCCGCCACGCTCGACGAGGTGCAAGCGCTCGACCGCGCCAAGACCGACTTCTTCAACAACGTCTCCCACGAGCTGCGCTCGCCGCTCACGCTGATTCTCGCGCCGCTGGAAGAGCTGGCTTCTGGTCGGCTGCCGCCGGGTGGTCAGCGTGCCGCGTACGAGACCATGCATCGCAACGCGTCACGCCTGCTGCGTCTGATCAATCAACTGCTCGATCTGGCCAAGATTGACGCTGGCGAGATGAAGATCGCTCCTGTGCCCACCGACCTGATCGCGCTCGTGCGCGCCGCGCTCGCTGGGTTCGAGGTGGCGGCCGCGCAGAAGGGTGTGCGGCTCGAGCTGCAGGCCCCCGAACACATGCCAGAGCTGGCCATAGACAGCCCGTGGATCGAGTCGGCACTCATCAACTTGGTTGCCAACGCGCTGCGCATGACGCCGACCGGCAAGGCCGTGCGGATCAGCTTGGTCGACCACGTCGAGCACGTGATCCTGTCCGTGTCCGACGACGGGCCCGGTCTGCCCACCCAAGACCAGAAGAGAGTCTTCGAGCGTTTCGCCCAAGCTGACGCCAGCCACCACGTGATCGGCGGCACGGGGATCGGGCTGGCGCTCGTGAGGGAGGCGGCGCGCCTGCACGGCGGGGATGTCGAGCTCGTGTCGGAGCTTGGCAGCGGAGCCACGTTCTCGCTTGAGCTGCCGCGCAGCAGCCACGCTCTGGCACCGCTTGCGCAGCCATCGGCTGCGCCGGCCTCACCGCGCTCGCAGCCCCTCTCGACCACGCTGGAGGCGACCGACGACGTCGAGCAGGTGGAACGCTCGGGTCCCGGTCCGGATGCCGCGCTCGCGCTCGTGGCGGAAGACAATCGCGATCTGCGGGCCTTCATCGCCGATGCACTCGCCAGACGCTACCGCGTGCGCACGGCTTGTGACGGCCGAGAAGCGTTCCAGCTGGCGACCGAGCTCAGACCCGAGGTGGTGATCAGCGATGTCGCGATGCCGGGCATGGACGGCTTCGAGTTGTGCCGGGCGTTGCGCGCGCAGGATCACACGCGTGCCATTCCGATCGTGCTCGTGACCGCCCGCGCAGACATCGCAAGTGTGCTTCGCGGCTTCGAGGTGGGCGCCAACGACTACTTGCTCAAGCCGTTCCACGCGACGGAGCTCCTGGCGCGCACCGATCTTCACGTCCGGTTGCGCCGCTTGACCAGCGAGGTCGCCAGGCACGAGCGCCTGGCCGCCGTCGGCTCGCTCGCCGCGGCGGTCGCGCACAACGTCCGCAATCCTCTCAGCTCGCTGATCTCGGGTCTGCCCGCGATCCGCGCGCGGCTCAGCGACCACCTCGATCAGCCGACCCGTGAGCTGATGACGATCATGTTCGACTGTGCAGAGCGCATCGAACGCATGACCAAAGACCTGCTCGATCTGTCCAGGGTCGATCGTGAAGCCAGCGGCGACTTCGCTCCGGGTGCAGGCCTGATGGCGTGCGCCAGGATGCTAGGCGCCCGCTTGCCAGTGGGCGTCATGCTTCGCATGGAGGTCGACGACCAGGCAGTGGTGACAGGCCGAGGCGGCGACATGAATCACGTGTTCATGAACCTGATGGACAACGCCATGCAGGCCGTGGACGACACTGGCACGATCGAGATCCGCGGTGTGGAAACCGGCGGCGAATACGTCGTGACGGTCGGGGACTCGGGCACCGGTATCGCACCCGAGTTGTTCGCTCGCGTCTTCGAGCCGTTCTGGACGACACGCCCTGCGGGCGCGGGCACGGGCCTGGGCCTCTCGCTCGCGAAGCAGATCATCGATGAGCACCGTGGCACGATCGCCGTCAGCGCTTCGCCTCTGGGTGGCGCGCACTTCACCGTGCGTCTGCCACTGCGCTCGGTCGATCAGCGCGCCGTTGCTTGATGAGCCGCGCGATCGATCGCCGAGATTCGCGCGACGATCGCAGCGCGACCTGACACCACCGTCTCTGTCTGCGCACACATGTATGACTGTGCGCACGAAGAATGCGAGCGGGTCACCTGTCGCGAATTCCAACTTGGTGCAGCTAACCCGAGTTTCCGAGTAGTCGGACGAGCGGGAGTTGTTCACAGCTTCCAAGATCGCGTCAGGTGAGGTGCGCTTGAGCGCAGATCACATTTCGTGTAGCAAGTAGACATGCCCAGCACGCGTGGTGCGAGCAGTCCCGCGTCCGCGTGCTAAAGTTGGCAAGTGCGCGAGGTGGCAGTGGACGACGCATGCAACGAACGCTCCGTTCTTCGAAAGGTTCGTGACGCGGCACGTCGCGTCGATCGTGCGGTGGTCGACCTCGGAGCCGGTCAGCTGCAGCTGTGTTCGTTTTTCGAACGTGTGGCTCGCGCGCCGCGCGGCAACACGCTGATTCTCGCGCCGATCGCCGCAGACGCACTGCCGCAGCGTGCATTCGGACCCGTACGGATCCACTGCGCCAGTGAGCAAGATTCCTGGACGCTGATCTGCCGCAGCATCGAACCTCTCGACGCGCGCAGCGCTCGGGTGGAGCTGGAGGGAGCGCGTACAGTCCAGAATGCGAGGCCGGCAGGCCAGCACGCAGTATCGAGCCGAAGCCCGTTGGCGCTCGTGGTGCCCGGCGGCGTGCCCGGTCACGACGCACACGTGTTTCCGATCATCGAGTTGGACGCGAAGTCGTGCGTCATCGATGCCACGGTTCCGCTCGTGCCGGGCCAGCACCTCGGCACGATCGAGATCGTGGGCGACCGCCACGTGCTGCGGCGCGCAGCCGCGAACATCATGGAGATTGCGCCCTGGTGCACGGCCGATGGGAGCCGGCGCTTTCGCTGCACGTTGCGCGTGACGGATGCCGAACCGCAGAGTGAGGGAGATCTCCACGACGTGGTGTCCGACCCACTGAGGGTCAAGCGCGTGATCGAGTTCGCCGCGATGTCGGCGGCGCGCGGGTCGTTCTTCGCGCCGGTCTGGGGCCGTGGCGCAGCGCGCTTCGCGCAAGCGGACCGCGACTCACTCACGATCTCGATCGACCCCGCGCCGCACGGGCGCCTTCGGCCACACTTCCTGCAGGTGAGCTTCCCGCTGTTTTCGGTGAACTACGAGGTGACCGTCCGTGTGCTCGAGACGCACGGCGCATGGGTCACGACGGCCCTGCCGTTGTACTTGCGGCGCTCGCGCGGTCTGCGACGGGAGCACGAGCTTGCCCTCGCTGCGCGTCCGGGGCTGCGCGTGCAGTTCCGCAATCCAGTCAGTGGCCAACGAGAGGAACGCGCCGTCTCGAGGTTTTCGTACCGCAACATCGAGTTCGCAGCCGCGAAGCAGCACGACATGCTGTGGCAGGGCTTGCCGCTCGAGCACGCGGTGCTGCGCTGGCCCGGCAACGAAGTGGTGCTCGGCGAGCTGCGCGTCGACTTGCTCGTCTCGCGCGGCGCCGAGCGCTGCGTGCAAGCCTCCATCCTCGATGGCAACGTTGCGTATGACGCCAAGCTCGCGAGCTTGCTCACAGACCTCGCGCACCCGGAGGTCAGCGTGCACGACGGGAACGACTTCCGGGCGCTGCTCACCATCTACAAAGAGGCCGGCCTGTTCGCCCCACACATGCGTCGCAACCTCGATCCGATCGTGCCCGCGGCCAAGGGCGTGTGGCACTCGATGCATCAGACCGGGGCCGACGTCGTGCAGACACTCGTCCACGGCGATCCTGCACGGCCGGATGCTGCGGTCACCGCGGTGCGTCCCTGGGAGCGCGCCTACATGGCGCAGCACTTCGTGAGCATCAACGCGCACAGCAGCGAAGCCGCGGGCCGGCTGCAGCGCGCCTACGTGGAGCATGTGCAAGCGCGGCCGGAGGCACACTACCTGCTGTTCTTCGTGAAGGCCGACAACCACCGGATGAACGCGTTCTATGAGCGCTTCTTCGACACGACGGGCACGCCAGAAGCCATCGAACGTCGGACCGTGCAGCTGTGGTGTCGCTCCGGCGAGTTGGGGCCGTGGACCGACGCGGATCGCGATGCGCAATTCCGTGTGAGGTCACTGCGTGCTGGCACGGCTGAACAGATCGTGGCTCACGCGGCCGAGCGCGCGCTGGGCGTGCAGGGCGCAGCGGCGCTCTCGCTCTTGCCTGGCGAGTTCAACTTGCCCGACATCAGCGCGCGCTTCGCGAAGGTCGGGCTCACTCGCAGGCGCGTGTGCGAGACCCTGGTGCAGCGATCAACGCCGCTCTATGCCGTCATCGAGGAGCTGACGTCTCCCGGCTTCAACTTCACCTGGATGTTGAACGCTAGCTGGGTCTTGCCGGTGCATCCGGAGCTGGATGAAGGTGGCCACGCTCTGCGGGCCACACTGCGCCACATCATTCGCAAGCCAGCACAAACCCCCACGGGCGATGTGTTCGTGAACGCGGTCGAGGGTGTCGACGCAGCCATCCTCGAAGAAGGTGGCTTCGTCAAGCTGGCCGACGTGTACATGTACACGATGAATCGCGCAGGGCTGAACCGCTACTTCTACTACACGTCCGAACGCTACGGCGAGGTCGACGTACGCACGCAGCAACGCCAGCAGCGCCGCTCCGGGATCCAGTTGCGGGCACCGGTCGGCGAGCCGGCGAACGCGGACGGCGAGACGCGCAAAGTGGTTTGAGACCGCGGCGCGCAGGGCTGGCTCTGGCCACGAACGCGAGCTGAGCCGCGCCGGCCGGAGCGCGTCGTGGCCGCGCGCGACCCTCGATGCGCGGGTTGTACACACGCCCACATCGCGGGCGCGCCGCGCACGACACCGGCGTGCCTGCAGACTGGTCACATCCTCGGCCCCGGGCCGCGACGTGGTCGAATGGCCCACGCGACTGGCTGCGATGACCACAGCACGCAACGACCGCGCGCAGCGTGGAGTGGTCGTTGCGCCAAAGCACTGAGGAATTGCCACAGACGCGCTGCACCCGGCGCCCGGCACGCTTCCTGCTCTAGCTCCCTTGCATCACGCGCAACGCGACAGCGTGCACCACCACGGGGGCCACCCATGTACGCAGCAGCCGTCGGAACCTGGAACGCTCAAGACCAAAAGTGCCTGCTCGCAGCAGCTTCTCACGCAAACACCGAGCTCGACTTCGCGTCGCTCGATGACGCAACCGGGCGCATGGAAGACCACGCGACAGAGGCGCGCTGTGTGTTCGTGCCACACGACGCGAATCTCACCGCGATCGTCAGCCGGCTGCGGCAGCGCGCGAGCCTTCTGACCGTTCCGGTGATCGCGGTGGTGTCGCATCCGAGCGAATTGCTATACCGCACGGCGTTTGCGTCGGGCGCCGATGACGCGCTGGTCTCGGGTGACCGCGGTGGCATGACGCGGCGGCTGGCGAACCTGCGCGCATGCACACCGAAGGAGTATCCCGCGCGCGAACAGGGCCTGGCGCTGGTGGCGTCGGCCGACATTGGTCTGCGTCGCACGCTCGGACAGAGCTTGCGCCGTGCCGGCTTCGATGTTGCCTACGCGAGCGATGCACGCAGCCTGATCGAAGTGGCGCGCGCGCCACGTGCGCTCGCATTGGTGGTTGCGACCGAAACTTTTCCGCCGCTCGGTGGCGAGGCCGCAGTGCGTTCGGCGCGCACGGCTGCCCAGCGCCCGAACTTGCCGGCGATGATCGTTCCTGACGACGGCAGCGCGACGCGCAGCTCCGGTGACATGCCCTACGACGCCGACGGCAAGTTGCTCTGCTTCGCCGAGGAGGTGATGAGCCGCGACGCCACCGACGTACGCGCGTCGAGCCGGCTCGCGTACCCGACCATCTGTGCTTTCCGACCCGCCGGGGTGCTCCAAGCGACCTACGGCCTGTCACACAACATCAGTCGCGAAGGTTGCTTCATCCGAACACTCGATGCGCCCAAACCCAAGACCGAGCTTTGGCTCGAGCTGCGCGCAAGCGAGTCGGAGCACACCGTTCACTTGCGAGGCGAGGTTGTGTGGCGTCGCGAGCCCGGCGCGGTCGGAGCAACTCCTTTCGGTTTCGGCCTGCGCCTCTTGCCAGACCACTGTCCGCCCACGGATCTGGCGCAGTACGTCGCCGGCTACGACGCGCTGCGCCAAAAGCTCGTGCACGGCAGTTGACCACGGATGCGGTGATGTCGAGACTTTGGCAGTCGAGGAGGCGATGATGCGCGCAGCGAAGAACATCGAGAGCAGCCTGCATGCGGTGTGCTCGAGCAGCCACGAAGTCCTCGACTCCTGGCCGGCGCGCGTCACCGGCGAGCGGGAACGCCTGCAGATAGGCGAGCTTTCAGAGCACGTGGCGATTCGCGCCTTGCTGTCGCGGTTCGAGCTCACTTCGGGCCTCTCGTCAGAGCTGGTGGAGGTGTTGTTGACACGCTGCCCCGTGCGTCGCGTCGTCCGCGGTGAGATGGTGATCACTGCGGGCGTGGCACCCCGCGAGATGTACATCGTGCTCTCGGGTGTGCTGCGAGTGCACGTCGGCGAGCAGCTCGAGACTCCTATCGCCGTGCTGCGAGCCGGCGACACCGTGGCCGAAATGTCCACGCTGGACCACAGGCCGCCGAGCGCCACCGTGATTGCCGATACCGACGCGTCGTTGCTCACGGTGGACGAGTCCATGTTCTGGCACATCGTTCACTCGTCACACGCGTTCTGCACGCACCTTCTGTTCACGCTGGTCGAGCGGCTGCGCACGAACAACGACACGGTGCTGGCCAAGATGGAGCTCTGCACTCAGCTGGAATCGGTTGCGCTCACCGACGCGCTCACCGGTGTCAACTCGCGCCGCTGGCTCGACGACACCTTGCCCAAGCTCTGCGAACGCAGCCGTTTCGGCGCGGTCCCGATGTGCGTCGCCATGCTCGACATCGACCACTTCAAGCGCGTGAACGACACCTACGGGCACCTGGCAGGGGACGTGGTGCTGGCGGCGGTCGCCAAGGCGATCCGTGCACGCCTGCGCCCCACCGACTTCGTGGCGCGCTACGGCGGCGAGGAGTTCATCGTCGTGTTTCCGAACACGGCTCGAGCGGGCGCGCGCGTGGCCGCCGAGCGCTTGCGGGAGTTCATTGGCCAGCTCTCGTTCGAGCATCCCGGTCTGGCGTTGCCGAGCTCGGTGACCGTGTCGGTTGGGCTCTCGGAAGTACACGACGACGACAACGCGCGCTCGTCGATCTCGAAGGCAGACGCTGCGCTCTACCGTGCTAAGAGTGGCGGGCGCAATCGTGTCGAAGACTGATCGTGAAACCAGAGGGGTGAAGGTGGCCAGCATGTCCGGAACCGTCAGAGTGATCGAAGATGCACCTGCTACGCTCAGGTCCGAGCGGGCCCGGCCGGTCGCAGGCGAGCGCGCCAAGATCCTGATCGTGGATGACTCGCCCACGGTGCGGAAGTCGCTCGCTCGCGTGCTGCACGACAGCGGGATCGCCGGCGAGATCGAACTCGCGGAGGATGGGCTGCAGGCGTTCAAGCTGCTGCGCTCCGGCAAAGCCGACATCGTCGTTTGCGATCTCAACATGCCGCGCTGCGACGGCGTCCAGTTCCTGCGGCTCAAGAGCCGGGACCCCGAGCTGACCGACATTCCCGTGATCGTGCTCAGTGGCAGCGACGACGCCGAGCGCCGACTGACGGCGCTGACCTCCGGCGCCTCGGACTACGTGTCCAAGCCCTGCGACGCGAACGAGCTGGTCGCGCGACTCAACGTGCACCTCAAGCTCCGAAAGCTTCAGCAGGAGCTGCTGCGCGTGAACGAGGAGCTCTTGCGGCTCACGCAAACCGATCCCCTCACCGGTGTGAAGAACCGCCGCTTCCTCATGGACAAGTTGCAGGAGGAGCTCGATCGGGCACGCCGCTACGAGCGCCCGCTCAGCGTGGCGATGCTCGACATCGACCACTTCAAGCACATCAACGACACCTACGGGCATCCGGCCGGCGACGCTGCGCTGGTGGAGATCGCAGCGCTGTTCGGACGCACGCTGCGCGGGCAGGACACGATCGCGCGCTTCGGCGGCGAGGAGTTCGTGGTGATTTTGCCGGAGACCGACGGTGACCGCGCGGTGCTGGCTGCCGAGCGCTTGCGCACGGCACTGATGGCACATGTCGTCACGGACTCGGGCAAGCGTCTGCCGCTCACGGTGAGTGGTGGTGTCGTGGCCTTCCCGCATGCGCTGATCTCCAACGCCGGGGACTTCCTCCGCCTGGCCGACGCCGCGCTTTATGACGCCAAGCGTTCAGGCCGCAATCGCATCACGCGCGCTCTCTAGCCCAACTTCACTCGATTCACGACGCGGAGGACCCGATGTTCCAGTCACTGCTACCCCGACGCCCCACACCTAGCCCGAGACCCAACCCCACGCGCGCGCCCAAGCGCGAGCTCGAGGCCGTGCTTGCGGACAAACGCAGCGACAAGGCGCTGATCTTGCTGGCGCAGCTGGAGACGCTGGAGCCGCTTGCGGCACGTTGGCCACACAAGCGCGGCGATGTGTTGCGTGTGCTCGGCCGAGGCCAGGAGGCGTTTCTGGCCTACGCGCAGGCTGTGCGTCTGTACGTCAACCTGGGCCAGACCAATCGAGCGATGGCGATGGCGCGCACCGCGATCGCCGCAGTGAGCGACGCAAGCCGGTTGATCGCGCAGCTGGACCCGGCGACGGCGTCGATCTTCGATGCTGTGAGTGGCTCCACGGCCGTCGCTCTGCCCTGCGTCTTGTGAGCCATGCCGATCACCAGCCCGAGCTCGCTGCGGCCAGGACGCCTTCTCGTCGTGGAAGATCAGCCCGCTGTGGCGCTCGTACTGCAGAAGACGCTGGAATCGCTGGGCCACAGCGTCGTCGGCGTGGCGGCATGCGGTGAGCAGGCGATAGCGTTGGCAGAGGCGAGTCCACCGGATCTGGCCCTGGTGGATATCGAGCTCGCAGGCGCGATGGATGGCACGCGTCTGGCGACGATCTTGCGTGAGCGGCTGGGCGTGCCGTCCGTGTTCATGTCCGGCCACGCGGACGAGCTTACCGTCGAGCGCGCGCTCGGTGCCGAACCGATGGGATACCTGGTCAAGCCATTCGATGAGCGAACGTTGCAGCTCACGATCCAGCTAGCGCTGAGCAAGCACGCCGAAGAACAGCAGCGCCGCGCGAGCGAAGAGGCGCGCGCTCGTGCCGATCAGGCCGAGGCGGTCGCCATGCTGGCCGCGCGCGTCGCACACGAGGTCAACAATCTCTTGGCGGCGATCAGCTGCAACGCGCACATGCTGGGTTCGAACGCGCAGCTCGATGCGGAAACCATCGACGAGAGCGTCGCAGACATCGCGGGCGCCGTTGGACGAGGCGCCGTGCTCACACGAGAGCTGCTGGTCCTCGCTCGTGCTCCGCGGCTTCTGCCTGCCTACAACGAGCTCGCAGAGCTGGCGCGCAGCACGGCGAACCTGAACCACGCGGCGCAGCTCCAGCAACGCGTCGCAGCGGCGCCTTTTGACCAGCAGGGTGCAGCCATGAGCGCGCACGCGCCGCCTGCGCCTCGGGGCGAGGTGGTCCTGGTCGTCGACGACGATCCGATTCTCTGCACTGTCGTCTCGGAGCTGCTGTCACAAGCTGGCTACCGCGCGCTCACAGCCACCAGTCCCGCGGAGGCGTTTGGTGTCCTGGCGCGGGAACCGGTCGCGGCGATTGTCTCCGACCTCGTGATGCCCGAAATGACGGGGCAGGAGCTATGCCGTCGCGTGTTGGTCCAGAGGCCCGGCCTGGCTGTGCTCTACATGTCCGGGGACTTGGTCGACGTGCAGCCGGTCTCGCCTGGCGGACCGTTGCCGGTCGTCGTCTACAAGCCTTTGCTCGCCAAGCTCATTGTCGGTGCGCTGGCGGAGGCCATCGCGCGCCGCGGCGCCTGAGCTGCGGCCCCCGACTCAGCTCGTCGTGGCAGCGGCAGGCGCAAGCAGCGTTGCTGCGCGCATCAGCAACTGTTTGTTGTTGAACGGTTTCGCCAGGAAAGCCGTGCGTGCGTCCAGGTGCATCTCGGCCTCCGCGCTGTCGGGGCTGTAGCCGGACACGAAGAGCACACGCAGGTCCGGTTGATGCTCGCGCAGCCGCTCTGCCAGGCGCACCCCACTCATCCCCGGCAGCACGACGTCCGCAACGAGCAGCTGCACGCGATCGGAGCGCGTGGCGCGCATCGCGAGCGCATCTTCGGCGCTGCGCGCCTGCTCGATCGCCAAGCCTGCCGCAGACAGCGTGCGCGCCATGGTGCGCGCCAGCATCGGCTGATCTTCGACGATCAGCACGGTGCCTGTGAAAGCGAAGGGCGGCAGGGACGCCGAGCGCCGCGGGTCGATCTTTTGGCTCTCGTGCACGGAGGGTAAGAAGACACGGAAGGTGCTGCCTGCACCTTCGCCGCTCTGCACCGTGATCTTGCCACCGGCTTCGCGCACGATCGCATAGCAGGTCGCCAGGCCGAGCCCGGTACCCTTGTCGCCCTTGGTCGTGAAGAACGGCTCGAACACTTGTGCCGCGGTGCTGCTGTTCATGCCCACGCCGGTGTCCGTCACCGTGATCACGACGTATTCACCATCGAGCAGACCGCTCTCGCCCGTGACGAGCCGCTTCTCGACGGCGAGCGTCGCTGTGCCGCCATCCGGCATCGCGTCTCGAGCATTCAGAATCAGGTTGAGGATGAGCTGTTCGAAGTGTCCAGGATCCATGAAGACGCTCAGCGCGACGTCCGATGGCACCATGACCAGCTCGATCTGTTCGCCCAGCGTGCGGCGCAACAGGCGATCAACCGTTCCGAGCGTGGGGTTCACGCCGAACGCGCTCGGCGCCGCGGCTCTGCCCGTGGAGAAAGCCAGCAGCTGATTGGTTAGACGCGACGCACTGTCCGCGGCGCGCAGCACCTCGCTCAGGTCCTGGCGGCGCGGGTCGGCATCGTCCAGCTCATCGGCCACGAACCTGGTGAAGCAGATGATCGACGTCAGAAGATTGTTGAAGTCGTGCGCCACGCCGCCCGCCAAACGGCCGATGGCCTCCATCTTCTGCCCCTGCAACGATCTCTCGCGCGACTGATCGAGCTGCTGGAGCCTATCGGGATCGGTGAGCTCGCGGCGTCGCGCGCTCGTGATGTCGTTGGCAAACACGACCACGCGGTCTGGCACTGCGCAGACTCGCCGCGCGCGTAGCGAATACCTGGCCGGTGCCCCAAGAGCATCCACGAAGTCGGCGTCGCAGCACACCAGCTCGTCGCTGAGCAGCGCGCGCGACACGGCGTCCTTGAGCGAGGCCGCAGCCGGCTCTGGGAGCACGTCGTACGCACATCGACCAAGCACTTCATCGACCGACCGTCCAGAGATCGTGCGGTTCAGTAGCTTCACCGTTCCGGTGGAGTCGAGCACGCAGACGATGTCTGGAGCATCGGTGATGATGGCGGCGTGCAGGATGCCTTGCGCCAGCGGCTCGGCCTGCGTCTGCTGCGCCGGCCAACGTGCAGGAGGTTGCGTGCTCGCTGCGGGTGTTGGCGCGCGTGCAGCCGAAAGGCGCAGCAAGTTTTGCAGGCGCACGCACAACTCTTGCCCCTCGACCGGGCCTGTCAGCACTTCCTCGGCTCCGGCCTGCAGCAACAGCAGCCGCTCCTCGGCACTGGAGGCCCGAGCGAGCACGATGACGGCCAGCGCTGAGCCCTGCGGCTCGCGCTTGAGGCTGTGCGTGAGTGCTGCCGCGCTGGCGTCCAGGACCGCTGTCACGAGCACGACGGCAACGATCGCGCGCGCGCGCAACACGGCAAGCGCCTGCCCGGCGTCGCGGGCAACTTCGACCTGGAACCCTGCAGCTGTCAGCCACTGCACGCGTGGTGTGTCGACCTCGGCACTCGAGTCGATGATGAGCACAACGCGCTCAGTGGTGTTCGGCAGCATCCATGTCCCCCCGGCGCGTCATACACATCGCGCAAGCCGGCACACGACAAAGCGCTTCTTCGTAGCATGACGACCGAGCCGGTTGCCCGCAAGCTACCGGGACGGTCGTGTCCAAGCACAGGTACGGCTAGCCAAAGCAACCTGCGCGCATAGCCCACATGGACTGGTGTGTCTGCACACATACAACGACGCGCGATCACAGCAGACGCAGAGCTGAGTCTCGACGGTCTGCGTTGCGATTGTGTCTTCGGGTCCGACTTGCTGTAAATTCGTAGTTCTCCCGACGCAATGCCCGCACACATCCTCATCGTCGACGACGATCGCGAGATCCTCTTGGCCTTCTCCCGCATGCTCGGCAACGAGCAGCACCAAGTCGAGACGGCGTCGTCCGCACAGCAAGCACTCGATCAGCTGGAGCGCGCGTCGTTCGATCTCGTCATCACCGATCTATCCATGCCGCAGATGGATGGCCTCGACATGCTGATGCGCATGCGCCAGCGCGGCGATGCCACGCCCACGCTCGTGATCTCGGGGGCCGGCAGCATCGAGCACGCCGTGCGGGCCATCAAGCTCGGTGCGATCGACTTCATCGAGAAGCCGTTGCATCGCGAGCGCTTGATGCTGACCGTGCAGAACGCGCTGCGCTTCGCGCAATTGCAGGAGGTGCACAGCCGGCTGCAAGCCGATGTCAGCGGCGTACGTTCGCTCGTCGGCGACGGCCCCGCGATGCAGCGCTTGCGCGCGCTGATCGCCAAGGTTGGCCCTTCCGAGGGACGCGTGCTCATCACCGGCGAAAACGGGACCGGCAAGGAGCTGGTGGCTGCAGCCATCCACGCCGGCTCGGCGCGTGGCAGCGCCCCGTTCGTGAAGCTCAACTGCGGCGCCGTGCCGAAGGAGTTGGTCGAGAGCGAGCTCTTTGGCCACGAGAAGGGCGCCTTCACGGGCGCCGTCGCCGCACGCAAAGGGCGCTTCGAGCTCGCCGATGGCGGGACACTCTTGCTCGACGAAATCGGTGACATGCCGATGCCCATGCAAGTGAAGCTCTTGCGCGTGCTGCAAGAGGGCCAGTTCGAGCGCGTTGGTGCAGGACGCACGACCACCGTCGACGTGCGTGTGCTCGCCGCCACCAACCGCGACCTCGGGGCGATGGTCAGTGACGGCACGTTTCGAGAGGACCTATACTACCGGCTCAACGTCGTGACGCTGCACGTGCCTGCGCTGCGTGCGCGAAAAGAAGACCTGCCCGTGCTGGTCGCGCACTTCACCAGCCAGGGCCGCAAGGGCTACGGCCTGCGCCTTTCGCCAAGCGCGCTCCAAGAGCTCTCCAACTACGATTTTCCCGGCAACATCCGCGAGCTGGAGAACCTCATCGAACGACTCGCCATCCTGTATCCAAACGAAGTGATCGAAGCCCAAACCATGCGCGAAGTGTTGAGCATCCCCGTGAGCGGCAAGCCTGTCGCACGGGGCAGCGTCTACCAGAGCGGCAAGACGTTGCGCGAGCTGCTCCACGACCTCGAGCGCCAGATCATGCTCGAAGCGATTGCGGCGCAGGGCAACAGCAAGGGAGCCGCGGCGCAGGCACTCGGAGCCGAACGCTCGCACTTCTACAAGAAGTGTCGTCAATACGGAATCGGGGACGAGGGAGACTGAGGCGAACATGGCACGCAGCCCAAGGCACATTCTCATCGCGGACGACGATCCGAGCGTGCGCGCCGCGCTGTCCCGTGTGCTCACCCAGGGCGGCTACAGCGTGGTGGTGGCCGACGACGGCCGCGCAGCGCTCGAAGTCTTCAAGGGCGGCAACATCGAGCTGATCGTCAGCGACATCGCGATGCCTCTACTGGACGGCGTCGCGCTGTTGCGCACCGTCAGAGAGCTCGACGACGAGATCCCGGTGATCTTGCTCACCGGGGTGCCATCGACCAACTCGGCCAGCGGGGCGGTCCGGTACCGCGCCACCGAGTATTTGCCGAAGCCAGTCGCTCCCGATCAACTGCTCGAGTGTGTGGCGCGCGCGCTGCGCTTTTATCGCTTGGCCCAGGCGCGGCGCGCTGCGCTCGCGCTGCACCAGCGGGAGCTCGCGGAGGCCGAGAAGACGTCGGAGCTCGAGCTTTCGTTCGAGCGCGCGCTTGCGTCGGTGTTCATGGTCTATCAGCCCATCGTTTCGTGGTCGCGCCGTTCGGTGTTCGGGTACGAGGCGCTCGTCCGTTCCTCCGAGGCCAGCCTGCCGCATCCCGGGGCGCTGTTCGATGCGGCGGAGAAGCTGGGCCAGCTTCAGAGCCTGGGTCGTCAGATACGTGAGCGATGCGGTGGGCCGATGGCCAAAGCTCCGGCGGATGCGTCGCTCTTCGTGAATTTGCACACGCGCGACCTGCTTGACGACACGCTCTTCGCATCGAACTCGCCGCTCGCTGCGATCGCGCCACGCGTGATCTTCGAGATCACCGAGCGCGCGGACTTGGACGAAGTTGGCGACGTCGAGCAGCGGATCTCACGGCTGCGGGAGCTCGGCTTCCGGATTGCCATCGATGACATCGGCGCTGGCTACTCGGGCCTCAACAGCTTTGCGCTGCTGCGGCCGGACATCGTCAAGCTCGACATCACGCTGGTGCGCCACGTCGATCGCGACGCGATGAAGCAAAAGCTCGTGAGCACTCTCGCAGGTCTGTGCGCCGAGCTAGGCATCAGCGTCATCGCCGAAGGCGTCGAGACGGCGCCCGAGCGCGACATGCTCATCGGCCTCGGCTGCGACCTCTTGCAGGGCTACTTGCTCGCGCGCCCGGCTGCACCCTTCGCGGAGCCGAAGTTCTAGGCTGGTTAACGTTGCGCAAGCGGTGGGGCGGTCATCGCACGCGCGCTCGCGCTGGCGCGCCAGTGGTCAGCCGGTGTCTTGGGGCGGAGCCGTGTCCGGCACCCCCGCGTCGAGCACGTCGCGCACCTTGCGCGTGAGGTCTTTGGCGTCGAAGGGCTTACCGATGAACATCGTCCCCGGCTCCAGTGCTCCGTGGCGCTGGATCGCGTTGTCGGTGTAGCCCGACATGTAGAGCACGCGCAGGCTCGGGTGCAGCTGGCTGAGCGTTTCGGCGAGCTGCTTGCCGCTCATCTGCGGCATGACCACGTCGGTGAGCAAGAGAGCGATCTCGCCAGCGTGCGTCTCGAACGTTTGCACGGCCTCGGCGCCGCCGGCGGCGGCGAGCACGGCGTAGCCCGCCGCGCGAAGAATCCGCGTCGCCAGCGCGCGCACTGCCTGGTCGTCTTCGACCAGCAAGATGGTCTCGTTGCCGACGGGTGGCCGCTCGGAGTCGTGGGTGCGCCTGCGGGGCCCGGACGCGTCCGCAACGCGGGGCAGGTAGATCTCGAACGTGGAACCCTGGCCGAGCTCGCTGCTGACCTCGATCCTGCCGCCGCTCTGCTCGACAATTCCATAAGCCGTGGACAGGCCGAGCCCTGTGCCCTTGCCGACCTCTTTGGTGGTGAAGAACGGCTCGAACAAGCGTTGTTTCGTCACCTCGTCCATGCCGCAGCCGGTATCGTTGACCGTCAGCAGCACGTACGCGCCTGGCACCATCGACCCGTGTAGCGCGGCGCTTCGCTCATCGAGCTCGACGTTCGCAGTCTGGATGGTCAGCTTGCCACCATGCGGCATGGCATCTCGCGCGTTGATGACCAGGTTCA
>DASVHQ010000238.1:0-2534 GCA_036382515.1 Polyangiales bacterium | reverse complement strand
CTCACCCATGCCTTGGTGGCACAGAATCACGAAGTCGTCCGCGTAGTTCACCACTTCGGCTTGCAACCGCCGTGCGTAGCCGCCTCCGTACCACGCCAGCATAAAGCGGCGGAAGTACAGATTGGCCAACAACGGCGAGATCACGCCACGTACACAAAAGCGAACTTGTCGCTGCACCGCTTCCTGGTGCGGTCGTTCCGGGCCCAGCCTCGTTACCGGGGCCGCCGGAAGAGCGAGACGAATTCGGTATGGTGTGCCGGATGGCGATGCTGTCGTTGCCGACGACGATCTCCTTGACGATCAGCCTGACGATGCGCTGGCGGGCGAGCACGTCCAGGGTCTGTGCCTGGGCCCGCAGTCGCTCGAGGAATTCGTTCAACGTATGGGCGAGCCGCAAGCAGGCGCTCTGATCGACCAACTGGTTGCGCAGCGATTCCAATTCCGCCTTTAGGCGTGTCTCGCGCTGGCGCAGCGCAGGCATGCGTCGGCGCAGTTCGTCCAGGTCGAGCAATTCCTCTTGGTACGCCGTGAGCAGCCGTTCGGCACGCCGTTGAAGCTGAACCAGCTCGCGTGAGATCCTGTCCTGATGCTGCTTGGTCGGATGCGCGGTTTGCGCCGCCTCCAAGCGCCGAGTCAGTTCAACCTGGATCAACGTCGGGTCCTCAAGCAGTCGCGCGACTTCACGCCAGACGGTGTCCTCGAGCAGGTCCTGGCGGATGGGGCGCGCGCTGCACCGCGCCTGTCCCTGGTAGCGCCAGGCGTCGGAGCCCAGGCAGCGGTAGTAGTAGATCTTGCGGGCGCTGCTGTGCGTGGAAGAGCGGTACAGGGCGTAGCCGCAGCCGGCGCAATGCACCAGGCCCTGCACGATGCTCGGCTCGATGGTGCGGCGCGGGGCGAGTCGCTTGTTGTCCTGCAGTCGCTCTTGGGCCAGGTCGAAGGTGCGCTGGTCCACCAGCGCCGGCACGGGGATTTGAATCCACTGAGCCCGGGGTGTCTCGCGTTGAGTGCGCGCCCCGCGCCGCGGGGGCCGCACGCGCGTGCGTACGGCGCGGTTGCTGCGGCGCTGTCGGGCCGACTCCTGCGTCTTGCCGAAGCAGGCCGTGCCGCGATACGCCGGGTTGCGTAGCATCCCCCAGACTGTCGAGCGCTCCCAGCAAGATTGCTCCTTGCGGGTGGGCACACCCAGTAAGTTGAGCCGTCGTGTGATCGCGCCGATGCTCAACCCCTGCACGGTGTACAGATCGTAGACTTGGCGGACCACTTCAGCCTGAGCTTCGATCACCTCGAAGTAGGCTGCGCGGTCCTCGGTCTTGCGCACGTAGCGATAGCCATATGGCGCAGCGCTCAGAACGCTGGCCTCGCCCTGCTTGGCGCGGTGGCGCTTGCCGCGCCGCGAGCGCTCCAGGATCTGTGCGCGCTCGTATTCGGCGATCATGCCCTGAAACTGCAGCAGCAGTTGGTCTTGCGGCGAATGCGACTGCGGCGCGTTGACGAAGATCGTCTCCACGCCCTGGCGCAGCCATTCCTCCGTCAGTAGGACTTGGTAGGCGTACTTGCGGCTGAGCCGGTCGGGCGAGAGCACCAGCACCGCCTGAACCTGGCCTTCGGCGACCAGGTCGCGCACGCGCTCCAGGCCGGGGCGAACCAGCGTCGCGCCGCTGAAGCCCTCATCCTCGAAGATCCAATCATCCGGTACGCCGTAGCCGTGGCTCGAAGCGAACGCCACCAGCGCGGCCGTCTGGCTGGCAATCGTCTTGTCCTCCTTCTGTTGATCCGAGGACACTCGCGCATAGATCGCTGCCGTCTTCATGCTCATGGCCTTGTCCTCCTACCCGGGAAGGTGTACCGGTGCGCCGAGAGCGGTCCGGGACCAAGAGGTCGTAGACCAGTTCGAGCTTGGCGCTGCACAAACGGTCAAAGCAATATTCGAGACGGACATCGCGGCGCTGACGCCGCTCAGGCACGCCGACGCTCCCGAGCGATCAGGCCCGAGACGGCACGGGCCACCACGTTGCCGATCGTCGATCCCGTGGCCTGTGCGTGCGAGCGCAGCTCCGCCGCAATCTCCTCGGGCACCTTGACGGTGATTGCCACGTTCACAGGCGCAATCGGCACCGGCCGCTTGATCGCCTGGGCCTCTTGCACGTACCGGCAAGCCTGCCGACGCGACAAGCCAAATGCATCGGTCAGCATGTCCGTGGCCTGCGCGACCGCGCAACCTTGGGCAAGCAGATCGAATGCAGCGTTCAAGCGTTGGGCCCTCTCGGCGCCGGTGGATCGCGACATCGGCCATAAAGATATTACCGCTTACGCCTAAAGTCAAGCAAAGACTTCGTCCGGCACAGCGCCACATGTCGCTCGAACTCGAAGTTATCTTTTGCGTCTATGGCGTGCTGAGCCCACTGCTGGCCAACGTGCTGCTGGACGAGGTGGATCGGGAGCTTGAGCGCAGGGGCCATCGGTTCGTGCGCTACGCCGACGACGCCAACGTCTACGTCAGGAGCCGCAAGGCAGGCGAGCGGGTGCTGCAAGCG
>DASVHQ010000237.1:0-5372 GCA_036382515.1 Polyangiales bacterium | reverse complement strand
TGAACTGGTTGGCCATGCCCTTGTTGAAGCCCATGGTCTTCCAGTACTTCTTGCTCAGCTGCACGAGCTGATCGACGATCACGTCTCGCTCTTCCAGCGGGATGAAGATGCCGTTGTCGTGCTTGCCGAGCTCCGGCGTGTCGAAGCTGAAGCCGATGCCGCGCAGGCGCTCGTTGGCGGCCACCATCTGCACCATGTCTTCGATCACGTGCTGGTTCTGTTTGGTGATCGTGCAGTGCACGACGGGCTCTCGAAACGTGTCTCGCTCCACGTTCTTCATCACCTTGTCGAACACGCCCTTGCCGCGGATCTTGTCGTGGATCTCACGCGTGCCGTCGAGCGAGAGCATCCAGGTCACGGGGATGTCGGGAAAGCCGACGGTGCCGTTGGTGTAGACGACCGTGGCTTCGAACATCTTGCTGGCCGCGCGAATGATGTTCGGACGCAGCGCGGGCTCACCGCCGTACAGCAGCGCGATGTTCTTGCCGGCCTTGCGATGCGTCTTCATCAGCTCGATCATCTCGCGCACGGCGAAGTCCACTGCGCCGTAGATCCAAGAATCGAACGCGCTGCTCGGCTGCGCAGCTGCGGCGTCGCGTTGTGCGAGATAGCGCCGGAGGTTCTGGAAATCATCGTGGGCCAGGCGCTCGAGCGTCGCGGTGCGCACCTCGGCGATCTCGGCGATCTCGTCGAGGCTTGCATGCATGCCCTTGGCGCGCAGTGAGTCGTGGCCGCGTGCGATGGCTTCGATGCGCGGCACGACCTGCACCTGCAGAGCTTGCCATGCTTCGGGTTTTGACCCCTGCACCACCGCTTGCACCAGCTCGTCGAGGGATGCGATGGCCGCGAGCACGAGCTTCGTGCCGACCGGGCGCCGCCTCAACGGCCTCTGCTGCAGGCAAATACGTCATGCTGGGCGCCGCATGGGTACTTCTCCGCTAGCCGCTAGCCTGCTCGGCGGCCGATACCAGCTGAAGGGAAACCTCGGCGCCGGCGGCACGGGGCGGGTCTACGACGCTTATGATCTCCGCCTTGGACGGCGCGTCGCAGTGAAGGTGTTGACTGGCGCAGGCAACCAGGACGCTGGGCTCTGTGAGCGACTCTTCCGCGAGGCGAAAGCCGCCGCGCGTGCCAACCACCCTGCCGTGATCACGGTCTTCGGCTTCGGCAATGATGCAGCCGAGTTTGTGTTGCGCATCGCTGCGCTCGCTGAGGGTTCGAGCTGTAGAGTGGGGCAGTGACTGATCGTTGCCGAGGTAGCCGGCCGTAGAGGACAGAGCTCATGGCGCGGAAATCACGCTGCTGAACCGCCCATCGCTGGCTCCGCGGGTCAGGACCATCCTTGACGGAAGGGGGAATTTCAGCTTTGGATGTGTACGCCTTTACGGTCCATGGAAAGAAGCGCGAGATCGTCTCGGTTGGCGGGCTGACGCTTGACATCGGGAGGGAGAAAATTGAGGTTTATCCGTCCTAGGTGGTGCCTGCGTCCGTGCGTCCAGGGCAGCCCGAGTACGTCGACCACGCGCGCGGTCACCAGTACGTGCAATACTCGATCTCGCGTGAGCACAAGGGAGAGCCATCACAACTGTGCTTGCAGTTTGACAGAACGTACAAGTCGTGACTGCACTGTCAGGTCCAGCGCATGACAAAGACCGAACGCCGGAGTCACGAAGGATCGTCCGAGCAGGACGCACCAGCGGTAAGATGGCGATGTCCGAACAGCTGGGCGGTGCTGCTACTTGGGCTTCTGGGTCTGGTCTTCCGAGTGGAGGCCCTGATGTCTTTTCCGATCGTTCACGACGAGATGGAAGTGATCGCTCGGGGGATGAGTCAGTCCTTGGAGTCCGGGCACCTGCTAGAGATCTTGTTTCGGACGCCAGTGACAAACTCCAACGGGATCACGCCGCTCTGGTGGTGGATCCAGCTGCCGTCCAGCTGGTTGTTCGGAGAGACCAGCAAGCTCGGACTCCGGCTCTTGCCGCTGATCCTGGGGCTCACTGGGATCTGCTTGGCATACCGGGCGGCGCAGCGGTTGGGCGGCGCGCGCAGCGCTTGGTTCGCGGGGCTCCTCTACGCGGTGGGGGATCTAGTCCTTTACACCAACTCCAAAGGCGAGTTCGCCGCTTCCTTGATCGGCCCACTGGCCTTGGCGTTGTTGTTGGACCTGTTGCCGCGGCGCGACACTACCAAGCCCCGCATCCGGATCGCGCTCTGGCCGGCCCTGGTACTGTTGTCCTACTTTGGCCAAGGCTTGATCCTGTGGGGCAGCTACGCGGTCTATCTCGGCTGCTCTTACGTCACTACGCGACTGCGGGCCCAAGACGAAACGCGGGGGGGGGGGTTCTTCCCAATGGTCGGGCTGATCCTGCTGCCGCTCGTGCCGTCGTTGATCTGGATGCTGGCAGCTCAGGCGATCCTCTTCGATCCCGGCTCGCCTCTACTCACCGATATCGGACCGGTCTCTTCAATTTGGGAGCAGGTCTCGAAGCTGACCTGGGGATACGGAACGGTGGTGAAACCGTACATGGTCGGAGGATGGCGGGATGCCCTCTACGTGTACACTGACTTTGAGGTGTGGCCGACTCTGGCCCTGATCACGGTTCCCGGGATCGCCATGCTCGCGCAGCGAGGGCTCCGCGTCGCCAGACGGCTCGTGGGCGGCGAGCCAGGGCCCATCGCAACCGACCTGATTGCCATCTGCTTCATCGTACCTGCCCTCGGCGTGCTGCTCGCCAAGGGAGTCGTGGGCGCGCGTTTTCATCTACTGTACCTCGCGATCGGCTTGCCGTTTGTCGCAGTCGCCCTCGACGATTGGCTGGGCTTGCTCGAACGAGGCCGGGCGGGCGCTTTCGCCTGCTTCGGGGTGGTCGAGTGCCTTTGGGTGGCGTGGACCAGGTCCCAGACCATCGATCCCCCGGGCCCACGTTCGTGGGGTGTTTTCTGGATAGTCGCAACGATCGGTCTGACCCTGGCCGCCGCAGCGTGGGCCATGCAGAGCTGGTCGCGGTTACGGCCACACATCAGGCCTGCGGCTACGGTCATTGTCAGCGCGGTCGTGCTCGTCTCTTCTCAGAGTTTTGGACCGCTCGAGTGGGCTCGACGGTTGGCGTGGGAACCAGAACCCAACAAGCAGCGACCGGCCTCAGTCTCGCGTTTCCAGAACCCGGACCTGCAACTGGCGATGGCCTTCCTGGGACGAGAAACCGGGCGCGAGAGACTGGCCGCACGGGTCGCGAACAACGATCGCGCGCGGGCTGCCAGCGCGCGGGCGGTCGCAGTCGCTCGCTCTCGCCGTCTCCTGGTCCGGTCTCTCGATCGGCATCCAGACAATCGGGAGACGTTGCTCCAGGCGGGAGTCGAGCTTTTCCGCTTCAGTCGACGCGATCGCGGTCAGGTCGTCGATCTATGGCAAGCTTACGCCCGGCTCCACCCCGACGACCAGGCGATTCGCAGAATGCTAACCCTGCGTTAGCCACGCAAGGCCGGAGGCGCGCAGCGCTGCGAACACCGCGCACATCCAGCGTCAGCTCGGCGACCAGCGTCTTGAGTCGCCGCTCTTCGCTGAACCGATTCTTCCACAGGCTCGCTCTCCCTTGCAGTAGGGGAGAACACCCGAAATCGTTCGTGCAGCCTTCGGGGCAACGTCACCTCGAGTACGCGATCTCACGCGAGCACACGGGCGAGCCTTCGCAGCTTTGCTTGCAATTCGCTCCGCTCGAAAGGCGTTGACCTACGCGTGTTCAGCGCTTGCTCGCTGCGACGACGCTCCAGTCACGCACGACACCGCAAGGCACGTGCCCCATGGCCATCGCAAAGTACCCGCGTTGAATGCGCTCCGAGCTGGTGCGGCCTGATTGAACGAAGCCGCGCCAGTTGCCTGTGGACACGGTGCGCTGGGCTTGCTCACTCATCGCCGGCTCGAAGCGACTGCGTGCCATTTGCGGGTAGCGCGTGAAGTACGCGTGCAAGAAGCACGCTTGAACGCCGATGAGCGCCGCCGCGGACGCAACGAACGCGGCTGTGCGCCAGCGTGGTTGCAGCGCACGCCAGGATCGCCACAATTCCAGCGTTACCCAGATCGCGATGAACGGCACGGCCCCGTACATGCGCAACGCGTGCGGCGCGTCGCGCGTCAAAGCAGACGGCACGATGCCCAGTACGACGCCAACGATGCAGCTGGACTGTAGACGCGCGATGCTCGACAGGGTCGTGTCCGCCACCTCGTGGGCTGCGCCGCTGCGGAATTTGCGCACGCAGAACGCCGCCAAGGCCAGCGCTTCGAGTGGTCCGAGCTCGCCCACCAGTTGACTGGAATGCCGCAGCTCCTTGTCACCCGAGAACCACAGAAACCTGGGGTCCAGATGTGCAAACAGGTTGTGTGCAAACGCCAAAACAGCGGTCCATCCACGGTACAACGCGCTGTCATCGAACACGGTCCCAAGCCTTGGACCGGCCCATTGCCGCAGCCAACTCGCAGCGAAGATCGAGGTGGCGTCCATGCGTTCGAGCAGGAAGCCCGACCACAGACCGTGCAGCAATGGCAGGCAGAACAGCGAAAAGGCCGCGCCCAGCCCAAGCAGTGCAGCTCGCGGCAGCGGTCGATCGCCGCGTTGCTGCTGCCAGACCATGAATGGAAACGCGCCGAGGACCTGCAGACGCTGAGACGGGTAGACGATCGCCGCCAGGGCGAAACCCAGCGCTGCCATTCCGATCCACACGCCACGGCGGGTTGTGGCGGTCGATTGCGACGCCAGCACCAGGCCGAGCATCCCAAGCAACAAGTAGAAAGGGACCGTCGTGTTGTCCCAGGCCAAGCGGCTGAGTTGAAAGTGGATCGGCATGCACGCCAACACCACGCCCGCGCCGAGACCGATCGTGAGGTCGAACAGCCGCCACATCAGCAGCACCATCAACGCGATCGATCCCACCCCGAAGGCCGCGCTAGCAGCGCGCACCGCATACGGCGAGCTGCCCGCCAAACGCAGCCACAGCGCCAACGGGAACGTCCACGGACTGGCATACAGCGCACCCACCGTGGCGTGCTCGACATCGCTGCCGGCGGGCGAGTACGCGGGCCAACTCAGGCCTGCGGCATCCTGGCCTGTTTGCCCCAAGCACAACGCGTGGGCTCCCGATCTCGCTTCGTCCGAGAAGAATCCTGGCGGCGCCGTGTCGAGCGCGACGAAGCGCAGCACACAGCTGGTCACGATCACGGCGAAGAAGAAAGAGCGCAGCAACATGGCCTCGAGCAGTTACGAACAGCGGCAGTCACGTGTCAACGGCGCTTGCACCTCAATCACACACCAGCGGCTCGAAGAGCAGCACACCCGCGGTGGTGAACGCAATGTCGAAGGCGAACAGCATCTGTGCCC